>NZ_CP089096.1:2496415-2808467 GCF_021172165.1 Flavobacterium channae | reverse complement strand
AAAATGTTGATAAGGTTAAAAATATCCTTATCGAAAATAAAAAAGAAAAATTTATTGTTTAATAAAAAGCTAGGGTTCTATAATCATAAGAACCCTTTTTTATTTTATGGAAAACTTCATTACCATTGCCGTGTTTACTTACCAACACGAAACTTTAATTATTAAAAATTTATTAGAGCAAGAAGGAATTGCTTATTTTTTTGAAAACGAAACTATTGTAGGAATCGATCCTTTCGCTACAATTGCTTATGGCGGTATCAAATTAAAAGTACATCCAAACGACGAAGCAACCGTAAAAGAAATTCTAAAAAAACTAAATGAAGACGATCATTTAAAAATTGTTTAATTTTTTAAAGTTGAAAGTTTTCAACATATATTAAAAACAACAAAAAATATTTTTAATTAAATTTAAATTTATGATGGTTATTATAGCGTGTTAATATGTGGAATAAGTTTTTTAAGAAATCCATTTTTATAAAGTTATCCTAAGTTATACAACGTAATTAACATTGTTAATTTTAATTAAATATTTGAAAATCTGATGATTTTTATTTTTTATTTTTGAGTTATTAACAACTGTTGAAATACAGAATTTGAATTAAATTGTAAATAAGTTTACTTTTAATTTTATGTTAATAACCTGTGAATTTGTATTGATAATTTTTCAACAAAAAATAATAACTCTGCTTGATTTTTTCATTTCAATTTTTGATTACAAAATTTTTTAATGCAACCTAAAAAAACTTCTAAATTTCTATCCAAAGTTGTTAACAATGAGTGTTAATTTAATATTAACTGATTTTCAACGATTTACATTTAGAAGTTAACAAAGTGTATTTTTAAGGTTAGTTTATTGTATAATTCTCTGATTTTAAACGAAATAATTAAAAAAATATCAAAACCAGAATCATATTATTATTACTTCTATTTCTTTAGTACTTTTGCATATACAAAAGACACAACAACTTATGAAAATTTCAATTGGAAATGACCACGCTGGTCCAGATTATAAAAAAGCGATTGTTCAATATTTAGAAGAAAAAGGACATACGGTTTTTAATCACGGAACCGATACTTTTGATAGCGTAGATTATCCCGATTTTGGTCACCCAGTAGCCTACGATGTAGAAAGTAAAAAAGCCGATTTAGGAATCGTAATTTGTGGTTCTGGAAACGGAATTGCTATGACGGTTAACAAGCACCAAGATATTCGTGCCGCTTTATGTTGGACAAAAGAAATTGCTGCTTTAGCACGCCAACATAACGATGCTAATATTATAAGTATTCCTGCACGTTATACTTCTATTCAACAAGCTGTTGAAATGGTAGATACTTTTTTAAATACTCCATTTGAAGGCGGAAGACATGGTAATCGTGTGAAAAAAATCGCTTGTAAATAACCAATAATCTTAAAATCAATTCAAATGGAACTCATAAAATTAGATTTGAATTGTATTAAAAACACTTATAAAGTAAGACCATGTGATTCTCACAAAGGAACACATGGTCATGCTTTGTTAATTGCAGGAAGCTCAGATAAAATGGGTGCAGCAATAATTGCTTCTAAAGCTTGTCTGCGTTCAGGTGTTGGGTTATTAACAGTTGCTTTTTACCCTGAAAACAAAAATGTTCTTTTCATTTCGATTCCCGAAGCTATGTATGTTAATTCTTGTGTGATGAATGATTTATCACCATTTAATGCTATCGGAATTGGTCCTGGAATTGGCGTTGATGAAATCAGTCTACAATACATTAACGAATTATACGAAAACAATCTTCCCGTTGTTTTTGATGCCGATGCATTGAATTTGATTGCAAAATATAAAATCGATTGGAATAATTTTAATTTTCCATTTGTGCTAACACCACATCCAAAAGAATTTGACCGTTTATTTGGTGAACATCATTCAGAATCTGAAAGAAGAAATACTGCCATTCAAAAAGCGAAAGATTTAAATTGTGTTATTGTTTTAAAAGCACATAAAACTTTCATCACCGACGGAACTCAGAATTTTGAAAATACAACAGGTAATTCAGGTTTAGCAAAAGGTGGTTCAGGAGATGCGTTAACCGGAATGATTACTTCGTTTTTAGCGCAAGGTTACACAACTTTAGAAGCTGCCAAATTAGGCGTTTATCTTCACGGATTGGCTGCAGATATTACACTTCAAACACAAAGTGAAGAAAGCATGTTAATAACTGATGTTATTGAAAACTTAGGTTTAGCTTTTAAATATTTGAATTCCGAAATACAATAAAACAATCTGAAGTATCGCAATAGCATAAAAAGCTAATGTAAAAGAAAACTTATTGGTTTTGTGCTTGAAAAGATACATGCTTACAATTCCTCCAATAGTTCCACCAATTCCAGCCAATAAAAGTAAACTGAATTCTGAAATTCGTCTTTTATTCTTTTTAGCTTGCCATTTATCGTAGCCAAATGTTAAAAAACAAAGGCTGTTAATCACAATTAAATAAATAAATAGTACTTCCAAAAGCTAATAATTTTGTCCAAAGATAGTATTTTAGCAGTTCAATTTTTATTACAATGACCAACATTCAATTCATTCAAAACCAAACCAACATTGCTCCAAAAAGCATTGAAGCTACCATAAAATTACTTTCAGAAGATTGTACGATTCCGTTTATTTCGCGTTACAGAAAAGATCAAACCGGAAATTTAGATGAGGTGCAAATCGAAGCAATTTCGAAATTAAACAAGCAATTTGATGAAATCATCAAGCGAAAAGAAAGTATTTTAAAATCGATTGAAGAGCAAAATGCACTTTCGCCTGAATTGAAATCCAAAATTGAAAACAGTTTTGATTTACAAGAATTGGAAGATTTCTATTTGCCTTACAAAAAGAAGAAAAAAACCAAAGCCGATGTCGCTCGTGAAAACGGATTAGAACCTTTGGCAAAAATTATCATAAGTCAAAAAAATGATGATATTGAGTTTTTAGCCT
Source organism: Flavobacterium channae (assembly GCF_021172165.1). Classification (NCBI taxonomy): domain Bacteria; kingdom Pseudomonadati; phylum Bacteroidota; class Flavobacteriia; order Flavobacteriales; family Flavobacteriaceae; genus Flavobacterium; species Flavobacterium channae. The sequence continues at coordinate 2,805,501 of NZ_CP089096.1, read as the reverse complement.
CAAAATATTTGAATGCCAATTTTAAAAACGAAGACGAAGTCTTACAAGGCGCTCGCGATATCATTGCCGAATGGATTAACGAAAACATCTTTATTCGTAAAAATTTACGTAGAATGTTCCAACGAAAAGCTGAAATCACCACGAAGGTTGTAAAAACTAAAAAAGACGACGAAGCAGCTCAAAAATTCTCCCAATATTTCGATTGGTCAGAACCTATTTCCAAAGCACCATCGCATCGTTTATTAGCTATGTTACGTGCTGAAGCGGAAGGTTTTGTTAAATTAAATGTTGCCATCGAAAAAGAAGAAGCGCTAGATTTTATCGAAGAAAATATCATTAAAAATAAAAATTCGGATGCAACCGAACATTTAGAATTAGCGATAAAAGACAGTTACAAACGTTTGTTGGAACCAGCTATTTCAAACGAAACTTTACAAGAAGCAAAAGCAAAAGCCGACATAAAAGCGATTGATGTGTTTTCCGAAAATTTACGTCAGTTATTGTTAGCTCCACCATTAGGAGAAAAACGAATTTTAGCCATTGACCCAGGATATAGAACCGGTTGTAAAGTCGTGTGTTTGGATGAAAAAGGTGATTTGTTAAACAACGAAACTATTTATCCACATGCACCACAAAACGATACCGCTATGGCGATGAAAAAAATCCGTTCGATGGTGAATGCCTACAATATTGAAGCGATTTCTATCGGAAACGGAACAGCTTCTCGTGAAACTGAATTTTTCATTAAAAAAATCGCTTTTGATAAACCTGTTCAAGTATTTGTAGTTTCGGAAGCGGGAGCATCGGTATATTCTGCGAGTAAAATTGCGAGAGAAGAATTTCCAAATTACGACGTAACGGTTCGTGGTTCGGTTTCTATTGGTAGACGACTTTCAGATCCATTAGCAGAATTGGTAAAAATTGATCCGAAATCTATTGGTGTTGGACAATACCAGCACGATGTGGATCAAGCTAAATTGCAATCAGCATTAGATAGCACAGTAATGAGTTGTGTGAATGCTGTTGGGATTAACATCAATACGGCTAGTAAATCGTTGTTAAGTTATGTATCAGGAATTGGTGAAAAAATGGCGGAAAATATTGTAGCATATCGTTCAGAAAACGGACCATTTGAAGATAGAAAGCAATTGAAAAAAGTACCACGTTTAGGAGAAAAAGCGTACCAACAAGCCGCAGCTTTTATTAGAATTCGCGATGGGAAAAACCCGTTGGATAATTCGGCTGTGCATCCAGAAGCGTATCCTATTGTGGAAAAAATGGCAAAAGATTTAGGCATCAAAACCAATGAATTAATCGCTAATAAAGAAAAAATCGCTCAAATAAAACCTGAAAATTATATCACAACTGAAATAGGGATTTTAACTTTAAAAGATATTCTAAAAGAGTTAGAAAAACCAGGTTTAGATCCAAGAAAAGCAGCAAAAATTTTCGAATTCGACCCGAATGTTCGCTCTATTTCTGATTTAAAAACCGGCATGATTTTACCTGGAATTGTTAATAACATTACTGCTTTTGGTTGTTTTGTAGATTTAGGAATCAAAGAAAGCGGTTTGGTGCACATTTCCCAATTAAAAGAAGGCTATGTTTCTGATGTAAACGAAGTAGTAAAAATGCATCAACACGTGCAAGTAAAAGTCGTTGAGGTGGACGAAGCGAGAAAACGCATTCAGTTGACGATGATTTTGTAATTTTGTAAAAATATAAAATCCCAAATTCCATCACATTTGAAGGAATTTGGGATTTTAAATATTGAAAAGAAAAATTATTTTTTTAATTCCTCTTCTATAACTCTTTTTTTATAATCTGATTTTTTTCCAAGATAATAACCTAAAAAAAACAAGATAATTGGAAAAGTTAGCGTTAATATTAACAACATAACTTGAAATGGTCCAATAACACCTAATGGAATCATATTAATTATTCTTTAGTTTCTTCCTCTTTTTTAGAATTAGCAGGTTGGTCGTCATTGGCTGCTTTTTTGAACTCTTTGATACCAGTTCCAATTCCTTTCATTAATTCTGGAATTTTTTTACCACCAAAAAGCAACAAAACAATCACTGCAATTAAAATAATTTGTGGAATTCCAACAACACCTAAAAATATAGTTAGTGCATTCATTTCTTCTAAAATTTAAAGTACAAAGATATAAAGAAATTAACAAATGATTATTTTTTAACGATTAATTATACAAATCGAAATTAGAAACCCGTTGTATTTAGTATATTTGTGTAATTAATATGTTTTAAAAATGGCTAATAAAAGGCTAAAAAGACAACTTTTATTAAGAAAATTATTCAACAAGAGAAGGTTAGTTATTCTTAACGAAGATACTTTTGAAGAAACTTTTTCATTAAAATTAAATTTAATGAATGTCTTTGTAGTGGCAACGGTTGGCGCTATTTTAATCATTTTTGTTACTACTTATATTATTGCTTTCACGCCTTTGCGCGAATATATTCCAGGTTATGCCTCTACTAAATTGAAACAAGAAGCCTTGGAAATGGCGATAAAATCTGATTCTCTTGAAAAATCGGTGAAAATCAATAACGCTTATATTGCTTCCATAAAAAAAGTGCTTACGGGCGATTTAGAATATGCGAAGTTGAACAAAGATTCGATAAAAGCTCTAGATGCTGCAGAATTGGATTTATCAGAACTTGCTCCAACTGAAAAAGAAAAAGAACTTCGAGAACAAGTTATAAAAGAAGATAAATACAACGTTTTTGAATCTTCAAAACCTAAAGTAAGTTTTGTACTTTTTCCGCCGGCTCAAGGAAGTATTTTGCAAAAATACAATGCAGGAAATAAACATTTAGCGGTTACGATTGCTCTTACGAATAATACACCAATCAAAGCCGTAGCAGCCGGAACCATCATTTTTTCCGATTGGACACCAAGTTCGGGTTATGTGGTGATTGTGCGTCATAAAGATGATATTTTATCGGTGTATAAAAATGCGGCTTCGGTAACTAAAAAGCAAGGAAATACGGTGAAATCAGGAGAAGTTATCGCTCTTGCTGGAAACGCAAATACGGTTCAAAATTCAGGTGCAACCTTACATTTTGAATTATGGAAAGACGGTTTCCCAATTGATCCAACGCAATTTATCAATTTCAATTAACATGTCAGTAAAAGCTTTTGCGGCCAAGTTATTTGCCAAAAGAATTCACGTAAAAACTCAAAAATGGGTAACTAATCCAATTGAAACCCAACAAAAAGTGTTTCAAGATTTAATCAAAGAAGCGACTCAAACTCAATTTGGAAAAGACCACGATTTTGGTTCGATAAAAAGTCATTCAGATTTTACTCTAAAAGTGCCTGTTCGCGATTACGAAGGTTTGAAACATTATGTGGATAAAGTTGTAAAAGGCGAAGAAAATGTACTTTGGAAAGGCAAGCCTTTATATTTTGCTAAAACTTCCGGAACTACTTCGGGTGCCAAATATATTCCACTTACTAATGAATCAATGCCGTTTCATATTCAAGCCGCTCGAAATGCGATTTTGAGTTACATTAATGAAACAGGAAAAGCAGATTTCGTTTCTGGAAAAATGATTTTCTTGCAAGGAAGTCCCATTTTAGAAGAGAAAAACGGAATCAAACTAGGAAGATTATCAGGAATTGTAGCGCATTTTGTTCCGAAATATTTACAAAAAAATCGCATGCCAAGTTGGGAAACCAATTGCATTGAAGATTGGGAAACCAAAGTTAATGCGATTGTAGAAGAAACCATCAAGGAAAATATGACGGTGATTTCAGGAATTCCGTCTTGGGTACAAATGTATTTTGAGAAATTGAAGGAAAAAGCCAATAAACCTGTTGGCGAAATCTTCAAAAACTTTAATTTGTTTATTTACGGAGGAGTAAATTACGAACCTTATAGAGCGAAATTCGAAAATTTAATAGGAAGAAAAGTAGATTCAATTGAATTGTTTCCAGCTTCCGAAGGCTTTTTTGCGTACCAAGATTCTCAAAAGGAAAAAGGGATGTTGCTATTATTGAATTCCGGAATTTTCTACGAATTCATTAAAGCTGACGAATTTTTCACCGAAAATCCAAAACGTTATACCATTGGTGAAGTAGAATTAGGACTCAATTACGTTTTAATAATTTCAACAAATGCTGGACTTTGGGCGTACAATATTGGCGATACAATTCAGTTTACGAGTTTAAAACCGTATCGAGTTATCGTTTCAGGAAGAATCAAGCATTATATCTCTGCTTTTGGCGAACACGTTATTGGAAAAGAAGTGGAATCGGCACTAAAAGAGGCGATGGAAGGAACGGATATTCGTGTAAACGAATTCACAGTCGCGCCACAAATAACTCCAACCGAAGGTTTACCATATCACGAATGGTTCATTGAATTTGAAAATGAACCAACCAATTTAGAAGATTTTGCTTTAAAAATCGATGCTGCCATGCGCAAACAAAATGTGTATTACGACGATTTGATTGTTGGAAATGTGTTGCGAACCTTAGTCATCACAAGTGTTCCAAAAAATGGTTTCCAAGAATACATGAAATCCATTGGAAAATTAGGTGGACAAAATAAATTACCAAGATTAAGTAACGATAGAAAAATTGCTCAGTTTTTTGAGATAAAAGAATAAAGATGAAAGAGAAAAGACTGATTTGGATTTTTTTGATTGTTTCCCAATTTGCGTTTTCACAAATTCGTGGCGTGGTTAAAGACAGTATTTCGGGTGAACCCATTCCTTTTGTAAATATTTGGGTGGAGAATGAAACGGTTGGAACTACTTCGGAAGCGGACGGAACGTTTTTCTTAGAAGCTTCAAAACAAAAAAACATTGTGATTTCGGTTTTAGGATATGAAAGAAAAACGTTGAAAGGAATTGAAATTTCGGAAGTTTTTTTGAAACCTACTACTTATGATTTAAGAGAAGTGGTAATCCTTAATAAAAAGCAAACTAAAAAAGTTGAAATCGGTAATATAGAAAACGCTATTTTTCAATCGTTTGATAACGGACCAAAAATAGAAGCAAAGTTTTTTCCTTATCAATCTTCGTATAGCAAAACAAAGTTTATAAAAGAAGTTACCATTTTTACCGATAGCAGAATAGACAACGCCACCATTAAACTTCACTTTTACAGCGTAGATGAAAATGGATTTCCAGGCCAAGAATTGTTAACAAAAGATTACGTTGTTACTTTGAAAAAAGGAGTAATTAAACACCGTTTTACTATTTCAGATTTCGATTTGGTTTTCCCAGAAAAAGGAATGTTTGTTGCGTATGAAAAATTGCTAATCGAAAGTAATAAAACGGGCACTAAATATCAACCTTATGTGCTTTACAATTATGTAGATAGAGATTTCTTTTATACGTACGCTTACGGAAAATGGAGTAAGCAATCAGGCGAAAATTCAGAGAAAATCAGTGTTTATGAACCCTCAATAAACTTGGTTTTATCGAACTAAAATAAAAAACACTACATTTGTAGGTTAGAAAATATAAAATTAATGAAGGACATTAAAAACATTTCGCGCTCGAGAGCGCAAGAGTCGTCAGCAGCTATTGAACGACTGTACATTACCATGAGACATTTATTTAACAGAGGTTTTTATAAGCCAATGGGTGTTTCAGGAGAAACTTTACGCGAAGCATTATTACAGCTTCGACCAGAAATTTACGGTTCTATTGCCGAAGAAAAAGTAGAATTAAACGGACTTTTATACGTAATTGAACGTCTACCAATTGGAATTGAAGAATGCCGTTACATCAATTTAACTTCTGATGAAGGTTATTCGAATTCACACTTTAAAGCGATTGTTCCACCAAAAAGAAGAAGGAATTGTTACCGTATCGATGACGAACAAATGAATGTGGAAATCACACGCGGACGTTCGGACATTTACGATATTTTAACGCATTTGACTTTCATCTTTATTGAATCGCACAAAATTAAAGATAGAGTTTTAATTGACGATGAAGGAGCAGTTTCTCGCGATTGGCAAAAATTAGAATTAGCCGTAAAACAAACTAAAAAATTAAGCTTGATTGACCGTGAAAAAGCGATTTCTCACGCCGCTAATGTTTTAGGAAGAACTTTTGCCGAAGTACAAGATATTTACGACGATTTCGCTACAGCAGAAGCGCCAGACAGATTCTTACACGTAGTGTATTGGTTAGGAAAATTAGCTATCGAAGAAGTAGTCGATAATAACAAAAGAACGATTACATTTAGTCCAATTTTGAGAGAAAGATTAGGTCACCACATTTATGGTGATATTTGGGCTACTACAATTAAAGATGTTTTACTTAAAAATGATTTAATTGAAAGACCTATTCACATTATTAGTGCGAATATGCACAGTGTGATGAATTCTTTATTTGCAGAACCTGTTTTAGGAAAAAAATATAAAAACACACCTGAATTTCAGATATTTGAAGATTTAAGTAGTTCGGCAAACAAAGAGTTGCGCAAGAAAGTAGAAGAATTTGCGTTAACTCAAGGAATGATTTCATTACCGGATACATCAGGAACTAATATCGATGTTCAAATTTTTGATACGGCTAAAATTGATTTCAAGAAAACCATTTTTGCTGAAGCGAAGTTAGCCAAAGAAAAACCGGTTATTATTGTAATGGATTACGCTTTTGGTGAGCAAGCTTTTGAAACGATTGACGAATTATTGAAACCTTATAAAGCGGAAAAGAAAAATAAAATTTTCTTAAATGTTGAATCGGTTTCGATTATGGGTAAAGCTGGAATTTTAGAAGGTGGAAAAGGTGATATTATGATTCCATGCGCTCATGTGAACGAAGGAACTGCTGATAATTACCCGTTTGATAATGAGTTAACCAAAGAAATGTTTGAGGGCAATGGAATTCCGGTTTTTGCTGGACCAATGATTACGGTTTTAGGAACATCACTTCAAAACAGAGATTTGTTGAAGTTTTTCCACGAATCTACTTGGCAAGCAATTGGTTTAGAAATGGAAGGTGCATATTATCAAAAAGCGATTCAATCGGCTTCAAAAATTAGAAAAAGTATCAATCCAGATGTTAAAGTTAGATACGCTTATTATGCTTCTGATAACCCATTAGAAACAGGAAGTACATTAGCATCAGGAGGATTAGGAACTACTGGAGTAAAACCAACGTATTTAATTACGATTAAAATATTAGAACAAATCTTTAACGTAAAATAAGAATTAATGAGTACAAATTCTCAAGATCAAGAAATCGATTTAGGACAAATCGGAACCGGAATTAAGAACTTTTTCAATGGAATAGTGAATTCCATTTTCGATTTCATCTTTTTTGTTAAAAAGAAAATTGTAATTATCGGAAGTTTATTTGTTATTGGGGTTGTTGCAGCTTTTGTGTTAGATCCCAAAATTTATAACCATGAAATTTCGGTTATTCCTAATTTCGGAAGTAATGAGTATTTGTATAAAAAAATAGAACAAATTGATACCAAGCTCAGAGAAGAGGATAAAACGTTCTTCAAAGAGTTAGGTATTAAAAAGTATGAAGATGTTGTGGGAATTGAAATTGAGGCATATCCTGCTATTTATAATTTTGTAAATAACAAAGAACAAGCAAATAACTTTGAATTAATTAAGTTGATGGCTGAAGATGGAAATATCGACAAAATTATGGAAGATGAAATAACGAGTAAAAATTATTACCATCATAAAATTTCAATTAAAACTAAAGGAATGTTTAAAAAGGAAGAATTTATAACTCCTGTTTTAAATTACTTAAACAACAATTCTTATTTTGAAATTCAACAAAAGGTATATCAAAAAAACTTAGCTGATAAGATTATTTTAAACGATTCTTTAATCAAGCAAATTGATAATTTAATTGTTTTGTTATCCTCAAATAACTCTTCTGGAACTATCTCAATATCTGAAAAAAACAGTATTCCAGAATTAGTAGAGAAAAAAGATAGATTAATTTTAGAGAAGCAATATTTGTTGACAAATGAAAACATTTTTGATAAAATTATAAAAGAAGAAAGTAGTATTATTAACATTAGAGATTACAAGCCGTTATTGTTGAATAATAAAATTTTATTCCCATTGGCTTTAATCTTATTATACTTATTGTCTTATTTTTTATTTAATACCTATAAAAAACAATCTTCAAGATTCAATTAAGCATGAAAAACATCTTAGTTACTGGCGGTGCCGGATTCATCGGCGCTAATTTTGTTCCCTATTTTATCGAAAATAATCCAGATTATCATTTAGTAAATTTGGATTTACTTACTTATGCTGGGAATCTTGACAATGTAAAAGAAGTAGAAAATCACCCAAGATATACTTTTGTGCAAGGAGATATTTGTGATCGAAATTTTATTGAAGCATTATTTCAAAAATACCAATTTCACGATGTGATTCACTTTGCAGCAGAAAGTCATGTAGATAATTCAATTTCTGGTCCAGAAGCCTTTATTAAAACCAATGTTTTAGGTACATTTAATTTATTAGATACCGCAAGAAAGCTTTGGATGTCGGCACCTAATCAATATAATGTTGGATTTGAAACTTCACGTTTTCACCATGTTTCTACTGATGAGGTTTATGGAACTTTAGGCGAAACTGGTTTGTTTGAAGAAACGACTCCTTATGCTCCAAATAGCCCATATTCAGCCTCAAAAGCAGGTTCCGATATGATTGTGAGAAGTTATTTTCATACGTATGGAATGAATGTGGTAACGACCAATTGTTCTAATAATTACGGACCAAAACAACATGATGAAAAGTTAATTCCAACTATCATTCGTAAAGCAATACAAGGAGAAAATATTCCAATTTATGGCGATGGTAAAAATGTTCGTGATTGGTTATTTGTATTAGATCATTGTAAAGGAATTGAATTGGCTTTTAAAACTGGAAAAGCTGGAGAAACATATAATATTGGAGGTAGAAACGAACGCAATAATTTATATATTGTTGATACTGTTTGTACTATTTTGAATGAAATTCAACCAAAATCGGAAGGAAGATATCAAGACCAAATTACTTTTGTAAAAGATAGACCTGGACACGATTTGCGTTATGCAATTGATGCTTCTAAAATCGAAAATGAATTGGGCTGGAAAGCAGATGAAAATTTTGAATCGGGTATAAAAAAGACTGTTGAATGGTATTTACAAAAATATAATAACTAATGAAAGGAATTATATTAGCTGGTGGCTCAGGAACACGTTTGCATCCGTTAACATTAGCGGTGAGTAAGCAATTGATGCCAATTTATGATAAACCGATGATTTACTATCCATTATCAACCTTGATGTGGGCAGGAATTAATGAAATTTTGATTATTTCGACACCTCATGATTTACCTTTATTTCGTCAATTATTAGGCGATGGAAGTAAATTAGGCTGTAGATTTGAATACGCTGTTCAAGAACACCCAAATGGATTAGCGGAAGCTTTTATCATTGGAAAAGAGTTTGTTGGTAACGATAAAGTAGCTCTGATTTTAGGCGATAATATTTTTTACGGAACTGGTTTGGCGGAATTACTTCAAGCGAATAGTAATCCAAATGGTGGTATTATTTATGCGTATCATGTACACGACCCAGAGCGTTATGGAGTGGTTGATTTCGATAAAGATGGAAAAGTGTTGTCTATTGAAGAAAAACCAGCTCAACCTAAATCGAACTATGCTGTTCCAGGAATTTACTTTTATGATAATGATGTTTTAGAAATTGCAGCGAATATCAAACCAAGTCACCGAGGCGAGTTAGAAATCACCGATGTAAATAAAGAATATTTAAATCGTGGTAAATTACAAGTGAGTATTTTAGACAGAGGAACCGCTTGGTTAGATACAGGAACCTTCCAATCGTTAATGCAAGCTGGACAATTTGTTGAAGTTATTGAAGAACGTCAAGGATTAAAAATTGGAGCCATTGAAGAAGCTGCCTACAAAATGGGTTTCATAGATGCCAATCAGTTAAAAGCGTTAGCAGAACCGTTACTAAAAAGTGGTTACGGAAAACATTTGATGAGCCTTATTTAATTAGTTAATTTGTCAATGTGACAATATGCTAATGAAAATATAATTACACTCATTGACATATTGAAAATTGGCACATTATGTAGCATATGACATTTACAGAAACCAAACTTAAAGGATGTTTTATCCTGGAACCGAAAATATTTAAAGACGAACGTGGTTATTTCATGGAGAGTTTTAACGAAAAAACTTTTCAAGAAGGAATAGGTCAAAAAGTCACTTTTGTTCAAGACAATCAATCGTTTTCAAGTCGAGGTGTTTTGAGAGGATTGCATTACCAATGTGGCGAACACGCTCAAGCCAAATTAGTTCGTGTTTTACAAGGCGAAGTTTTAGATGTTGCAGTTGATTTAAGACCAGATTCTGAAACTTTCGGACAATATGAAGCGGTTTTGCTTTCTGCAGAGAATCAAACCCAATTTTTTCTTCCAAGAGGTTTTGCTCACGGATTTTTGGTGCTTTCAGAAACAGCTACTTTCTTTTACAAATGCGATAATTTTTACAACGCAGCAAGTGAAGGCGGAATACTATATAATGACGAAACTGTAAATATTAATTGGAACTTTCCAACATCTGAATTGATTATTTCAGAAAAGGATCAACAATTGCCTAATCTTTTAAATGCAAAAAAAGTATGGTAATACTAGTTACAGGAGCAAACGGACAATTAGGGCAAGCTATTCAATCTATTTCTAAAAACTATTCAGAAATAGATTTTGTATTTTGTTCTTCTTCAGAATTAGATATTACAAATTTTGAAAATTGTCAGCTTGTTTTTGAAAAGTATAAACCCAATTTTTGTATCAATACTGCAGCATATACTGCAGTAGACAAAGCGGAAAGTGAGCCAGCTAAAGCATTTGATATTAATGCAAATGGACCAGAAAATCTAGCTACAATTTGTAAAAAATACAACACCACATTATTACATATTTCAACGGATTTTGTATTTGACGCCTATTTTTCAGATGGAATTGCATATTACGATAGAGAACTAAGATTACCATTAAAAAGTAGATTAGGACTTCAAGAGACTGATGTGCCTTTTCCAAGTGGCGTATACGGTTTAACAAAATTACAAGGCGAACAAGCCATCCAATCAATTTTTGACAGATATTTTATAATTAGAACTTCATGGGTGTATTCTCAATTTGGGAATAATTTCATGAAAACCATGTTAAGATTGGCTTCAGAAAGAGACAGCTTAAATGTTGTGGATGATCAAATAGGAACTCCAACAAATGCAGTAGATTTAGCTGAAGTTGTAATGAAAATTATCCTTTCAAATAATGTTGAAAATCCTCACTTTGGGATCTATAATTTTTCAAACGAGGGAAAATGTTCTTGGTTTGAATTTGCAAAAGAGATTTTTAAACAAAAAGGAGTAAATATTAACTTACAGCCAATCCCGTCATCGGCTTATCCTACACCTGCAAAAAGACCTGCTTATAGTGTTTTGGATAAAACAAAAATAAAAAACACATTTAATTTAGAGATTAAGAATTGGCAAATGAGTTTAGAAAAATGCTTAAATCAATTGTAAACAAATGAAAAAAACACTACTTCTTTTTTGTTTGTCTTTTTTTTATTCTTTTTCCCAAGAAAAAGAAAGCACCTATTTTGATGTGCAATTTTTTAGAGGGAATGTTATTAAACATACTGAAGATGTCGGACACTTAATTTCTGGCCATCCAGATGGTTTTATGTTGAGTTATAACTGGAAAACTTTTGGTAAAAAAGAATGGCAGCAGGTTTATAATTATCCAGATTATGGCATTTCATTTCATTATTTAGACTTTAAAAATCAATATTTAGGGTATAATGTTGCTTTAGGATTACATTATAATTTTTACTTTTTTAATCGAAATTTAATGTTTCGAATTTCTCAAGGAATTGGTATGACATCAAATCCTTATGATAAAGTAACCAACAATAAAAACAATGCTTTTGGAACAAAAGTAATGGACAACACCTACTTTATGTTGCAATACAAAAAAGAAAACCTTTTTAATCGAATAGGATTTCAAGCTGGCTTTATGTTAACCCATTTTTCAAACGGTAGATTTAAAGCGCCAAATAGTGGAATCAATACAATAGCTTTAAATGTTGGTTTAAATTATAATCTAACAAACGAAAAACAAGAATTTATTGTTGATTCATTGCCATCAAGAGCATCTTATAGAGAAAGAATCAAATACAATATTGCATTTAGAACTGGAATTTCCGAAGGACCCATTCCTCATTTAGGCCAACGTCAGTTTTATCATATTGGTTTATATGCCGATAAGAGATTTGGAAGAAAAAGTGCATTACAACTTGGAACTGATATTTTCTTTTCAAGATATTTAAAAGATTATATCGAATTTGTGTCTGTTGCGTTTCCACCAGGTCATGAATCATATACGGAACCAGGTACTGATTATAAACGAGTAGGTTTATTTGTAGGTCACGAATTGTTTATAAACAAATTATCTATTGAAACGCAATTTGGATACTATGTTTATAAGCCATTTAAATATGAAACAAACCTATATCAAAGACTCGGAGTAAAATATTATATTTACAAAAATATTTTCACAGGTGTTGGTTTAAAAGCCCATGGAGGAAGAGCTGAAGCTGCAGAACTATCTTTAGGAATAAGATTATAATTTTTTTAATAAACTATAAATTACAACACTACAGCTATCGCTAAAAAATAAAATTTAAAAAATGAAAAAGTACCTCATATATTTTCTATTACTTATAATGGCAAGCTGCGGTATTTCTGAAGATTGTTTTAAAGGAAATGGCAATCAAGTTAACAAGATATATCCATTTGAAGGATTTACAAAAATCAAAGTATACAGTGGTGTAGGATTAGTGGTTAAAGAAGGTGTTAATTATGAGGTTAAAATTATTACATCCGATAATATTATTGATGATTTAGATGTAAGATTAAATGGCGATATGTTAGTAATAAAAGACAACTCAACTTGTAATATTACTAGAGATTACGGACAAACAAAAGTAGTTGTTACTATTCCAGATGGAACCGTTTTTCCAGCTATTGTCGAGTTAGAATTGCACAGTAAAACAGAACAAAAAATTGAATCGGATGGTATTTTACATTCTAGAGTAGTTCGATTGTTTTCTTTGGGTGATGATGGAGATGAAGCAGGAACTGGTGATTTTAATGTTCAAGTGAATAATGAGCAATTAGTTGTGGAGAGCAACACAGTTTCCAATTTTTATGTTAATGGAAATACAAATCAAATGTTGTTAAATTTCTATTTTGGAAATGGTCGTTTTTACGGCGATGCATTTTATGCCCAAACCATTAAAGTGTTTCATAGAGGATCTAATGACATGTTTGTTTATCCGGTTAATCAAATAGAAGGAACTATTTTAGCAACAGGAAATGTGGTATTAAAGAATGTACCTCCTATTGTTGATGTCGAAGAAGTGTTTAGAGGTAGAGTAATTTATTAGTTATGAAATTATCAGTTGTTTCACCAGTTTATAGAGCTGAGTTAGTTTTAGAGGAGTTAGTGGAAAGAATTTCAAATAGTATTCCTTCTTCTTTTAATTCTTATGAAATTATTTTGGTAGATGATTTTAGTCCCGATAAATCATGGCAGAAAATAGTTGAAATTTCTAGTAAAAATTCTAATGTAAGAGGTTTTAAATTAAGTAGAAACTTTGGACAGCATTATGCTATAACTGCAGGATTAAATCAAGTTTTTGGGGATTATGTGGTAGTTTTAGACTGTGATTTACAAGACCAACCTGAAGAAATTGAAAAACTATTCAATGCATCACAAAAAGGGTTTGATATTGTATTAGCAAGAAGATACGAACGAAAAGATTCACTTTATAAAAAGACTGTTTCCAAGCTGTTTTATAAAACACTTTCTTATTTAACAGGCACAAAACAAGATGCAACGGTGGCTAACTTTGGAATATATTCAAAACAAGTCATAGATGAAGTTGTAAAATTAGAAGAGAAAATCAAATATTTTCCTACTATGGTAAAATGGGTAGGGTTTTCAACGAGTTATGTCAATGTTGAACACGCATCAAGATCAGAGGGAAAATCAAATTATAATTTAAAAAAACTACTCAATTTAGCTTTAGACATTATTTTAGCGTATTCAGATAAGCCTTTGCGATTAATTATTAAATTTGGATTGTCTATTGCCATGGTATCCTTTTTAATGGTTATTTATGTTTTATTTGAAAAAATTACGGGTAAAGTTTCAGTAAGTGGATATGCTAGTTTAATAATTAGTATTTGGTTTTTGAGTGGATGTTTATTAACCACACTTGGAGTAGTAGGTTTATACATAGGTAAAATTTTTGAAGGAGTAAAAAACAGACCAAGTTACATTATAGAAAAATCAACAGATGAATAGTATTGCCATGTTTATTATGGGTAAAAAAGGATTAGCTTGTTTAGAAACTGTTCTAAACACTACCGCTGTTGAATTAAAGTTTGTCATTTATGCTACAGATAAAAATGTAGAAAAAGATTATGCTGATGAAATTGTCGCTTTATGTACAAAGCACAATATTTTGCATTATAACAAAAATACTTTCGATGAAACTTTACTAAATAATGTTTCTTATTATATTGCTGTTGCTTGGAGATGGTTAATTAAATCTAATTTGGAAAAGTTGATTGTGTTTCATGATTCCATTTTACCAAGAAATAGAGGATTTAATCCATTAGTAACTGCCTTAATTAATGGAGATGAAGAAATAGGAGTAACTGCTATTTTTGCTAATAAAGAATTCGATAAAGGTGATATTTTAGGAGTAGAAAAAGTAAATGTAATTTATCCAATAAAGATTAGTGAAGCGATTGATATAATTAGTGTTTGTTATCAAGATTTAGTAATAAAAATAGTTAAACAAATAGCCGAAAATTCTTTAGTTGCTACTCCTCAAGATGAAACCCAAGCCACTTTTAGTTTGTGGAGAGATGAAGAAGATTATTTTATCGATTGGAATTTGGAAGCTTCAACTTTAGAACGAACAATACATGCTTTAGGTTTTCCTTATGGTGGTGCTAGAACCAAAATGGAAGACAATATCATAATTTTAGACGAAATAAAATCGATTCCAGATGTGAAAATTGAAAACAGAACACCTGGAAAAATAATATTTTTGGACAACAATCAACCAACAATTGTTTGTGGCAAAGGACTATTAAAAATAGAAAAAGCACATTATTTAGACAATGGAAATGAAGTGGTTTTTAATAAATTTAGAACGAGATTAAAATGAAAATCCCATTCAATAAACCTTATTTAACAGGTAAAGAAACACAATATATAGAAGAAGCAGTAAAATCGGGAAAGATTTCTGGTAATGGTATTTTTACACAAAAATGCCAACAGTTTTTCGAGTCTAATTATGGTTTCAAAAAAACGTTGTTAACCACTTCTTGTACTGATGCACTTGAAATGGCAGCTATTTTAATAAATATCAAAGAAGGAGATGAGGTAATTATGCCATCTTACACTTTTGTATCTACTGCAAATGCATTTGTACTTAGAGGTGCTAAAATAGTATTTGCTGATAGTATGCCAAATCATCCAAACATGGATGCAACTAAAATAGAGCCTTTAATTACATCTAAAACAAAAGCAATTGTTCCTGTTCATTATGCCGGAGTGGCATGTGATATGGACACGATTATGGATTTAGCAAAAAAGTATAACTTATTTGTGGTTGAAGATGCTGCTCAAGCGATTGATAGTTATTTTATTGGAAAAGATGGTTTAAAAAAAGCATTGGGTTCCATAGGACATTTAGCTGCTTTTTCATTCCATGAAACTAAGAATATTATTTCTGGAGAAGGTGGAATGTTAGCAATTAATGACGAAGAATTTATTAACAGAGCTGAAATAATTTGGGAGAAAGGAACGAATCGTTCATCTTTTTTTAGAGGTGAAGTAGATAAATACGGCTGGGTGGATATAGGAAGTTCATTTTTGCCTTCAGAAATTGTTGCTGCTTTTTTATGGGCACAATTAGAAAATTTAGAAACTATTCAAAATACAAGAAAGTCACATTGGGAAAATTATAATTTGGCATTAATCGATTGGGCAAAAAAACATGAAATTAGTTTACCAGAATTGCCTCATTATGCCACAAATAATGCACATATGTTTTATTTGGTATGTAAAAATTTAGAGCAAAGAACTGCATTGATCAATCATTTAAAGCAAAATGATATTTGGGCTGTTTTTCATTATATAAGTTTACATAAAAGTCCGTTTTATGTGGACAAGCATGACGGAAGAGTATTACCAGAAACCGATAATTTTACGAATCGTTTACTTCGTTTACCTTTGTTTTTCGAGTTAGATTCTAAAGAGGTTAGTACTAAAATTTTATCTTTTTAAATATGAGCCAGTTTATTAGTTTTGTTAAAAGCAACAAATGGATAATCTTAATATTAATTGTAGCAACAATTTTAAGATTGTATAATCTTGATTACCAAAGTTTATGGATGGATGAAATTTATACATTAAATGTTGCTAGTCCAAAACATTCATTTTCACAAATTATTTCAGAAGTAAATCTTAGAGAAAGTTTTCCCTATTTGTATTTTTTTATTATGAATACAATGTTTTCTTTGTTTGGAGACACTTCAATTGTAGCCAGAATTCCATCAGTAATTTTCGGCATCGCGGCAGTTTGGATGATGTATAAATTTGGTAAAGAAACCTATTCTAAAAAAGTTGGCTTAATAGCAGCACTCCTATTTACTTTCAACGAATATGCAATTTTCCACTCTCAAGATGCTAGAGCATATTCCTTATATTTACTATGTTTATTATTCTCTTTTTACAAATTTGTAATTTTCTTGAAGAATAACACACAAAAAAACATGATTTGGTTTGCAATTAGTGCTGGTTTACTAGTTAATGTAAACTTTTTTAGTGTACTTAATGTAATTACTCAAGGATTTATATTGCTATTTGTACTGTTTAACTTAGATAAATCAGAACGAGTTGCCTATTTTAAAAAATTACTAGTTATTGCTGGAATTATTTTATTGTTTTTTATTCCAAATGCATATAAATTCTATTTATTGAGTAAATTCAAATCTTCTTGGATTCCTGCTCCTTCAAATGATGGATTAACTAATATTTTAAAAGAATTTATAAGTGTTTCAGAAATTTTGGTATTTGTTTATGGTATATTATTCACCTTTTTTATAATAAAAGTATTTAATCAAAAACGAACAAAATCCATTAAAGAAATAATTGATAATAAATTAGTTTTTAATTATTTATTAATAGCTGCTTGGATTTCATTTGTTGTAGTTGTTATTTTATTGAAATCTTATTTAAGTTCATCTTTATATGTTTCTAGGTACTTTATAAGCATTTTTCCTGCAATAATTTTAGTGATTTCAATTGCTTTAGTAAGTATAAAAAACATTCAAGTTAGATTATCTTTTCTCGCTTTGTTGGTGTTTTTTATGGCTTTTGATTTGGTGGTTGTAAAAAAATATTATCACACCCCTTTGAAAGCTCAATTTAGAGAAGCTTCGGATATGGTTAAGTTTTACAATCCTAACAAAGATGTGGTGTACACGAGTTTAAAATATTGGTACGATTATTTTTTAAACAATCACGGACAAAAATTTGAAGTTGTTGATAAACCTAATTTAACCGTTTTGGTAAAAGAAATGCAAGCCAATCCAGCATTGTTAAAATCGTTTTGGATTGTAGATGGATATCAAGATATCGTAAAATTATCTGATGCCGATCAGCAATTTTTAGACACGCATTTTAGATTACAAGAAACCTATGATGGTTTAGGTGCAATCGCAAGACATTATATAAAAAAATAAATGAAAGTATTAGTTGGTCATACTGGTTTTGTAGGTTCTAATTTATTAGAAAGCAACGCTTTTGATTTGTGTTTTAATTCCAAAAATATCACAGAGGCATTTGGACTTAATCCAGATGTATTGGTTTATTCTGGAGTTAGAGCCGAGAAATTTTTAGCCAATAAAGAACCTGAAAAAGACTTCGAAATCATTTTAGAAGCTATTGAAAACATCAAAAAAATTAATCCGAAACAAATTGTTTTAATTTCAACTGTTGATGTTTATCCAAATCCAATCGCTGTTGATGAAAATACAGAAATTGATTTAGAAGCAATTCAACCTTACGGAAAAAACAGATTGTATTTAGAGAATTGGGTAGCCTCAAACTTCGATGATTATCTAATTGTTAGACTTCCTGGTTTATTCGGAAAAAACATTAAAAAGAATTTTATTTTCGATTTAATTTCGGTTATTCCTTCTATGTTGAACGAAGCAAAATATCAAGAATTAGCTTCACACAATTGGATTGTTACTAATTACACCTTACAAGAAAATGGTTTCTATAAGTTAAATACTATCGAAAATTCGGAAAGAAAAATTTTAAAACAACAGTTTTTAGATGTAGGCTTTTCGGCTTTAAATTTTACAGATAGTAGAGGAAGTTTTCAATTTTATAATCTAAACAACCTTTGGAACGATATTCAAATCGCGCAAAAAAACGGTGTAAAAAAGTTAAACTTAGCTACAGAACCTATTGTTGTTAATGAAATTTATAAAGCCGTTTATGGAAAGGATTTCGTTAACGAATTAAATAATCCTGTTCCGAATTACGATTTTTATACCATTCACGGACAATTGTTTCAAAAACAAGGGAATTATATAAGTACAAAACAAGAAGTGTTACACGATATTGTTAACTTTATTAAAAGCCAACAATAATGAAAGTAACCATTTCAAATATCGCATGGCAACCCGAAAATGATGCAGAAATGTATGCTTTTCTGAAGGAAAAAAAGTGTGCTGGAATCGAAATTGCCCCAACCCGAATTTTTCCAGAAAAGCCGTATTCTGATTTAGAAAAAGTGGCTGATTTTAGAGACGATTTGAATGTAAATTATGGTTTACAAGTGGTTTCTATGCAATCGATTTGTTATGGCAGAAACGAAGCTATATTTTCATCAGAAGAAGAACGAAATTCTTTGTTAGATTATATTAAAGAAGCTATCGATTTTGCATCGGTTTTGGGATGTAAAAATTTAGTTTTCGGTTCGCCCAAAAACAGAAATATCAATCCAAATCAAGAAGAAATTGCCATTTCATATTTTTCAGAAATTGGAAAATATGCATCCCAAAAAAATACCGTTTTTGCTTTCGAACCTAATCCAGTTATTTATGGAACCAATTTCGTAAACACCACTAATCAAGCGTTAGATTTTGCTAAAGCGTGTAATGTGGAAGGATTAAAAGTAAACTTTGATTTAGGAACCGTAATTTATAACGAAGAAAGTTTAGCTATTATAGAAAACAATTTAAAATGGATTAATCATGTTCATATAAGTGAACCCTATTTAGAAGAAATTCAGCATCGATTACTACATGAAGAATTAGCTTCTATTTTACGAAAAGGAAAATATGCCAATTATATTTCAATTGAAATGAAAGGCGGAAGTGAATTAGAAAAAATTAAAGACATAATACAATATACTCAAGATGTTTTCAAAAACTAACGAAGCAATTTATGGTGTTCCTAAGTTTCTTTCTACTGAAATAGACGAAAGAAAAACAAAATATTGTTTGTGTATTCCCATTATAAATGAAGGAGAACGCATCCACAAACAGTTGCAAAGAGCACAACAACACGGAATTGACAAATTAGTTGATATTATTATTTGTGATGGCGATTCTACTGATGGTTCAACCGAAATAAATACATTAAAAGAATTGGGAGTTAATACTCTTCTGATAAAAAAGGATACCGGAAAACAAGGTGCTCAATTGCGAATGGGTTTTTGGTTTGCCCTAGAAAGAGGATATGATGGTATTATAACTATCGACGGGAATAACAAGGATAGTATTGAATCGGTTTCATTATTTATTGAAAAATTAGAAGAAGGATTTGATTTTATTCAAGGTTCAAGATACGTTGCAGGAGGAAAAGCAATTAATACGCCAAAAATTAGACATTTTGCGGTAAAATTTATTCACTCTCCTCTAATATCTTTAACGGCTCGTCATCGTTTCACAGATTCAACAAATGCTTTTAGATGTTATTCAAAAAAATATTTGACTCATACTAAAGTACAACCATTTCGACCTATTTTTACTACCTATGAATTACTTGCTTTTTTATCGGTAAGAGCATCGCAGTTAGGTTTAAAAGTTGGAGAAGTTCCAGTAGAGCGTAAATATCCTGAAAGTGGAAAAGTGCCTACAAAAATTAGTTTTTTTAAAGGAAATTTCAACTTGATAAAGATTCTAGTTGCTAATTTATTTGGGAAATATAACCCATAAAATAATTAATATGTTTAAGAATAAGATAATTCCTTTTGTAAAAGAGCTTTTTCAAACAAATGAAAAAGCATTTAAGGCTTATTGGGCATTAAGTATCTTTTTTTCACTAGCGTTAGCTGCACCAATTTTAAATATATTGTTTGAGTTTAAGCCTGGTATTAAAGATTTTTCAGAGCACATAATTTCAAACGCTTCACTTTATGGATTAGATGTATCTAAAAGGGTTTCTTTGTTTTACAAAGCACTTATTTTAATAATAACCACAACGTTAAGTTTTTTTATATTTATTAACAGGATTACAAATAAAGCTGCTTTTGCTACAAAAGAAATTTTAAAATCAATATATACAATCTCGATTATTGGAATTTTTTCAGTTATCTCGGGATTATTACTTATTAATATCGACTTTTCGGTCTATATAATGTTACTTTTTGTGCTATTATTAGTAGCCGAAATAAAATTTAATAAATTAAACCAAAATGTAAATCTTACCGTTTGGCCTGTTTTAGTATCAATACCAACTGCTCTTTTATTTTTTACTTATTTTAAACAAAATAATTTCTTTGAAATAATAAAACCTGAAATTTCAATAAAAACCCATATTCTAACAATTGACCCTTTTCTGTTAGTATTTGTACTTTTTTTACTTCCATTTACATTCGTTTTTCATTTTATAGCTAGGAAAAACAACTCAAATCCAAATATTCTTTTTAAAGCTTCAATTGCTTTAGTAAGTGTTCCAATAGTATTGTCGTTTTTATTAGAGTTCGGGAATGTGGTTAATTTAAGATTTGGATATGTTTTTAATAAACCTTTTTATCTTTTTACTTTTTTACTTATCATTTCATTTATCGTTTTTTACTTTTTATTACAACGATATAGAGAACAGAAATTATCAAAATCGTATTTTGACAATTATTTTTTGCCAATATTAATAATAGGGTTATTATTAATTATGACTCAGCCATGGAGAATGGTTAGCCCAGAAAATGAATTTTTTGAAACAGCAAATCATGGTTTATCTATAGATCATTTTTTTAGATATGGAAGTATTCCTATTATAGAAAATTTTGATGCTCATATGATGCATTATCAATTTTTTGCTTTTATATATGGTTTTGTAAATGGTTATGAACCATCAGCCGTAATGCTTTACCATAGTTATTTTTTTGCAATAGAAATTTTAGTTCTGTTTTTTGTTTTCAAAAAAATTATAGGAAGCTTTAACAGTTTTGTTTTGGTATTTTGCTTACCTATTTTTACGGGTGTTATTAATGAATTCACTTTATCAAGTTTGTTAATTTTAACAGTTCTCAAATTAATTGAAAACAAAACCACTAGAAATTTTTATGTTTATTGGATAGTAGCAATATTTTTATGTTTATATAAGTTAGACATTGGTTACGCGGCGGTTTTAGCTAGTTTAATAACTTATATAATCTTAGACAAAATAAAATACAATACAATTTCGGTAAGACCAATATTAAAATCAGGAGCTTTTGTTGGAATAGTTTTGATGTTAATTTTTGTGATTTTATGTTTAATAAAAGGTATAAATCCATTTTTTAGATTACAAGAATTTTTATTTGCCGCAAAATCAGATCAAAACTGGGGAGTAACTCGAATGGGAGACACTAGTCATTTTTTATTTAGAGTAGGCTATTATATATTTCCTGTAATTATAGCAATTTCTTTTATATCAGTTGTATTTAAATATGTTTTTAACAATGAGAAATACTATAATCATTTTAAAAAGAAACATGTTTTTTATGCTTTAGCTTTTTTCGTATTTTTTGCATTATTTTTCTTTTTTAATGCACAAAGAGGAATAGTAAGACATAATTTTGAGTATGCGAATATTAGAAAAATAACAAGCACTATACCACTTGCGCTAATAATGTTGGCATTTTTCTTTAATAGGAAAAATAAAATGATTGTTGTGTTAACAATTTTTTTCATTTCATTTTTAATTCTTAATTCAGCTAAAACCGATTTTAAAGATAGAAATACAACCATTTTCAAAGACGTAATTAATTCTTATTCTTTTCAAGAAAAATTTTTAGAAGCACAAAGTTTTAATAAATCAAGAGTTAGAGTGGCTTTTGATCAAAGTGAAATTACAATGTTTAAGAAATTCTTAAATGTAGTTTTAAAACCTAGTGAAACTTACTATGATTTTTCATCTAAAAACTTTTAT
This sequence comes from Flavobacterium channae, assembly GCF_021172165.1. Classification (NCBI taxonomy): domain Bacteria; kingdom Pseudomonadati; phylum Bacteroidota; class Flavobacteriia; order Flavobacteriales; family Flavobacteriaceae; genus Flavobacterium; species Flavobacterium channae. The sequence goes on along the minus strand of NZ_CP089096.1, from coordinate 2,782,943 downwards.
CATGCTTTAACAGCAAGAAAAAATCCATCTTATGTTAATCAAACTCCTTTAATGATAAATGGTGACAAAGCACAAGAAATTGAAATAGAAAGAATTAAAGAAGCTAAAATTCCTATTGTTCTAATGCCAATAAAAGGTATAATTTGGCATGCTATAGATGAGGTTTATACTGATTTTAAATACTATAAAATGAGTGAGTATATCTACAAAAATTATACTCCTCTTTACAGAATGGCAACTTTTGATATTTATGTTCTTAAAGAAAAGGAAAGTGAGTATATAGCTAAAATTAAGAAAGCAGGGTTTTTAGAAAATAAATCAAGTTTTTCAGATTTTACATTCTTTAATACTGATGCCATATCAAAAAACAATCTTCAAGTAGGTTTAAATCCTGATAAAAGTATTACAATTAATGCAATTGGAGCTAGTTCTCACTTTATAGGATTGATGGATTATTTAAGAAAACAAAATTTATTAAAAGAAACCAATTTACCATGTAAACTTGGATTTTCAATACAATCTTTTTCACAAGGAAATATAAGAATCTATTATAAATTAACTCCAGAAGAATCTTTTTCGGAAAACTATGTAAAAGAGTTTCCAATAACAAGCTTGGAAGACACGAAAATTAATTTAGATTTACCCAAAACACCTGTAGAAATTATGGTCGCGGTGAACACATCGGGAATTGTATTAAAGCAATTTAATATTACAAATGGTTCACAATCCGAAATAAAAAACCCAGAAAAAATTGATTATTTTATTGGATTTGTACCTAAAATTTGGGCAGAAGAATCAGAAGAAATTGCCTTTGAAAAAGTTAAGCCATTAAAAGAAATTGAAGAAGAAACTTTTGCGAGTATTAATTCTAACCAACTTAACTCTTCTTCACAAGGTTGTTTTGCGTATTTAGAATTAGAATCTGATGGAGACTCTAATGGAATAATAGAAATAATTTCTGATGATAATGTAAAAGCTAGCTATGCATTTAGTATAGTGCCAGGAAAACATAGTTATGCAATACGAATTAGTAATAGTTATTATTGGTGGAATACAAATGCGCCAAAAATTAATTTTAGAGCGGAAAAAGTAATGAAAATTTCAAAATTTTCACTTATTTCATCTGATGGTTCTCAACAAAAAACATTTAAAGGAAATGGAATTACTTTAACAAATTTAAATGATGAAAACTGGATAAATGGTTGTAGCTTGCAATATAATATGGTGTTGTTTGACTATTCGCCTAAAAGAGAAAAATTATTGAAAGAGTTTAAAAAAATAAGACTTTCAAATGGCTCAGTTTTAAACATTAAAGGTTTTTATGTTTCAGGCAATTATATTAATGTAACAATCAGTGAAAAAATACCTGATTACATTTCTTTAATTGGTTATCCAAATCCAATTGAATTCATTAAATAATGTATGCAAAAATTTGATAAAATAATAATTGGTGCAGGCTTGTACGGTCTTTATGCAGCTCTATTTTGTGCAAAGAGAGGTGAAAATGTACTTGTTTTTGAACATGATGAAGAAGCATTTTCGAGAGCTACATATATCAATCAAGCTCGTGTTCATATGGGATACCATTATCCGAGGTCTTATACAACAGCAAAAAAATCAGCAGACTATTACGACAGATTTATTGAGGATTACAACTTTTGTATACATAACACCTTTGATAAAATTTATGCCATTTCTAAGAATTTTTCATGGACAAATGCAACCCAATTTAAAAAATTTTGTGCCGATACAGATATTTTATGTAAACCCATAAATATTGATGAATATTTTAAAGAAGAATTTTGTGAAGGGGCATATTTATCTAAAGAATGTACTTATGATGCCATGATTTTAAAAAAATATTTTTTAGATCAATTAGATAAGTATAATAATGTAGAAATTCAATATAATACTCATATTACACATGTTCAAAAAGATGCAGAATTTTATCAACTTACAACAAATCATGACAAACAATATGCGTCGGATTTTGTTTTAAATACAACTTATGCGTCTGTAAATCAAGTATTACAACTTTTTAACGAAGAACCTTTAAAAATTAAATATGAACTTTGTGAGGTTATACTTTGTAAGGTTAGTGATAATTTAAAAAATATTGGTGTTACAATGATGGATGGCCCATTTTTTTCATTAATGCCTTTTGGACAAACTGGTTATCATTCTTTAACAGCTGTAAATTATACACCACATAAAACATCTTATTCCTTTTTGCCAGAATTTGATTGTCAAAAACTAAGCAATAAAACATGTAGTAGTAGTAAATTAGGTAATTGTAATATTTGTGTTGCAAAGCCTAAGACCTCTTGGCCTTATATGTTGGCGCTAGCAAAAAAATATTTGAATGATGATATTACTATTGAATATGTAGAATCTTTATTCTCTATCAAACCCATTTTACAAGAATCTGAAATTGATGATTCAAGACCAACAGTTATAAAAGAGTTCACAAAAAAACCTAAATTAGTATCTGTTTTGTCAGGAAAAATTAATACAGTTTATGATTTAGACCTTATTTTATCTAATAAAGAATAAAATGAAAGAAAAAAAATTAATATCAGTAATCGTTTATTTATATAACAATGAAAACAATATTCTGGATTTTTTATTTCAAATTACACAACAAGCAGATTTGTTATTTGAACAATTTGAATTAATAATTGTGAATGATTGTTCTAACGATAATTCTGTTCAAAAAATTAAATCGGCTGAATTTTTAAAACCATTTCAAGTTTCAGTTATTCAAATGAGTTTTCATCAAGGTGTCGAGTTGTCTATGAATGCAGGTTTAGATTTTTCCACTGGAGATTTCGTGTATGAGTTTGATAGTGTAGTAATTGATTACGATATTAAATTAATTGAACAATCTTTTCGAAAAATATTGGAAGGATTTGATATTGTATCGGTTTCACCAAATAGTAACGAAAAATTTTCTTCAAAAATTTTCTATTCTACTTATAATTTTTTCTCAAAATCAAAATACAAACTCCGAACAGATCGTTTTAGAATTTTATCTAGAAGAGCAATAAACAGAGCTTTTTCTATTAGTGTTAATATACCATACAGAAAGGCAATGTATATTAATAGTGGATTAAAAATTAACACTCTAGAGTATCAAAAAATAAATAATAAAAAAAGAATAACTGAAAAAAGTTATTTAAGAAACAAAACAGCAATAGATTCTTTGATTATTTATACGAATTTGGCGTTCACAATTTCAGTTAGTATTTCATTATTATTATTGTTTTGTACACTAAGCATAATTATTTACACTGTCTTTATATATTTTGGTAAAGATAAACCAATTGAAGGATGGACAACAATTATGCTATTGTTGTCAGGAGGTTTCTCGGGTTTTTTCTTTTTAAGTGCAATAATTATCAAGTATTTATCTTTAATTTTGGAATTAGTTTTTAAGAAAAAATCATACATTCAAGAAAATATTGAAAAAATCTAATTTGTGTAAAAAAATTTTATAATTTCGCATTGTAAAAAAATATTGAAAAACAATGAAAATAAGAGTATTAATTGGTTTGTTTGCTTTGTCACTAGTTTTTTCTTGTAAGCAAAAAAGTGAAGTTGAAGAAAAAGCAACACAAGAAACATCTACCGAGAATGTTGCACCAGCAGTTACATCAATTCAATTAGCAAATTATTCTGATGACAATTGGAAAAATGGAGTAGGATTAACTTTCAACATGTTGTTAGTTGATTTTTCTGAAGCAAAATTTGAATTAATTTCTAAAGGTACACAGTTACAATTACCTAGCGGTGAAATAGTGCCTTATATAGGGTATGAAAAACAAGACAATTATATTCACATAATGTTAGCAGATAAGCCAACAGCTTATCAAGCAGCAATTGAATATCCAAATGAAATTACAATTAAATAATTTTAAGTATATTTATTAAATAAAAAATCCGATTAATTTAGTCGGATTTTTTATTTTTATATAAAAAACATATTATGAATTTTTATAAAATTATGAGCATTTTAATGCTTTGTGTTTTTTTTACTTGTTGTGAAAAAAACTCAAAAACAGATTCATTAAAGATGGATTTTGATATTGTCGTGAGAGAGAATGATTCAATCCATGTTTTTTATTCAAATAATTCTTCAGTTGAATTTAATGAAAAACAATCCTATTGGATAAATGTTAAGGGAAGTAAAAAAAATCAAACCATTAGTTTTACTTTTCCAGATACAATTCAACCGAAACAAATTAGAATAGATTTGGGGCGTAATAAAAAACAACCCGAAATCATATTAAATGAAATAGCTTTTTTTTATAAAAATGAAAAAATTACAGCTAAAGGAGAAGAAGTATATTTTTTATTTAGGGTAGATGAATCAAATACTGTAATTGATAAATTAGTTGGAAGTTTAAAAAGAAAAGAACCTGATCAAGAAACAGGTCCATCACTATATCCTAAAGGCGATAAATTATATAAAAAACTAAGCCAATTGTATACTGAAAAGTAAATGCTAAAAATCTTCAATAAAATACTATTCCATCCGCAATTTCATAAACTTAGTATTTATGGTTTTGGTCAACTTTTCAATTTGGTTACTCCTCTATTGGTTGTTCCCTATATTGTATCAGTTTGTGGTGAAGAAAATTTTGGAAAAACAGCTGTAGGAATGGCGATTGCTTTTTTCTTAATTGTATTTATCGATTTTGGTTCTGACATTATTGGAGTTAGAGAAGTTTCTGTAAACAGAGATAATCCAGAAGTATTAAATAAAATTTTTACAACTACATATGCTGTAAAAGGGATTATTTTATTGATTGTTTTAACTTTTGCCACTTTTATTTTTTTTACATTTCCTTATTTCAAATCCGAAAAAATAATGTTTACCTTAGGACTTTCGGTATTAATAGGGCAATTTCTTAATCCCACATGGTTCTTACAAGGAGTTGAAAATGTAAAATGGATTACATTAGTTAATATTATATCAAAAGGAATATATTTATTAGGGATATTCTTTACTATAAAAAAAGAAACAGATTATATATACGTCAATTTATGGTGGGGTTTAGGAATGATTTTCTCAAACTTTTTAATCCTTATTTGGATTATTAAAAAACATCGATTCTCTTTTTTAATGGTAAATAAAGAAGAAGTTTTTAAACATATCAGAAATGACTTCTCTATGTTTTCATCTCAAATTTTCGTCTCATTACAATTATATGCACCAGTTGTTTTAATTAGTTATTTTGGAAATAATTTAATGGCAGGTCAATATAGAATAGTAGAACAAATTATTGTAATATTCAAAACATATATCTTTCTATTTTTTAATTATGTTTTCCCTAGAGTTTGTTATTTAATAGAAACAGATTTTAAAAGAGGATTAAAAAATTGGATAATTTATAATGGTGTAAATTTTGTTTTTGTTTTAATAAGCATGGCACTTTTTCATCTTTTCTCATACGAAATTGTAGCTTATTTTAATCCAACCAACAGATATGTTTTAAGTAATTTGCTGGAAGTAGCTGTATTTATTCCCTTAATCTTAGCCATTTCGGTTCCTTTAAAACAATTAATACTAGCTTTAAATTATAAAAAATTTTATGTCCGATTGACGTCAATTATGGTGGCAATTAACTTATTGGCTATCGTATTTTTACTTCCCTTATTTAAAGTTTATGGCGTTTTTTATTCTTTAATTGCAACAGATTTAATGGTTATAATTTTTTATATTTACCAATTAAAGAAAAACAACAAATTTCATGATTAAGTTAATATTTCAAAAATCACTTAATAGAGCAGGAAAAAACTATAAAATCGATCCCAATATTCCATCTAGTTTATTCATGTCAAGTATGTTTTCTAGATTAATAATGGTGTGTAGAGGATATTTTTGGTTGTATAAAAAGATTTTTTTAGGAAAAAATTGTAAAATTTCGAATAAACGTAATATTATTTTTGGAAGCAATATCACAATAGAAAACAACGTTAGTATAGATGGATATTCCAAAAATAAATTATCATTTGGCAATAATGTAAAAATAGGTGCTTACTCATGGATTTCTTGCACCAGTCATTTTTCTAAATATGGCGAAGGAATTACTATTGGAAACAATTCCGCTTTTGGGAAGTTTACCGAGTTTGGTGCGGCAGGTGGTATCCAAATTGGCAGTGATGTTATTGCAGGATCATATATTAGTTTTCATTCAGAAAATCATGTTTTTCAAGACCCTTCAAAATTGATAAGAGAACAAGGTGTTACATCAAAAGGTATCTTGATTGGAAACAATGTTTGGATTGGCGCCAAAGTTACTTTTTTAGATGGTTCAAAAATCGGAAATAATTGTGTGATTGCAGCTGGAGCTGTAGTAAATGGCGAGTTTCCTGATAATACAGTAATTGGCGGTGTGCCAGCCAAAATTATAAAAACAATAACTCAATGAAATTATCTTTAAATAAAGAGTTTTTTTATCAATTGTTCTTTACTTTTTGTGTAGTTATTCCTTTTTTTAATAATTACGAATTATCATTTATTTCTTGGCTATTAGCTTTAGTCTTAACATTTAAAAAATCATATTCCGCATCCTTTTTACGATATGTATCGTATTTTATTTTCATTTTTATATTAGCTTTTATAGTTGGGGTTTTTTATCAATACCGTTTATATTTTGTAATTAGAGATATAACCTATTTATTAAAACCAATTTTAGGGCTTTTTATTGGGTATCAATTTTTTAATAGTCAAATTAAAAATCCTTTTAAGTTTTTATTATATTCTGGGTTAGCTATGGCTATAATTCATTTAGCTTTAGTTGGTTATGGAATTGTTTTTCAAGGAGCAAAAAGTGTGGCAAGCATTAGAGAATATGGTGGCTATTTTAATGATTACGAAATTTACACTTTTATTATTTTATTATTTCATAAGAAGTTTCAAGTTGATTTGTCTACTAAAAGATACAGATTGTTTTTTATCATTATGGGGCTTTCAACCTTTTTTTATTTAGCACGAACAAATTTTATTCAGCTGGTAATATTATTCATGGCGATGAAAGGTTGGTTGATACTTAATAAAAAATCATTAACCATCATTGGAACTCTTATAATAGCTTCAGTATTATCTTATACAGCTATTTATTTGTATAACCCTAAGCGAAATGGAGATAGCGTTAATGAATTTCTATACAAAATAAAATTAATTCCCTTAGAAGCTTTTGCAACTAAAATTAACAGAAATGATTGGAAAGATTTTCATGACCATTACCGTTCTTATGAAAATGTTCGAACTATAGAACAATTAACCTATAATGACTCTTATATTTTAGGTGAAGGAATTGGTTCGCAAGTTGATTTAAAACAAAAAGTTAGATTAGGCGATATGGATTTAAGACATATTTCTATATTGCATAATGGTTATATGACGGTTTATCTAAAAGCCGGAATCCCTGGATTATTATTACTTTTTGGCTCTATTTTTTATTTTTTTAGAAAACAATCAAGTGTAAACGATTTAGATCACAACATAAATTTATTATTTATTGGAACAGGTTTATTTCTCATTATTTCTTATTGGGTTTTTATGGGTTTTTATAACTTATTAGATTCTAAATCATTATTAATTGGATTTTTATTTTCTTATAAAAACCATTTGAGAAAAATTACTTATTAATGAAAAAAATTCTTTTTATTCATCAATCGGCAGAACTTTATGGTTCAGACAAAACATTATTATTGTTGTTGAAAAATTTAGATAAAACTAAATTTAAGCCTATTGTAATTTTACCTTTCGATGGTCCTTTGAAAGAAGCATTGGAATCCGAAAAAATTGAAGTAGTAATTGCTCCAGTATTAAAATTATATAGAAAATTATTTACACCTAAGAACATTTTAGGATTTTTTGGCGATATTAAAAAAGCGTTTAAAATAATAAATGAGCTACATAAAAAGCATCAATTTGATCTTATTTATTCTAACACATTAGCTGTTTTATTAGGTATTATGTATGCTTGGAAAAACAACATCCAACATTTATGGCATGTGCATGAAATTATTGAGAAACCCACTTTGTTTAAAAAAGGTTTCATAGCTTTATTAAGTTTAAAGTGCAATAATTTTATTGTGTATAATTCAAAAGCAACTCAGACATTTTGGGAAGCTAATGAAAATATTTCCAAAAAAGGAATAGTAATTTGGAACGGAATAGAAACGAATTCTTTGGAAATTAATCACAATGATGTTTTAGATATAAGAACCAATAAATTCAAGCTAAATTCCGATGAAATTGTAATTGCTTTAGTAGGAAGGATAAGTAGATGGAAAGGCCAAATGATTTTGTTAGAAGCTTTTCAAAAATTAATTAAAAGCAGAACAGACATTAAGTTAGTATTCGTTGGTGCACCTCCACCAAATCAAGAAAACTTTCAAGAAGATTTAGAAAAAAAAATAGCGGAATATCAATTAGAAAATAATGTATTGATTTTGCCTTTTCAAAATGAAATTCAAAAGATATGGCAATCAATTGATATAGCTGTTGTTCCTTCAACAGAACCAGAGCCTTTTGGTATGGTTGCCATTGAAGCTATGTTGGCTCAAAAACCGGTTGTTGCCTCTAATCATGGTGGATTATCTGAAATAGTTGAAGACAATAAAACAGGCTTTTTAGTTCAACCAAATAACCAACAAGAATTGATTTTCGCTCTTGAAAAATTACTACAAAATCAAGAATTGAGAACACAAATGGGTCAAAATGGTTTTCATAGAGTAATCCATCAGTTTTCGGTTGAACAGTATGTGCAATCTTTTGAAAAATTATTTGAAAACATTGTTGTTTAACTTTCTTTTAATAATAATTCTAAAATAGTTACATTTGAAAAAATATTATTTTTTTAATGAAAATTGCTATTTTAGGAACGCGTGGCGTTCCCAATTATTACGGAGGATTTGAACAATTTGCAGAATTTTTTTCTGTGTATTTAGCAAATAAAGGTCACGAAGTTTATTGTTATAATTCACATAATCACCCATTTCAAGAAAAAATCTTTAATGGTGTTCATATAATACATCAACATGATCCTGAATACAAGTATGGTACTTTTGGGCAATTCATTTATGATTATAATTGTATAATTGATGCGCGTAAACGTAATTTTGATATCATCTTACAATTGGGGTACACTAGTAATTCTATTTGGTTCTTTTTAATGCCAAAGAAAACCATAAACATTATTAATATGGACGGCTTAGAGTGGAAACGTTCTAAATATTCTTGGCCTGTGCAACAGTTTTTGAAAGTTGCAGAATGGTTAGCAGCAAAATCGGGGGATTATCTGGTGGCAGATTCATTAGGAATTCAATCATTTTTAAAGAAAAAATATAAAAAAGAGTCTACTTATATAGCTTATGGTGCACATTTATTTGATTCACCAAACGAAGAAATTTTAAAGCAATACCAAGTCGAATCAGGTAACTATAACATGATTATGGCGCGATTTGAACCCGAAAACAACTTAGATATGGTGTTAGAAGGGGTAGCGTTAAACAATGAGGACCAAACTCCAATTTTAGTTATTGGAAAACACGAAACAAAATATGGTGCTTATCTAAAAGATAAATATAAAAATTATTCAAATATTCGATTTATCGGTGGTGTTTACAATTTAGAGCATTTAAATAATTTAAGATATTATAGTAATCTGTATTTTCACGGACATAGTGTTGGCGGAACTAACCCATCACTTTTAGAGGCAATGGCGTCTCAAGCATTGGTAATTGCTCATAACAACGATTTTAATAAAGGGGTACTCAAGGAAAACGCATATTATTTTTCAAACCCAACAGAGGTTAAAAAAATCTTAAATATTATTAAAAAAAGTGATAACTTGCACTTTATAAAAAACAATTATCAGGCAATAGCAAACGATTTTAATTGGGAAAAAATAAATGGCGATTATTTACAACTTTTTGAAAAATGTATGGAACAATCTTCTAAACGAAAGTAAAACGAACATTTCTTTTTTACCTTTAATTTTATTAATGGTAACAATTCCATTACCATTAGGGATAAATAATATCTTTTTAGTACTATTTGTTTTAACTGCTATTTTAAACAAGAATAAAAGAAATTTATCTTTTTCATGGTTGTATATTTTGCCTATTGTACTCTTTGTATGGATGGGCTTGTCTTATTTTTGGTCTATTGATACAGCAAGAACTTTAAATGCAATACCCAAAGAAATAGGACTTCTTTTATTACCTGTTGTTTTTTTATGGATTCCTTATTCTAATCAACAAAAAGATAAAGCCATAAGTGTTTATAGTTACACTATGGTTCTTTATGTTGTTTATTATTTACTAAGAGCTGTTGTAAGATATATAATTACCCAAGATAGTAATGTTTTTTTCTATCACGGCGAATATGAAGATGACTTTGGATTAGTTCCTAAAATGTTAAATGCTATCCATTTTTCAGTATTTGTTTCCATTGCATTTTTTTATTTTTTAACACATGAAGTAAAAACAAAGATAAATTTGTTTATTACTTTTTTATTGTTTGGTTTTATTGTTTTATTGTCTTCAAAAAACATAATTTTAGTAGTAGTAGCTCTAATAATTCTGTATTTTCTATTTTATTCTAAAATCGCTAATAAAATGCGATTAAGAAACTTAATGGTTATGGTGTTCATAATCGGATTGATTTTTTCTTTTGGAAAGATAAAAGAACGTTTTCTTACTGAATTTCAACAAAACACAGCAAAAAGTTTATCAGATAATGTTATAAAAAAGAGCGTTCAAAATGTTCATAACATAAGTATTTATGAAGCATGGAATAATGAAAAGTTTTATCCTAATGCATTTTTTCCGGGAACTGCTTTTAGAGTATATCAGGCTCGAATATTTTTAGAACTTCTTCAAGAAGAGCCTATTTTTTGGAAAGGATTTGGATTAAATGCCACTTTAAAGAAAACAGAAGAAAAAGGAAAAAAATACAATGTTTTTCTTGGTGATGAAATTACCGAAGGCTACCAAAAGAAGAATTTTCACAACCAATACATTCAAAATTTTGTTGATTTAGGTGTTGTAGGATTTTTTTTGTTGTTATTAATGGTTATTTTAAATATAAAAAACGCATTAAAAAGTAAAGATTTTATTCATATTGCTTTTTCAATTCTAATGATAAGCTTATTTTTGACAGAATCTTTTTTATGGAGACAGAGAGGTGTTATCTTTTTTATGGTATTTTATTGCCTTTTTAACATTTCCGCACAATTTAAAATTGAGAGAAAATAAATGAAAAGAATATTAATAACAGGTGCAGCAGGTTTTTTAGGTTCACACCTTTGCGATAGATTTATTAAAGAAGGATATTTTGTTATTGGAATGGATAACCTAATTACAGGTGATTTAAAAAATATTGAACATCTTTTTAAAGATGAAAATTTTGAATTTTATCATCACGATATTACTAAGTTTGTTCATGTACCTGGAAAACTTGATTATATTTTACACTTTGCTTCACCTGCAAGTCCCATTGATTACTTAAAAATTCCAATTCAAACTTTAAAGGTTGGTTCTTTAGGAACTCATAATTTGTTAGGTTTAGCTCGAGTAAAAAAAGCCAGAATTCTAATTGCTTCTACTTCTGAAGTATACGGTGATCCCTTAGTTCATCCACAAACAGAAGAATATTACGGAAATGTAAATACTATTGGTCCAAGAGGTGTTTATGATGAGGCAAAACGTTTTCAAGAATCTATTACTATGGCGTATCATACTTTTCATGGAGTAGAAACTAGAATCGTAAGAATTTTTAATACTTATGGCCCTCGAATGCGATTAAATGACGGTCGAGTTATTCCGGCATTTATTGGACAGGCTTTAAGAGGTGAAGATTTAACTATTTTTGGTGATGGTAGTCAAACACGTTCGTTTTGCTATGTAGACGATCAGGTAGAAGGAATTTTCAGATTGTTACATTCTGATTATCATTTACCTGTTAATATTGGAAATCCTGATGAAATTACAATTAAAGAGTTCGCCGAAGAAATCATTAAATTAACAGGGACTAATCAAAAAGTGGTTTATCATCCATTACCAGTAAATGATCCTATGCAAAGACAACCAGACACAACTAAAGCTAAAGAAATTTTAGGCTGGGAAGCAAAAGTATCAAGAGCTGAAGGAATGAAAATCACATACGAATATTTTAAAACGCTTTCATCAGAAGAGTTGTTAAAAGAGGAGCATAAAGATTTTTCTAAATATATCTATTAATTTATGCAAAAAGGACGATATTCCAAATATATTAGACCTATAAGTATATTTACGGATTTGTTATTAATTTTAATATTAATCCCTTTTTTTTATAAAGGTTTAAATATTGATTATATTTTTTTCGCAATATATCTATTTTGTGTTTGGATTATTATTTCTTTTTTTTCAAAATTTTATGAAGTTTACAGGTTTACTACGCCTGTTGAAATATTAAGTAAGATTACCAAGCAAAGTGTCATTTTTGTTCTTTTTATAATTGCGTATTTTCCTTTTAATAAAGAATTTATATTTAGTGGTAAAGCAATTGCTCTCTATTCAATCAGTTTGTTTTCTATTATAATTGTCATCAAAAGTTTGTTTTTCTATTATTTAAAAAAATATAGAATAGTTACTGGAAACAATTTTAGAAATGCTATAATTATAGGATATTCAAACGAAGCAACAGATTTGAAAAAAATATTTGAAGAAAGACCTGATTATGGTTATCGTTTCAAAGGTTTTTTTTCCGACAAGAAAGAAAATGAGAACATCATTGGTAAAACAGATGAAATTAAACAATATTGTTTAGAAAACAAGATTGATGAAATTTATTGTTCTTTAAATGAAATTTCAAATGAAAAATTAAAAAGTTTAGTTGAATTTGGAGACGAGAATAATATTATACTGAAGTTTATACCAGATTCTAAAGCAATTTTTTCCAAAAATTTAAAAATTGATTATTACGAACTTTTTCCTGTGTTATCGCTTCAAAAAACAGCGTTACACGACCCTTTAATAAAAAACTTTAAAAGAGGATTTGATTTTATATTTTCTCTATTTGTAATTATATTAGTTTTATCATGGTTAACGCCTTTAATGGCCTTGTTAATAAAATTAGAATCTAGAGGACCTGTTTTTTTTAAACAAAGCAGACCAGGATTAGATGAGCAAGAATTTCTGTGTTATAAATTTAGATCGATGCAAGTTAATGTTACAACAGAAAAAGAAGCATCGAGAAATGATCCTAGAGTAACTCGTATAGGTCGTTTTATTAGAAAAACCAGTATCGATGAATTACCACAGTTTTTTAATGTTTTATTAGGCGATATGTCAGTTGTAGGGCCAAGACCTCATTTGTGGTCTCAGAATAAAAACTATGGAAATCGAATAAAAAAATATATGGTGCGCCATTATGTTAAACCAGGAATTACAGGTTTGGCACAAGTAAAAGGATGTAGGGGTGAGATAGAAACCGATAATGATATGATAAATCGAATAAAATACGATGTTTACTACATAGAAAATTGGTCTTTGTTGATGGACATTAAGATTATTATTCAAACGGTAGTTAATATTTTTAAAGGAGAGGAAAAAGCCTACTGATGAATCATGCTTTAGTTTCCATAATTACGCCGTCCTACAATTCTGCAAAATTTATTGCTGAAACCATTCAATCGGTACAAAATCAAACGTATCAAAACTGGGAAATGATTATTGTAGATGATGGTTCATCTGATGAAACGGAAACAGTAGTTTTATCTATTATCGAAAACGACAACCGTATCCAATTTCATAAATTAAGCCAAAATTCTGGTGCTGCTGTGGCTCGAAATACAGGAATTGAAAAAGCCTCTGGAGATTATATGACGTTTATTGATGCCGATGATATTTGGTTCCCAACCTTCATCGAAAACAATATCAAAACCATTCAAGAAACTGGAATTCCTTTTGTGTTTTCATCTTACAAAAGAGCCAATGAAAAATTAGAATTTGTGTATTCTGATTTTATAGTACCTCATAAGGTTTCCTATACCGATATTTTAAAATCTAATTCTATTAGTTGCTTAACTGCTTTTGTAGATATAAAAAAACTAGGAAAGAAATACATGCCATTAATTCGAAAACGTCAAGATATGGGATTGTGGTTGAATTATTTAAAAGTAATTCCATTTGCTTACGGAATTCAAGAAACACAAGCGATTTACAGAATTAGAGAAAATTCACTTTCCAGAAAAAAAACTGATTTAATAAAATACCAATGGCAATTTTATAGAGAAGTTGAAAAATTGAATGTTTTTCAATCGGCTTACTATATGTTACATTGGATGTATCGCGGTTTTATGAAGTATAGAAATTAAAGTAGTGATTGAAATTGCTTCAATTTTCCTCTTTTTGTGCGTTTCAAAACTTCTTTTCGGTTGTAAGTAAAATGTAATCCTGGCTCTAAATATTTTGCAATTGCTTTTTCAATTTCTTGAATTTGTTCTGAAGTCAATTCCACCGAACTCACATAATCAATCTCAAAACTATCTAATTTCGTTTGACGCACAATGAATTCTTTTACGTTTCCATCGTCTTCGATAATGCTTTTGGTTACGTAGTAAAAGGTTAATCCTGGTGATTTTTTTCCACTTGGTAAAAGCGCCACATCGCTGGTTCTTCCAATTAATTTTTTCAGAATGGGTTTTTTCAATGTGCTTTTTTCATCCAAAATCCCAGCATCGCCAATTTCATAACGAATAAAAGGATGTGCTTTGTTGTACAAGGAAGTAATCACCACTTTTCCTTCTTTTCCATACGGAACAGGTTGGTTGTTTTCATCTAAAATTTCCACAAATAAGGTTTCTGAATTTACTTGCCATTCGTCATTTGGATTTTGAAAAGCAATCAAGTCTAATTCCGAAGCACCATATTCATTCACAACTGGAATTCCTAAGTGTTTTTCAAGCAAGATTTTATCTTCTTCAAACAACATTTCCGATGTCACCATGCAAACTTTCAATGTTGGACAAACATCAGTTAAAATGATATTTCGTGCTTGTAAATATTTGCCAAAAAGCACAATTGAACTCGTATAACCATTGATGTAATCAAACTTTTTGGTTTTGAAATGTTCCAAAATATCATCTAAAATAGTATCCGACAAATCAAAAATTGGAAAGCGATATCTTTTGCTTAAAAAGTCTTTCAAACGTTCTTTTCTGTACCCAATAAAATCCAACGGAATTCCATAAAAACGCGCTTGATACGACGAATTAAAATCAACACCATACCAACCAAAACGATGAATAATCGAAGCCCAAGTAATAGCATGCGCTTCTTTATCCTTAGCAAAAACAAACGGATCACCACTCGAACCCGAAGTTTTATTTACGAAAACAGTTTTCTCAGAATAACATTTGGAAAGTCTATCTTTTAAAGGTTTTTGTAAATCTTTTTTGCTCAAAACGGGTAAATCATCCCAATTCTTAAATGAATTTTTCCCAACTAAATTTTGATAAAAAGCATTGTTTTTCAAATGAAATTCTACAATTTCTCGCTTTTTAGTTTCGAGATAATTGGGATAATCTGCCTCTGAAATTTGTAGAATTTTCTCAAAATCAGCCTGAGCTTTCACAATCGGAAAACCGCTTAATTTTAAAGAAAGATGAAACAAGTTGAACATTTGTTGGAATTTATCCAAAAGTAATAAATCTGAAAATAATCTTTCTTCTTTTTTCTTTTTTCTTTCTTCTTAAGAAATAGTACTTTTGCCAAACAACATAACAACACACAAAATGACTATTTTACTTCTTGGTTCTGGCGGTCGCGAACACGCACTAGCTTGGAAAATGCTTCAATCTTCAAAATGTACGTCTCTTTTTGTTGCTCCTGGAAATGCAGGAACAGCATCCATCGCAAAAAATGTGGATTTAAACCCAAATAATTTTGATGCTGTTAAAGCTTTTGTTCTACAAGAAAAAGTAGCAATGGTAGTAGTTGGACCAGAAGATCCATTGGTGTTAGGAATTTACGATTTCTTCAAAAATGATGCTGCACTTAACCATATTCCTGTAATTGGACCATCAAAAGTTGGTGCACAATTAGAAGGTAGTAAAGAATTTGCTAAAGAGTTTTTAGTAAAACACAACATTCCAACCGCTCGTTACGAAAGTTTCACTAAAGAAACCGTAGAGCAAGGTTGTAAATTTTTAGAAACTTTAGAAGCGCCATACGTTTTAAAAGCAGATGGATTAGCTGCTGGAAAAGGCGTTTTAATCTTATCGGATTTAGAAGAAGCGAAAACCGAATTACGAAATATGTTAGTTGGAGCTAAATTTGGACAAGCAAGTTCAAAAGTAGTTATCGAAGAATTTTTAGACGGAATCGAATTAAGCTGCTTCGTTTTAACCGACGGAAAATCATATAAAGTATTACCAACAGCAAAAGATTACAAGAGAATCGGAGAAGGCGATACAGGATTAAATACTGGCGGTATGGGTGCGGTTTCTCCAGTTCCATTTGCCGATGCGGTTTTATTAGAAAAAATCGAAACTCGAATTGTAAAACCAACCATCGCAGGTTTACAAAAAGACGGAATTGAATACAAAGGATTTGTTTTCATTGGATTAATCAACGTGAAAGGCGAACCAATGGTTATCGAATACAATGTTCGTATGGGCGATCCAGAAACAGAAGTGGTGATGCCAAGATTAAAAAGTGATTTAGTTGAAATTTTTGAAGCCATCGGAAATCAAGAATTAGATAAAATTACTTTGGAAATCGATGAAAGAGCAGCTACAACGATTATGGTTGTTTCAGGAGGTTATCCAGAAGATTACGAAAAAGGAAAAGAAATTTTCGGTTTAGAAAATATGACCGAGTCTATTCCATTTCATGCCGGAACAAAATTAGAAAACGGAAAAGTGGTAACTAACGGAGGTCGTGTAATTGCGGTAACTTCGTATGGAAATGACTTTCAAGAAGCCATAAAAAAATCTTATCAAAGTATAGCAAAACTACAATTTGATAAGATGTATTTTAGAAGAGATATTGGTAAGGATTTATAATCCTTGCTAATATCTTAAGATTATTTTAAAAATGAGTGTGCAGTAGTATCTTGTTCATCTTCATTGTTTGCTTTGAAGATGTTTAATTGCTTAATCCAATATGTCATTGCACCACAACAAATAATAATAAAAATCCAGTTTAAGATATTTGCAGTCCACCAATTAGTTAATTCTAGTTCTCTTAACCAATCCATTGGTAAGAATAAAAAATCTACGAAAAGTGATTGTATTCCTTCAAAAAATGATTTCATTTTGATAAAGTATTATATTTACACCACAAAAATATAAAATATTCGGATGTTAGCAAGCATTTTTAGTAAAACAAGACCATTTAATTATTTAGTAGTAGGTATTCTATCGCTTTTTTTCTTTTCTGTGAAGATAATTGCGTTAGCACAACCTAATGCTAATTGGATTTATTATGCTGAAGAATTTGGTTTGTATCTATTACTTTTTGGGTCATTATTCATTTTAAATTTCATTACCCTTAAGAACGGATTAACCAAAGGAAACAATTATGCGTTATTTTTATTCTTTGTTTTTCTTTTGTTCTTTTCCTCTATTTTCCAGAATAAAAACATCATTATTTCTAACTTTTTATTGCTTTTAGCATTAAGAAGATTAATTTCCTTGAAATCTTTATTGCAAACAAAAGAGAAAATTTTTGATGCTTCGTTTTGGATTTTCCTAGCGGCTTTATTTCACTTTTGGAGTATTTTTTACATTGTTTTGGTGTTCATAGCTATTATCCTTCACGTTTCAAAAGATTACCGAAATTGGATTATTCCTTTCATCGCTTTGTTTGCCGTAACCATTTTGTTCTTTCTAGCGAATAGTATTTTAGACAATACACTATTGAGTACACTGTTAGATAAAACGTATATCAGTTTTGATTTTTATTATTTCGAAAATGTTTACCAACGAATTGCTTTGGCCTTATTTACCTCAATAAGTTTGTTTTTCTTTGTAACGCATGTTTTTGATATACCAAATAAAGCTCTGAACATGCAATCGTCTCACAAAACCATTTTGTTTTCATTTATTCTTGGAGTTGGAATTTATTTACTTTCTGCCAATAAAAACAACGGATGTTTAGCGTTCTGTTTCGGACCTTTAGCTATAATTGGAGCCAATTTTATAGAGAAAATCGAAAACAATTGGGTGAAAGAAATTGTAGTTTATGCGTTATTAGGTTTGGGAATTTTCTTCTTTGTGATGCAATTATAATTTGATTCCGTAAGCTAAATCTCCAGCATAGCCTAAACCCGGAACAATGTAGTTGTGTTCGTTTAGTTTTTCATCCAAAGCCGCTACCCATAAGTGACAAGTTGAAGGAACGTTTTTCTCTAAATATTCAATTCCTTCTGGAGTTGCAATAACAACAGCAATATGAATCTCTTTAGGTTTTTGTTCCAAATGTAATTTGTGTAAAACTGCAACTAATGATTGTCCAGTGGCTAACATCGGGTCAATTAAAATTAAATTTTTTTCTTCGAATGATGGCGCTGCTTGATATTCTACTAAAATTTCAAACTTATCATCGTTGTTGTAATGATGACGGTAAGCAGAAACAAATCCGTTTTCTGCGTTGTCAAAAAAGCTCATAAAACCTTGATGCAAGGCCAAACCAGCACGTAAAATCGAACATAAAACGACAGGTTCTGCAATAGTTGTTGTGTGTTTGATGCCAAGAGGCGTTTGCACATCGATGTTTTTATAATCAAGTGTTTTGCTTAATTCATATGCCATTATTTCTCCAATACGTTCAATATTTTTTCGAAAACGCATGCTGTCTTTTTGGATGTTCACATCACGAATTTGAGCTAAAAAATGATTAAGAATACTGTTTTGTTCGGAGATATAATGAATGTGCATCGATTTTATTTTTTGTAATTCAGGATAAAAGTACAAAAAATCGCTATTTTTGTATCAATTTAAAAGAGATAATTATGTTTGCTGAATTTGCATTTCCCATTTTTGAACAAAGTATCAAAACGTATCACATTATTGACGATGTGTATCAACCAGTTGTAAATCCTTATGAAAAAGGGACAATTGAATATTTGTTGTTTGCAAAAAACTGGGTAGATACGGTGCAATGGCATTATGAAGATATCGTTCGTGATCCAAATATTGATCCGGTTGCCGCTTTAGATTTAAAACGTAAAATTGATGCTTCTAACCAAGTTCGTACGGATATGGTGGAATATATCGATAGTTATTTCTTAGATAAATACAAAGATGTTCAGGTAAAACCAAATGCAAAAATCAATACAGAAAGTCCAGCTTGGGCAATTGACCGTTTGTCGATTTTAGCTTTGAAAATTTATCACATGAACGAAGAAGCAACTCGTGCTGAAGCTACGGCTGAACACAGAGCAAAATGTCAAGAAAAATTGAATGTATTGTTAGACCAAAAGAACGATATGTTTACGTCAATCAGTCAATTAATCGAAGAAATTGAAGCGGGTGACAAATACATGAAAGTGTATAAACAAATGAAAATGTACAACGACGAGGAGTTAAATCCGGTGTTGTATCAAAATAAAAAATAGTCATCGTTTGATGTCTAAACCAAAACACATATTGGTAATAAGGCTCTCAGCCATGGGTGATGTTGCTATGACAGTTCCTGTGTTGAGAGCCTTAGTTTTGCAATATCCCGAAGTAAAAATCACAGTAGTTTCACGACCTTTTTTTCAGCCTTTTTTTGATGGAATTCCAAATGTGAATTTCTTTGGTGTGGATTTGAATAAACATCACAAAGGTTTTATCGGATTACTTCGATTATTTTCCGATTTGCGAAAATTAAATATTGATGTAGTTGCCGATTTACACAATGTACTTCGTTCTAAAGTTGTTCGAACCTTATTCGCTTTAAGCGGAAAAAAAGTCGCCGCAACCGATAAAGGAAGAACTGACAAGAAAGCCTTAACCAGTTTAACCAACAAAGTTTTTGCTCCAGTAAAATCAATGGTTGAAAGACATGTTGAAACGTTCAAGCAACTTGGATTTTCAGTTGATTTAACGAGTCCTAAATTTCCTAAAAAAGCAAATCTGTCGGATGAAATCATCTTAATTACTGGAAATAAAAACCAAAATTGGATTGGAATTGCGCCTTTTGCTCAATATGAAAGTAAAGTGTATCCAATTGATTTAATGCAAGAAGTAATTGATGGTTTAGCAGAAAATAAAAACCAAAAAATCTTCTTATTTGGTGGAGGCGACAAAGAAATTCAATTGTTAAATCAATTACAAAACCAACACGAAAATGTAATTGTTTTAGCTGGAAAACTAAAATTCAAGCAAGAATTAGAAGTGATTTCTAATTTAGACGTTATGCTTTCCATGGATTCCGGAAATGCACATATTGCAGCGATGATGGGTGTAAAAGTGATAACACTTTGGGGCGCCACACATCCTTATGCTGGTTTTAAACCATTCAATCAACTCGATGATTTTTGTTTGACTTCAGATAGAACTCAATATCCATTATTACCAACTTCTATTTATGGAAATAAAAAAGTGGAAGGTTATAAGGATGTGATGCGAACGATTTTGCCATCTCAAGTTATTGAAAAAATAAATTCCAATCTTACCTAGATAAAATTGGAATTTAGAATTTATTATTTGGAATTTCAACGATTATACATCATCAAAATCTATCTTAATAGTAGCTGTTGTTGGATGCGCTTGACATGCTAAAGTTAAACCTTCTGCAATTTCAGCATCGGTTAAAATTTGGTTCTTTTTCAAGACCGCTTCACCTTCTGTAATTCTACAAATACAACTGCTGCAAATTCCACCTTGACAAGAATACGGAACATCTAAACCTTGTTTCAAAGCCGCTTCTAATAATGTTTGCTTTTGACTCATTTCGAAAGTTGTTTCTTCATCATCAACTAAAATTGAAATTTTAGTGTGACCATCGGCGCTTACAACTGTTTCTCCTTCGCTTGAAGAGGTAGAGAATAATTCGAATTTAATATCTGAATCGGAAATATTATTTTCTTTTAAAGTGTCCGAAACCAAATTAATCATCTCTTCAGGTCCGCACAGATAAAATTTTGAAAATTCCATTTCGGCATGTTTGTTTTTCAAGATGAAATTCACCGTTGATTTATCAATTCGACCAGATAAAGCATTATCAGCCGTTGATTGACTGTACACATATTGCACAAACAAACGTCCTACATATTGTAACTGTAAATCATGTAATTGGTTGTGGAAAATGGTATCTTTTTCTGATTTATTTCCGTAAACCAAAACAAAAGTACTATTTGGTTCTTCTTCTAAAACCGATTTTAAAATCGAATAAACAGGTGTAATTCCGCTACCCGCCACGAAAGCCGCGTAATTTTTTTGACGTTCTGCTTTTGGTTCGAAAGTGAATTTTCCTTCTGGAGTTCCTACTTCGATTACATTCCCAACCGCTAATTTTTCATTGGCAAACTTAGTGAAGAATCCGTTTTGGATGGCTTTAACAGCAATTCGTAATTCGCCACTTTTTGGAGATGAGCAAATCGAATATGCTCTTCTAATTTCTTGTCCGTCAAGGGTGATTTTTAAGTTTACATATTGTCCTGCAACGAATTGGTAATATGATTTTAATTCGTCTGGAACATTAAAAAGAATCGAAACCGCATCGGCTGTTTCTTTGATGATTTCTTTAATGCTTAATTTATAAAATGATGACATGGTATTTTATTTTTTACAAAAATACTATTTATCAAGAAAATAGAAGATAGAATTTAGAAAATAGAGGTCAAAAAAATATACTTAAGAATATTATACATAAGAAAATTATGTATATATTTGTTTTGAAATTTTAGATTTATGAAAAATTCACAATTATATAAAGGTAGTTTAAACACCATCATTATGAAGCTTTTAGAAGAGCAAGGCCGAATGTATGGTTATGAAATTACGCAGAAAGTAAAAGAAATTACAAAGGGAGAATTGAACATCACCGAAGGTGCTTTGTATCCTGCTTTACACAAATTAGAAGCCGAGGGTTTACTGGATGTTGAGGTGGAAAAAGTAGACAATCGCCTAAGAAAATACTACAAGCTTACCGAAAAAGGCACCACAGAAACCGTAAATCGTTTAGCCGAATTGGAAGAATTCATCAAAAACATGCAAACGATTGTAAATCCTAAATTGAGTTATTAAGATGAAATTGACAGAAGAACAAATCACCTACATAGAGAACTACATCAAAAGTTTTGACATTAAATATTATGAAGTCTATATGGAAATTTTAGACCACATGATTTTGAGTGTGGAAGCTATTTTGGAAGAAAAAACAGAGATTTCTTTTGAAGATGCTGTGGTACAAGCGAAAAATGAAGGCTTTGGCAAAAAAGGGTTTAAAGGCATGATGGATGAAAAACTAAAATTAGCACAAAATCAAGCCAGAAGGCAAAACAACAAAATGATTAAGGAATATTTTACATTTCCTAAAATTGTGATGACTTTGTCTGTTTTTGTAGGTTATTTTGTTTTTTTGGGCTTTTTTGATGACCCTAAAAAAATCAACATCAATTGCATTGTTTTTATTGCATTATTGGCAATATTACAATTTGTTTATTTTTGGAAATTTAGAAAAATAAACAAATTGAATGTTTTAAAGACACAGGTTTTAAGTAATATGTATTTTTTGTCTTTTGCAGGGGTTAATATTACACAATTAATCTACAATTTAGGCAAAGAAACCCTCGATTTCAATCATATTCTAATGCGATTATTCATGACATCAGTTTTCACTTTTTCCTTGATTTCTTTATTGGTTTACATAGAAATTAGAAAGAAAACAATAGAGGAATTAAAAACTCAAATTTTTGTTTAAGATGATGTTGACCTCACAAAACATAAAATTTATAGACAACTACCTAAAAAACAGCGAAGTCATTTATTACGACATTCGCATGGAAATGCTCGACCATGTAGCGACGGCAGTAGAGCGAAAAATGCAAACCGAAAATTTAGATTTTTATGATGCTTTCAAAAGTTATATGGTGACGAATAAGAAGGAAATTTTGAAAGGAAATAAAGAAGAAGGATTATATTTTAAAGAACCTTTGAAAAAGTTTGTCTTATTTTCAATTCAACCAATTCAGATACTTTTAGCAATAGGTATTTTTTCTATAGTTTATTTTTTTTCTAATATATATGGGTTAAATGTATACTCAAATTATCTTTATCTATTCATAATTATAACTTATTTAATATTTGGCATTTCACATTTTTTACTAACTAAAAGAAAGAAATTCTATTACATTGATAGAAATTTTTCAATCATTTTTCTACTTTTTCAAATCGCAAATCCACTGCATAGAAATGCTAATGAAAATTTAGTAACTTTTGTTGTTTTTAATTCCAGTATATTATTTGTCTTTTTTGCTTTTCTCCGATTTTATTATTTAGAAATGAAGTCTTTTAAACAAAAAAATCGATTTTTATTCCAATGAAACTAACACCAGAACAAATAGAACGTCTTTACCAATTCACACGGCAACATTACGTGGAATGGTATGATTTACAAACGGAATTAGTAGATCATTTGGCTAATTCAATTGAAGCACAATGGCAAGAAAACCCTAAAGTTTCTTTTGAAGATGCTTTGCAAGTGGAATTCAAAAAATTTGGGGTTTTTGGGTTTATGACAGTTGTAGAAGAACGTCAAATTGCTTTAGGAAAAAAATACAATAAATTGGTTTGGAAACATTTTAAGTCGTTTTTTACAATTCCTAAAATAATTGGCACAGCTACTGTTTTTGCAATTTTAGTTCAGTTGATGTTGAAATTTGAACATGCTTATTTAATTATAATTCCAATTTTTGTGCTTTTTACTTTCTTGTTTTGGATTGGAATTGTAAAAATGTCAAGAAAAAACAAAAAAGAAGCGAAGCTTTCTGGAAAAAAATGGCTGTACAAAGACATCATTTTTGGATTAGGTTCATTCACAGGTTTTATTCCATTACCACTTCAGTTTGGATTACGAATAGAAGATACCGCTCAATTTGGTATAATTTCAGCTACAATTATTAGCGCAACGGTAGTTTGTTTTTTCTTATTGGGTTTTGTTATTCTTAAAATTATCCCATCAAAAGCAGAAGACTATTTAAAAGAAACCTATCCCGAATATGCATTAGAAAATGCCAATTAAACAAAAAGCCTACTTTATGAGTAGGCTTTCGTTTGTTATTCCATAAACAAGGCTTTTAATTCCGTTGCTTCGCTTGGTTTCATTTTTCCGGCTAAGACTAAGCTTAGTTGTTTTCTTCTTAATGCTGCGGCAAATCGCTCTTTTTCTAAATCGGTTTCAGGCACAATTGGTGGAACTGGAATTGGTCTTCCCGTTTCATCTACTGCTACAAAAGTATAAATCGCTTCGTTCGCTTTATTTTTAATTCCTGATTCACGGTCTTCAATCCAAACATCAATAAAAATTTCCATTGAAGTGTTGAATGTTCTAGAAACTTTGGCCTCTACAGTAACAACACTTCCTAACGGAATGGCTCTATTAAAAGCCACATGGTTTACAGATGCTGTAACGGTAATTCTTCTCGAATGTCTTCTTGCGGCAATACTCGCTGCTCTGTCCATACGCGCTAGCAATTCACCACCAAATAAGTTGTTTAATGGGTTCGTTTCACCTGGTAAAACTAAGTCGGTTAAAGTAGTTACCGATTCTGAAGGGAATTTTGGTTGCATTGTTTTTTTTGCAAAGATAAAGAGGAATTTTAAAATTAAATGCAAAAAAAAATCCCAAAATTGGGATTTCAATAATTATTACGCAAAGTGTTAAATTTTTATTCGATTAACAACCAAGCTTCCGCATTGTGCGATTTTTGAATGTTTTTTCTTTCAGTTTGAGCCTCGTTTAAGTTTTTGAAACTTCCGTAAACCACAGGATATAAATTGTGTTTGTTTATAGGAAGCATCTTAGCATTTTCAAAACCAGCGGCTTTTAATTCGGCAATAGCTTTGTTAGCATTCACTTCACTTCTATAAGCACCAGCTACCAAATGATAAGGCATTTTTTCTTCAACTGGAGCAGCTACACTTAATTCAACGGCTTCAACCGGAGCGCTAATTACAAAAGTCGCTTCTTGAATTTGTTGTTGTACTTTTTCTTGTACGTTTTTCTGAACCGCTAAAGTTTTAGTCTCAATTTGTTGATCGTAATACGTTTTATATCCAAAACCACCAGCGCCCAACATCACCACAAAAATAGCAGCATATTTCAAATACGAGTAATCTTTCTTTCTTTCAGGAGTAAAAATAATCGGAGTTTTTTCTTCTAAAGCTTCTACTTCTTGTTTTAAAATTTCTCTTGTAATTTCTGGAGAAACAAAAGGAGTTAATCCAAAAGAATCTGTTAAATAGTTTACCGTATTCGCCGGTTCAAAAACCCAATTCATTTCATTGTTAACCGAAATTTCGCCAATGTTTTTCAACACCACACGATTGCGGTTTTGTAACAAATACGTCCATTCGTTCACCACATCACCAATTTTGACTACGGCTAATTCGTATGACATTTTTTCTTGTAATGCCACATGATTTACCAATAAACCATCATTGTTTTTTACATTCACATTAAACGAAACCACTTTTTTAGGTGGAAAAAACGAACTTGCGCTTCCAGTAACGTTAGCGGACACAGTTTCGGTTAAAAACGCACCAAAGCCAGGAACAGTAACGCACTGATAACGATATAATAAGTCGGATATGTGTTTTTCTATCTGCATAACAACAAAGTTAGATAATCAATAGTAATATCAAAATTTTATCAACAAAAATTATTAACAATTCGCCATTGTGCTTATGTTTCTGTAAAAGAAAGCGTTATAAATTTCGATCTTTTATTTTATAATTTGGATTACAATTAAAAACTACTATTTTTGCTATCAATTATATATGCCAATTAAATTTTTTATACGCCATGACACAGTCAGATTTGTACTACACGCTTGCGTTGATGCAAGTGGAAGGAGTGGGCGATGTAATCGCTAAAAAACTCATCCAAAATTGCGGAAATGCCGCTGAAGTTTTTGCTTCAAAAAAATCACATCTTCAAACAATTGACGGAATTGGTTCGGTCGTAATCAAAAATTTGCAAGACAAATCGGTTTTTGCAAAAGCAGAATCAGAGTTACAATTCATTTCCAAAGAAAATATTTCTACTACGTATTTTCAATCAGAAAATTATCCCGAAAGATTAAAACATTGCTTTGATTGTCCTGTTCTTTTGTTTCAAGCAGGGAATATCGATTTACAAAATCGAAGAATAATCAGTATTGTAGGAACGCGCCAAATTACAACCTATGGGATGGAGTTTACCAAAAGACTAATTGAAGATATTACGCCATTAAATCCAATCATTGTAAGCGGTTTTGCTTATGGAGTTGATATTTATGCACATCAAATAGCGATGGATTGTGGATTGCAAACAATAGGTGTTTTGGCGCACGGATTGAATCAAATTTATCCTAAAGTACATAAAAAGTACATGGTAAAAATGGAACAAAATGGCGGTTTTTTAACTGAATTTTGGAGTACGAGCAAGCCAGATAAAGAAAATTTTATAAAAAGAAATAGAATAGTGGCAGGTATTAGCGAAGCTACTATTGTTATAGAAAGTGCCGAAAAAGGAGGTTCGTTGGTTACGGCAAATTTGGCTAACGAATACAACCGAGATGTTTTTGCAGTACCTGGGAGAATTTCAGACAAATACAGTCAAGGTTGTAATAATTTGATTAAAACACAGCGAGCTAATCTACTTTCTTCAGCGGCAGATTTGGTTTATATCCTTAATTGGGAATTACAACGCGAATCACAAAAAGTAGTACAAAAACAATTATTCATTACATTAACCGAAGAGGAGCAAACCATTTACAATTATCTTCAAAGAACGGGAAAAGAACTTATGGATATTATTGCACTAGAATGCGATTTTCCTATTTACAAGATTTCCACCATTTTATTAAATATGGAACTAAAAGGAATTATTAGACCATTACCAGGAAAGATGTTTGAGTTGGTGTAAATTTAGGACTCAAAATGTTATAAATTTTATGGTTTTGTTATAAAATTTAATCGATTTATATTTTTTAAAATAAAAGCAGTACTTTAGTAAAAAAGATTTTTTAGCATGTATACGCTTCCAAAAATTGAGCGATTTAATCAAAGTGTCGCTTCAAAATACAACATTTATAACAGTGTTTTTATCACTTTACCTTTCGACGAAATTAACAACACCGGTGTTTTGTTGCCTTTGTTTGCAGAGGTTTGCGAAAATGGATTTAAAAACCATCATAGCCCAGAAGAGATTTTTGACACATTTGTTTCAAAATATTTAGACAATCCAACACAGCACGAAAAGGAAACGTTGATGTTCCGTTTTATTCAATATATAGAAAGACAAGTTGTTCTTTTTGATGCTATTGAAGATGCAGCTTTTGCTGTTGTGAATAATTTGGAAGGAAGAGGTTCGCTTCGTGATATGAAAGAAAATGCGGAACAAAAAAACAAACAAGCCGATTTAAAAGAATTTTTAAATAGTTTTAAAATACGAACTGTTTTAACAGCGCATCCCACACAATTTTACCCAGGTTCAGTTTTGGGAATTATAACCGACTTAACCGAAGCTATCCGACTAAACGATTTAAATTCTATAAAAGAATTATTGGCGCAATTAGGAAAAACACCTTTTATTAAAAAAGAAAAACCTACGCCTTTTGATGAAGCGGTTAGTTTAATATGGTATTTGGAAAATGTATTTTATGAAACAGCTGGTGCCATGATGCAATACATCCAAAAGAACATTTTAAATGGCGAATTACCTAAAAACGACATTTTAAATCTTGGTTTTTGGCCTGGTGGCGATAGAGACGGAAATCCTTTTGTTACCACGGAAATCACTTTAAAAGTTGCTGATCGTTTACGAACTTCTATCTTAAAAAGTTATTATACTGATATTAGAAAATTAAAACGAAAACTTACTTTCTTAGGAGTCGATACCATAATCGCGGAAATTGAAAGCAAGTTGTATCGTTCTGTTTTTTATTCTCAGGGTGAATTATTTATTTCATTAGAAGAATTAAATCAAAAGTTATTAGAAGTAAAGCAATTGGTAACCGAAAAGCATCAGTCGTTATATATTGATGAAATCGATTTATTATTGAACAAATTAAATTTATTTGGTTTCCATTTTGCAACATTAGATATTCGTCAGAACAGTAAAATTCATGCAAAATTTTTTGATGCTATCATTGCTAACAAAAAATCAAGTTTCCCTGAAAATTACAAGAGCTTAACCGAAAACGAGAAAATACAATTTTTATCAGATGTTTCGTCTAATTTAGAAGTTACTGATTTTGATGACGAAATGGTAAAATCAACTATCGGATCAATTCGAGCAATGAAAACCATACAAGAAAATAATGGAGAAAGAGCTTGTAATCGATACATCATTAGTAATAACGAAAGTGCTTTGCATGTTTTCGAAACTCTAAGTATGTTCCATTTGTGTGGTTGGCAAAACCCTACAGTTGATATTGTACCACTTTTTGAATCGGTAGACGATTTAGAAAAAGCGGATCAGGTAATGGAAAAATTGTATACCAATCCTACTTATGCCAAACATTTACAACAACGCGGAAATGAACAAACCATTATGCTAGGTTTTTCCGATGGAACAAAAGATGGTGGTTATTTAATGGCCAATTGGGGTATATACAAAGCAAAAGAAGCACTAACTGCAATTTCAAGAAAATATGATATTAAGGTAGTGTTTTTTGATGGTCGTGGTGGACCTCCAGCTCGTGGTGGTGGTAAAACCAATAAGTTTTATGCTTCTTTAGGTCCAACGATTGAAAACCAACAAATTCAACTTACGGTTCAAGGGCAAACCATTAGTTCTAATTTTGGAACCTTAGATTCTTGTCGTTATAATTTAGAGAATTTATTAAGTGCTGGAGCAAGTAATCAGGTATTTACTAAAACCGAAAATGAGTTAACGGCTGAAGAAAAAGTAGTTTTACAAAAACTTTCAGAAATTAGCTATCAGAAATACGTTGATTTTAAAAATCACGAGATGTTTGTGCCTTATTTGGAACGAATGAGTACGTTGAATTATTACGCAAAAACCAATATTGGAAGTCGCCCTTCAAAAAGAAATGCTTCTGATAAATTGAATTTTGCCGATTTAAGAGCCATTCCTTTTGTAGGTTCGTGGAGTCAATTGAAGCAAAACGTTCCTGGTTTTTATGGCGTAGGAACAGCTTTGAAAATTTATGAAGAAAACAACGAATGGCAAAAAGTTTCCGATTTATACCACAATTCGTTATTCTTTAAAACCCTTATAGAAAACAGTATGATGGCATTGAGCAAATCGTTCTTTCCGTTAACTGCTTATATGAAAAACGACAAAGAGTTTGGCGAATTTTGGCAACTGATTTACACCGAGTTTTTAGAAACCAAACGTTTGTTATTAAAACTTTCGGGATACAAAGAACTAATGGAAAACTATCCAGACGGGAAAGCTTCCGTTGAACTTCGTGAGAAAATCGTGTTACCTCTTTTAACCATTCAGCAATATGCGTTATTAAAAATCAAAGAATTAAAAGAGAGCAAAAACCCAGATGAAAAACAAATTGAGGTATACGAAAAAATTGTAACACGTTCGTTGTTTGGAAATATTAATGCAAGCAGAAATTCGGCTTAGTTTTTGTGTTTGAAAAGAAAATTCAATGTTTATGCAAAAACTAGTAGTGTTAACGTTATTTTCTTTTTTCTTACTTTCTTGTACTGAGAAGGAAAAAACCTATGAAGAATTAGAAGCGGAAGTTTTGTGTGATGTGTTGCCGGAGGTTGCTAAATATGAATTGGAAAACTATTTTTTGTATTATCGACTTGAATCTCTACAAATTGATAGCACCAAAATTGAAGACAAGAAATATTTAAAAAAAATAAGAGATGAAAAAATTTCTAATATTATAAGTTTATTGAATGAATACAAAAAAGTTGAGATTGGAGTTTTAGATACTTTATATACTGCAAATAAAGTAAAAGAGGATAAAAATAATTATAAATTTGATTCATTAGGAGTTAGAGGATTAGATATAAAAGAATTTGAAAAATCCAATCTTAAAGTCCATTTAGTAAACTATAAAAACACTTTTGAAGGAGATGAAAGGAACTCTGAAACCCCTTTATTATTTTTATGTAGAGTTCTTATTAGTAAAAATGAAAATACAGCTAGATTTTCAGTTTATAAGTATTATGGTGGTTATGATGTAATTTGTTCCTTTTCAAAAGAAAACCAAAAATGGATTGTAAAAGAAATCATTAAAGAATAAAAAACCTCAAAATTTATACATCTAAACTTTGAGGTTTTTAATTTAATAGGAATTGGTTCTTAATATCCCAACTTCTCTCTTACTCTTTTCAAAACACCATTTGCTACTTCACCAGCTTTTGCAGCGCCTTCTAACAACAAACGATCTACTTCTTCTAAGTTGTTGATGTAGTAATTGTATTTTTCTCTAATTGGACCAAACTTGTCTAAAATCAATTCAAACAATTCTTGTTTGGCATGACCATAGCCATAATTTCCACCTAAATAATTAGCTCTCATTACTTCAGTTTGTTCAGGAGTTGCTAATATTTTATATAATGCAAAACAATTACAAGTGTCTGGGTTTTTTGGTTCCTCTAGTGGTGTACTATCGGTTTGAATTCCCATAATTTGTTTACGAAGCGCTTTATCATCTAAAAAGATATTGATAAAATTGTTTGCCGATTTACTCATTTTTCCACCATTTGTTCCAGGAACATACATGGTTTCTTCACTTGTTTTTCCTTCTGGTAATACAAAGGTTTCTCCCATTTGATGGTTAAAACGCGAAGCAACATCTCTGGTAATTTCGATATGTTGTAATTGGTCTTTTCCTACTGGTACAATATTGGCATCATACAATAAAATATCGGCCGCCATTAACATTGGATACGTAAATAATCCAGCATTTACATCTTCTAATCGATCAGCTTTATCTTTGAAAGAATGTGCTAATGTTAATCGCTGAAACGGAAAGAAACAACTCAAATACCAAGACAATTCTGCTGTTTGTGGTACATCAGATTGACGGTAGAAAATGACTTTATCAGTATTTAATCCGCAAGCAAGCCAAGTTGCTGCCGTACTATAGGTATTTTGTCTTAATTCTGCTCCATTTTTGATTTGCGTAATTGAGTGCAAATCGGCAATGAAAAGAAATGATTGATTATCAGGATTTTCTGCCATTTTAATTGCAGGTAAAATTGCTCCTAATAAGTTTCCTAAGTGAGGCGTTCCTGTACTTTGAACTCCGGTTAAAATTTTTGCCATTATTAAACTAATTTTTGCAAATGTAATCCATAATGTAAAAACGGAAAAGTAAAAGAGTTAAGTTTTATTAAAATCACTACTTTTGGAAATATAATTTATACCAATCGATGAAGTTTTTAAAATATCCACTGACCTTATTATACCGAATTTGGTTTTATATTTTGGTTTTGGTTCCTATAATCGTTTTATTTCCATTAATTTTTGCAACTATAATTAGCGAAAAAACGTATCCATTATTTTTTAAAATTGCTCGTATTTGGGCAAAAGTTATTTTAATAGGAATGGGTTTCAATTATTCTATTGAAGGTGATGAGGTTTTTGAAGAAGGTAAAAGTTATATGTTGGTGGCTAATCATACTTCAATGACAGATATTATGTTGATGTTGATTGCTGTTAAGAATCATCCGTTTGTTTTTGTAGGAAAGAAAGAATTGGCTAAGATTCCAATTTTTGGGTTTATTTACAAGCGTGTTTGCATAATGGTAGATAGAAGTAATAGCAAAAGTAGATATGCTGTTTTTGAAAGAGCTCAAAAAAGAATTCATCAAGGGTTGAGTATTTGTATCTTTCCAGAAGGAGGAGTTCCAGAAGAACATGTTGTACTAGATGAATTTAAAGATGGTGCTTTTAGAATTGCTATTGAACATGGTTTGCCAATTGTTCCAATGGTGTTTTTTGACAACAAAAAACGTTTTTCATATACATTCTTCAGCGGAAGTCCTGGAAGAATGAGAGCCAAAATATTTCCAATAATTGAAACAAAAGGAAAAACATTAGACGACAGACATGAGTTGAAAAAACAAGTTCGTCAAATTATTTTAACGCCATTAGAAAACGATTTAAAATAAAAAAGTCCAAACGCATTTGGACTTTTTCAGCTTCATTTTAAAAAGAAATGAAACATAACTTAACTAAAAATTTAAGCTTAACCAACAAAGCTTAAAAACTAAAACTTACACCAGTATACAACCCTATGAAATAAGGTTTAAAATTACTAGTGTTTTCACTAAACGTATTGATTTGGTATTTAAACATAGGTTGGAAATTAGCATTGAAGCTTTTCCAAAATGAATATTTAAAACCCAAACCGACATTACTACTAAAATGTATATTGTTTAAATTATTAGCTTTTCCAACTTCCATTTCTACACCATTTGCAACCAATGAAATATTGTTTTGGTTTAGAAATAAAGTACTCATACCGCCAATTAGTTCGATACCAAATTTTTTATCAATCAATTTGTAACTCAGTTCTAATGGAACTTCAATATAACTGATGTTTTGTTTTAAAGCACCTACGTTATTTTGAATCGAAACATTTTCAATATCGCCAGATAAAGTTTGTATTTCACTACTTTTTGAACTAAACACCATTTGACTCGCATCTGCATTTCTTGAAATTGCAGGAACATTACTTTCGGCACCACTCATTCTAGAATCAAAAATTACATCGTTTGTATTGTAACTAAGATTTATACTATTAACTCCAGTTTTTACACTCAATTTATCATTTATAGCGTAAATTCCAGCTAAACCATAACTTAAAGTAGTTGTGTAGTTTTTGCTATTTGAACTGAATTGCTCGTCAAGAGAAGAACCTTCTGCTAAGGAATTGAAATAAACAGGCGACGCGTTAGTGCTAATCGCCCATTTACTTCTTTTTTCTTCTTTTTCATCTTCATTTTTCCCAGCCTCTTTTTCTTTTAGCAATTCCTCTAACGGATTCGTTTCTTTCAAAACTTCAGCCACTAGAGTACTATCTTGAGTAATGATTTCATTTGAAACAACAACATTTGAATTGATTGTTTGAGTTGTAATGGAATCATTATTGTTGTTATTGACAATAGTTGAATTAGACGACTCTTTACCAAAGTAAGCATCAATACCTTCTTTATTAATTGAAGCCTTATCTTTTTTCTTATTGTCAACAACTAAATCAGTATCGTTTAAAATTTCATTCTCTACAATAGAATTGTTTTTGTTAGAATTGAATTTAGTTTTTCTTTTCGATTTGTTTTTTTGAACATTAGAAACAACAGCTGCGTCAGAATTTGTAAAAACAGCACGTTGTTGTTTGTTGTATTTTTTGTTTGTTTTTCGTCTTGAATTTTGATCAGCATTTGGTTCGGTGTATTTTTCAATTTTGTTGTTAGAAACCACAGAATTTTGTTGACCAGAATTGTTTCGAACTTTTTTATTTAGTAAATTCTTTTTAATTGTTGATTTGTTTTCTCTTCCGTTAAACTCTCGATAGGAGTTCTCTTGTTTTTGATATGAGTTTTCTGAATTGGTTTCAGATTCTGAACTGTTTAATTCAGAATCGTAAACTATTGCATTATCATTATCAATCGAAGAATTTGTTTCTAATCCGTTTTTATTTGTTGAAGATTCATCAGCATTTACAATTGTGTTTTCAAAATTTGGAACATTTTCAGTTTCATTATTATTTGCTGTAAAATTCCAAATTAATCCACCAACTAAGAACAAAGAAGCAGCTATTCCAGAATAGCGGAACCAAATTGGTATAACGCGTTTCTTTTTCTTCTTTTCATTAAGTCGACTAGCGATAATATCCCAAGATTCTTGAGGCGGTGTGGCTTCAAAATCTTTGAATTTCTCCTGAAATAATCGTTCTATATTTTTATTGTCTTTCATCTACTTTTTTTTACATCAAAACTATTATTTGATTCAATTTTATTCTTCAAAATTGCTTTAGCTCTTGCTAAATTTGATTTCGAAGTACCAATGTTAATTTCTAACATTTCTGAAATTTCTTTATGTGAGTATCCATCTAAAACATAAAGATTAAAAACCAATCGATACCTATCTGGTAATTCTTGAATGATTTTTGTTAGAAATTCCAAACTCACATTTTCATCGTCAATTTCTATTTCTTCTTCATCAGGAATTTTTTCAGAAACTATTTCAAAAACATTTTGTTTTCTGTATTGTTGTAAAACATAATTTATAACAACTCTTTTTGCCCAACCTTCAAAAGAACCTGTATTCTTATATTGACTTATTTTATCAAAAATTATTAAAAAACTTTCTTGTAAATTATCTTGAGCTTCTTCATAATTACGCGAATACTTCAAACACACAGTAAACAATTTTGGCGCTAGTAAGCGATAAATTTGCTCTTGTGCTTTAGTATTGTTGTTACTACATTCATGTATTAATTGCTCTAAGATCAATTTACTAAGTGTTAATTAACAGGAATATCATATTCTAAAAATGTGTCATTACCTTCTGTGTCTTCTCCAGTCCAAAATTTAAAAATGTAATTTCCAGTATTTGTAACTTTAAACGTAAAAGTTTCTTGAACTAAAACATTTTCAACAGGAGCACAATTGCCTCTTTCTTCAACTAAATTTTGTACTGCACAAGTTCTAACATTCAAGTCTTTTTCATAGTAAATCCCATACGGCGAATGACAATTTGTAGGTCTGTAATATTCCATCGTAATTTGATAAACTGCTCCAAGTTCAAATTCAGCTGGCATTTCAACTGAATGAACAGGTAAAATTTCAACATGAAAATCGTTGTCATCTAATTGACAAGAATTGAACAAAAACAGAATACTTACTAATAAAACTAATTTTTTCATTTTAATGATTTGTTATATAAGATAGATTCAAATTTAATTAAAAGGTTGCGTAACCTTAAAAAAAAATCACGCACTAGGCGTGATTTTTCTAAACGTTATTTTCTTTAATGGTTTCTTTGATTTTTTGTTCCAATTCGTCCATTAATTCTGGATTGTCTTTTATTAAGGCTTTAACCGCATCACGACCTTGTCCTAATTTTGTTTCACCATAACTAAACCATGAACCGCTTTTTTTGATAATTTCAAATTCTACAGCCAAGTCTAAAACTTCACCTACTTTAGAAATCCCTTCTCCATACATGATGTCAAATTCAGCAGTTCTAAATGGTGGTGCTACTTTGTTTTTTACAACCTTTACTTTAGTTCTGTTTCCTAAAACATTATCACCATCTTTAATTTGTGTCGATTTACGAATATCAATACGAACTGAAGCATAAAACTTCAACGCGTTTCCACCCGTTGTTGTTTCAGGGCTTCCAAACATAACACCAATTTTATCACGTAATTGGTTAATGAAGAAAACAGTACAGTTTGTTTTATGAATAGTTCCTGTTAATTTTCTTAATGCTTGAGACATCAAACGAGCGTGTAATCCCATTTTAGAATCACCCATGTCGCCTTCGATTTCACTTTTTGGAGTTAAGGCAGCAACCGAGTCAATTACCACAACATCTACAGCTCCAGAACGAATTAAACTTTCAGCAATTTCTAATGCTTGTTCTCCATTGTCTGGTTGCGAAATAATTAAATTGTCAATATCAACCCCTAATTTCTCAGCATAAAAACGGTCAAATGCGTGCTCGGCATCAATAAATGCTGCAATTCCACCCGCTTTTTGAGCTTCTGCAATGGCGTGTAATGTTAACGTGGTTTTACCTGACGATTCTGGTCCGTAGATTTCTATGATTCTTCCTCTTGGATATCCATTTACTCCAAGAGCCAAATCAACACCTAATGAACCTGACGGAATAGCTTCTACTTCTTCAACAGCGCTATCACCTAATTTCATTACGGTTCCTTTTCCGTACGTTTTGTCAAGTTTGTCTAATGTTAGTTGTAAGGCTTTTAATTTTGCGTCTTTATCTGAGCTCATAATAAAATATTTTTCGTAAAAATACATCTTTTTTTATTCGATACAAAAAATGTTAATATGTTTTGATAGGCTATTAAAGATTTGATTTTTAATCAATTTTATTACCTTTGTGCCCGAATTCTTCCATTTAGAATTCATAACATAATTCTGTACAGACGTGATTTATCACGTCTCTAATCTTAAAACGTTTATAGCATGCAACTGTATAACACTTTAAGCGCAGAAGAAAGAGCTCAATTAATTGATGAAGCCGGAAAACAACGTCTTACATTATCTTTCTATGCGTATGCCAAAATTGAAGATCCCAAAAAATTTCGCGACGATTTATTTATCGAATGGAACAAACTCGATGCTCTTGGTCGAACGTATGTAGCCAAAGAAGGTATCAATGCTCAAATGTCGGTTCCAGCCGAAAATTTTGAAGCTTTTAGAGAAACTTTAGAAGCTTACGATTTTATGCGTGGCATTCGATTGAATGTTGCTGTAGAACACGACGACCATTCGTTTTTAAAATTAACGGTAAAAGTTCGTGATAAAATTGTAGCCGATGGTTTGAACGACGAAACGTTTGATGTAACCAATATTGGAGTGCATTTAAAAGCGAAAGAATTCAATCAAATTTTAGAAGATCCAAACACGATTGTAGTAGATTTTAGAAATCATTACGAAAGTGAAATCGGTCATTTTAAAGGTGCAATTACTCCAGATGTAGAAACTTTTCGTGAATCGTTACCAATTATTAACGAACAATTAAAAGATTTCAAAGAAGATAAAAACTTGGTGATGTATTGCACCGGAGGAATTCGTTGCGAGAAAGCATCGGCGTATTTCAAACACCAAGGTTTTAAAAATGTTTTCCAACTTGAAGGCGGAATTATTAATTACGCCAAACAAATCAAAGAAGAAGGTTTGGAAAGTAAATTCATTGGAAAGAACTTCGTTTTCGACCACAGATTAGGGGAAAGAATTACCGACGATATCGTTTCGCAATGTCACCAATGTGGAAAACCTTGCGACAATCACACGAATTGTTTGAACGATGGTTGTCATTTATTATTCATTCAATGTGACGAATGTAAAGCAGCTATGGAAAATTGTTGTTCTACCGAATGTTTAGAAATCACGCATTTACCATTAGCCGAACAAGTAAAACTTCGTAGAGGAAAACAAGTAGGAAATAAGGTTTTCCGAAAAGGAAAATCAGAAAATTTGAAATTCAAACATTCAGGAGAACTTTCTGACAAACCTTTGGCTGTAGCCCAAAAAACCAAAGACATTCGTCAAAAAATAAAAGTAAAAAAAGTATTGCTTGGTAAAGCCGAACACTATTATGTGAAAGCACAAGTAGGACTTTTCGTTATAGAAAATCAAGAGTTAAATCTTGGTGACAGCATTCTAATTTCGGGACCAACAACTGGAAACCAAGAATTGATTCTAGAAAAAATGTTCGTAAACGGAACTGAAAATTCATCAGCTAAAGTTGGCGATAAAGTAACTTTTGAAGTGCCTTTTAGAGTAAGATTATCCGATAAATTATTTAAAATTATCAGCTAATGACAACTTCTGGAAGAATAGAATTAATGGCGCCTGCAGGAAATTTCGAATCCATGCAAGCAGCTTTAGATAATGGTTGCGACTCAATTTATTTTGGTGTAGAACAATTAAACATGCGAGCTCGTGCAACTGTGAATTTCGTTTTAGATGATTTGCCAGAAATTGCGCGTCGTTGCAACGAAAAAAACGTTAGAACCTATCTAACTTTAAATACCATTATTTACGATCATGATTTATCGATTGTAAAAACACTTTTGACTAAAGCTAAAGAAGCAGGAATTACAGCCGTAATTGCATCTGACCAAGCGGTGATTATGACGGCTCGTACGATGGGAATGGAAGTGCATATTTCTACCCAATTGAATGTAACCAATATAGAAACGGTAAAATTCTACGCCATGTTTGCTGATACGATTGTTCTGTCTCGCGAGTTGAGTTTACGCCAAGTAAAGAAAATCACCGATGATATTGAAAAAGAGCAAATAAAAGGACCAAGTGGCAATTTAGTTGAGATTGAAATCTTTGGTCACGGAGCTTTGTGTATGGCGGTTTCAGGAAAATGTTATTTGAGTTTACATTCGCATAATTCTTCTGCTAACAGAGGCGCTTGCAAACAAAATTGCCGAAAAAAATACACGGTTATTGATCAAGAATCGGGATTTGAAATTGAGATTGACAACGAATACATGATGTCTCCAAAAGATTTGTGCACGTTGGATTTTCTTGACCAAGTAATCGATTCAGGAATAAAAGTTTTGAAAATTGAAGGTCGTGGTAGAGCTGCTGATTATGTTGCAACAGTTATCAAAACGTATCGCGAAGCTATTGACTCGTATTACGAAGGAACTTTTACTAAAGAAAAAATCAATACTTGGATGGCTGCTTTGGCAACGGTTTATAATCGAGGTTTTTGGAGTGGTTATTATTTGGGACAAAAATTAGGCGAATGGTCTGATAACCCTGGCTCAAATGCAACTCAACGAAAAGTATATGTTGGAAAAGGAATGCATTATTTTCCAAAATCGAATATTGCCGAGTTCAAGATTGAAGCTTATGATATTAAAAAAGGCGACAAGATTTTGATAACCGGACCAAGCACTGGAGCTCAAGAATTAATTTTAGATGATTTCTTTGTTAATGATGCATCTTCAGAAAAAGCTACAAAAGGAGATAGTTGTACATTGAAAGTTCCATTTAGAATTCGTTTATCGGACAAAATGTATAAAATTGTAGAAAACTAATGGTTGTTGTTACGCTTCAAAGAGACAAATGTATTGGTTGCAATTATTGTGTTGAAATGGCTCCGGCGCAATTTCAAATGTCAAAAAAAGACGGAAAATCTGTATTAATTAAAGCGGTCGATTCTAAAGGATTTCACACATTAAAATCGCCAGATCACGCAATAGTAGAGAATTGTGAATTAGCAGCAAAAGCTTGTCCAGTACATATAATTTCCGTAAAAGAAACATAATTTTTTAAGTTTAAAATACTAATAAAAGACCTATTTCGTTTTAAATGAGATAGGTTTTTTTGTTTTGTAAAACTTCAAAAGGCTAATTTGAAAGTTTCCATAAAAAATCAATATCTTTACGCTCAAAAACATTTTGAAACGTAGTCCTTTTGAGGACAATCACTATATATTTAAATTATGGCATGTACAAACTGTTCAACCGCTGATGGTGGTGCACCAAAGGGGTGTAATAATAATGGGACTTGCGGCACCGATAGCTGCAACAAACTTTCGGTATTTGATTGGTTGTCAAACATGACATTACCAGGAGGGCAGGCGCCTTTTGATGCGGCTGAAATCCGTTTCAAAAATGGTAGAAAAGAATTTTTTAGAAATACAGAAAAGCTAACTTTAGCAATAGGAGACATTGTAGCTACAGAAGCTTCTCCGGGTCATGATATTGGGATAATAACTTTAACAGGCGAATTGGTTAAAATTCAAATGAAAAAGAAAGGTGAAAATCCTGATAAAGAATTAGCTAAAATTTATAGAAAAGCTTCACAACGCGATATTGATATTTGGACAGAAGCTCGAAATAAAGAAGAAATTGTGCGTATGCGTGCAAGAGAAATTGCCATAAATTTAAAACTAGAAATGAAAATTTCTGATGTAGAATTTCAAGGTGATGGATCAAAAGCAACGTTTTATTATACAGCAAATGATCGAGTAGATTTTCGTCAATTAATTAAAGAATTTGCACAAGAATTTAAAGTAAGAATCGAAATGAAACAAGTTGGTTTCCGTCAAGAAGCAGCTCGTTTAGGAGGAATTGGTTCTTGCGGAAGAGAATTGTGTTGTTCAACTTGGTTAACCGATTTTAGAAGTGTTAATACTTCAGCAGCTCGTTATCAGCAATTGTCATTAAATCCACAAAAATTAGCAGGTCAGTGTGGTAAATTAAAATGTTGTTTAAATTACGAATTAGATACTTATTTGGATGCGCTTAAAGACATGCCAGATATTGATACTAAATTATATACGGAGAAAGGTGATGCGTATTGCCAAAAAATCGACATATTTAAAGAAATTATGTGGTTTTCTTATGCAAATGCACCAGCACAATGGTTAGTATTGCCTGTGTCTAAAGTAAAAGAAATCTTGGCTGTTAATAAGAAAAAAGAACGTGTTGCTGCTTTAGAAGATTATGTAGTTGAAACAGTTCAAGAGGTAGAGAAAAAATTTGAAAATGTTGTTGGTCAGGATAGTTTAACACGTTTCGATCAGCCTAAGAAAAAGAATAACAATAAAAATAAAAAACGTAAACCATCAAATTTTAAAAATGCTCCAAAAAAAGAATAAACTTATTGGGTTAATGATGTTGTCAATGCTTTTTTTCTCTTGTGATAAAAAGCAGTTTTTTAGCGAATACAAAGAGTTAGACGGCACATGGAAAAAATCGGACACTTTGCGTTTTGCATTTGAACAAAATGATACTGTAAACCCGTATCATTTGTTTTTAAATGTAAGAAACAATAACGATTATCCGTTTAATAACATGTATTTGATTGTTACTTTAAAAGAGCCAGGAAAAAAACCTACGATTAAAGTGGATACTTTAGAATATCAAATGGCAAATCCAGATGGGACTTTAATGGGTGAAGGTTTTTCGGATATTAAAGAAAGCAAACTGTGGTATTTAGAAAATTTTATTTTCAAAAGACCAGGAAAATATAACGTTGAGGTAGTTCAGGCGGTTAGAGAAACAGGAAAAGTAGATGGTGTTGCTGAACTTAACGGAATTACAGAACTAGGATTAAGAATTGAAAAAATAAAATAGTATGGCTACTAAAAAAGCAAATACAAACGATTTTTCAGAGTACAAAAGAAAATTTTGGCAATTATTCGCTTATGGATTTTTAGGGGTAATCTTATTATTCCTTTTTGCTTCATGGGGATTTTTCGGAAAAATGCCATCGTTTGATGATTTAGAAAATCCAGATTCAAATGTTGCAACCGAAATTATTTCTTCAGATGGAGTTGTAATTGGTAAATTCTACAAAGAAAATAGAACACCTGTTAAGTATGAAGAATTGCCTCAGCATTTAGTAAAAGCTTTAGTTGCTACTGAAGACGAACGTTTTTATGAGCACTCAGGTATCGATGCTAAAGGAACATTAAGAGCCGTTGTTCGTTTAGGTAGAGATGGTGGAGCAAGTACATTAACACAACAGTTAGCAAAAAACCTTTTCCATGGTGAAGGTTCTAAATTTATTTTATTCAGAATTATTCAAAAAGTAAAAGAATGGATTATTGCTATTCGTTTGGAACGTCAATATACAAAACAAGAAATCATTGCTTTGTACTTGAACCAAGTAGATTTTGTTAATGGTGCAGTTGGAATTCGTTCTGCAGCAAAAATCTATATGAATAAAGAACCAAAAGATTTAACTATCGAAGAAGGCGCTTTATTCGTTGGAATGTTAAAAAACCCATCGTTGTATAATCCAAACAGAAAAAAAAGAGCCCAATTAGTATTAGATAGAAGAAATACAGTTTTGGGACAAATGGTTAAAAACGATGTAATTACTGAAGCTCAAAAAGAGCAGTTAAAAAAGTTGCCAATCAAACTGGATTTCAGACCAGAAAGTCAT
This sequence comes from Flavobacterium channae, assembly GCF_021172165.1. Classification (NCBI taxonomy): domain Bacteria; kingdom Pseudomonadati; phylum Bacteroidota; class Flavobacteriia; order Flavobacteriales; family Flavobacteriaceae; genus Flavobacterium; species Flavobacterium channae. The sequence goes on along the minus strand of NZ_CP089096.1, from coordinate 2,741,127 downwards.
TCTGAAGGTAGTGCAACTTATTTCAGAGAGTACTTAAGAGATTACATGAAAAAATGGATTAAAGACCATTTAAAACCTGATGGAACAGAATATGATTTGTATCGTGATGGGTTAAAAATTTATACTACTATCGATTCTAAAATGCAACAATATGCTGAGGAAGCGGTAACCGAACATTTAAAAAATTTACAAAAAGAATTTTTTATAGCGGCTAAAGGAAAAGAAAACGCACCTTTCGTAGACATTACTCCAGAGCAAACGCAGCAAATCATGATGCAAGCCATGAAAAATTCAGAACGTTGGAGAAAAATGGACTTGAATGGCAAGACAAAAGATGAAATAATAAAATCTTTTGAAGTTCCTGCAAAAATGAAAATCTTTACTTATGAAGGTGAAAAAGATACCATCATGAAACCTAAAGATTCTATCATTTACTACAAACACATGTTACAAACCGGTATGATGGCAATGGAGCCAAGAAACGGTCACATTAAAGCATGGGTTGGAGGAGTTAATTATAAATATTTCCAATACGATCACGTAGGTCAAGGAGCAAGACAGGTAGGGTCAACATTTAAGCCTTTCTTATATGCAACTGCTATTGAACAATTGGGTATGTCGCCTTGTGATTCAATTATTGATAGTTATTTTACAATGCCAAAGGGTAAATGGGGAATTGATGCTGATTGGTCGCCTAAAAATTCAGATGGAAATTATAGAGGAACCATTACGTTACAAAAAGCACTTGCCAATTCGGTCAATACGGTTTCTGCAAAATTAATTGATAGAGTGGGTCCACAAGCTGTAGTTGACATGGCAAAAGAATTGGGTGTTACTTCAGATATTCCAGTTCAACCTTCAATTGCGTTAGGAGCAGTTGATATTACAGTTGAGCAAATGGTAGGTGCCATGAGTACATTTGCTAATCAAGGAGTTTATGTAAAACCAACATTCATTATCAAAATAGAAGATAAAAATGGTGTGGTTTTAGATCAGCCAACTCCAGTTACAAAGGATGTAGTTAACAAAGATGTAGCCTATACAGTAATTAAATTAATGGAAGGTGTAACTCAGTCTGGAACAGGAGCAAGATTGAAATACGGTGGTGGTGGTTTTATCCAATACGATTATAGTTTTGGAAACCCAATTGCAGGAAAAACAGGAACTTCTCAAAACAATTCTGATGGATGGTTTATCGGAATGGTGCCAAATTTAGCTACTGGAATTTGGGTAGGAAATGAAGATAGAGCAGCTCACTTTAGAGCAACAAGATTAGGACAAGGAGCTACTATGGCATTACCAATTTGGGGTCTTTTCATGAAGAAATGTTATGCTGATAGCGATTTAGATGTTTCTAAAGAACCATTTGAAAGACCCGAAGATTTATCGATTAAGGTAGATTGTTGGACACCTAAAAAAGTAGTAGATTCTACTGCAGTTCCAACAGACGAACCTGACATGGATGAATTTGGATTATAAAAAACAACAACAAACTAAATATGATTTCTAGAAAAGTTAACAACGTTAAAGAGGCTTTAGAAGGCATTCAAGACGGACAAACCATCATGTTAGGTGGTTTTGGTCTTTGTGGTATTCCTGAAAATAGTATTGCTGAATTAGTTCGTAAAAATGTAACCAATCTAACTTGTATTTCAAACAACGCAGGAGTTGATGATTTCGGATTGGGATTACTATTACAAAAACGCCAAATTAAAAAAATGATTTCTTCGTATGTGGGAGAAAATGCAGAGTTCGAACGTCAAATGCTTTCAGGGGAATTGGAAGTGGAATTAACACCACAAGGAACCTTAGCGGAAAAATGTCGTGCTGCACAAGCCGGAATTCCTGCATTCTTTACGCCAGCAGGTTACGGAACTGAAGTAGCGGAAGGAAAAGAAGTTCGAGAATTTAACGGAAAAATGCATGTTTTAGAACACGCTTTCAAAGCTGATTTCTCTATTGTTAAAGCATGGAAAGGTGACGAAGCAGGAAATTTGATTTTCAAAGGAACAGCTCGTAACTTTAATGCACCAATGGCTGGCGCAGCAAAAATTACTATTGCTGAGGTAGAAGAATTGGTACCAGCTGGTACTTTAGATCCAAATGAAATTCACATTCCAGGAATTATGATTAATCGTATTTTCCAGGGTGAGAAATTTGAGAAAAGAATTGAGCAAAGAACCGTTAGACAAAAATAATTAGCCAATGTGCAAATGAGCCAATGTGACGATGAGCCAATTAGTCAATAAAATAATTGACATATTGATACATTCTCAAATTGACACATTAAAATAGGCACATTGACACATTATCAAATTGACACATTACATTATGGCATTAGATAAAAATCAAATCGCAAAAAGAATAGCACAAGAAGTTAAAGATGGTTATTATGTTAATTTAGGAATCGGAATACCAACTTTAGTTGCCAATTATGTTCGTACAGATATTTCAGTTGAATTTCAATCAGAAAATGGTGTTTTAGGAATGGGACCTTTCCCTTTTGAAGGTGAAGAAGATGCCGACATCATCAATGCTGGAAAACAAACTATTACTACTTTACCAGGAGCGAGTTTCTTTGACTCAGCATTTAGTTTCGGAATGATTCGAGCTCAAAAAGTAGATTTAACCATTTTAGGAGCTATGGAAGTTTCTGAAAACGGCGATATTGCCAACTGGAAAATTCCAGGAAAAATGGTAAAAGGAATGGGTGGCGCTATGGATTTAGTAGCTTCGGCAGAAAATATTATCGTAGCTATGATGCACGTAAATAAAGCAGGAGAATCTAAAATCTTGAAAAAATGTACGCTTCCATTAACGGGTGTTGGTTGTGTGAAAAAAGTCGTTACGGAATTAGCGGTTTTAGAAATCACACCAAAAGGATTCAAATTGTTAGAACGCGCACCAGGAGTTTCAGTAGAAGACATCATCAAAGCAACAGAAGCCGATTTAATCATCGAAGGAGAAATTCCAGAAATGAAAATCGATTAGCCAATGAGGCAATTAGTCAATGTGTCAATTTGCTTAACTATAGTTCAATTGAAACATCGACACATTAAACAAATATATAAGCCATGATAACATTTCAAGAAAAGTACAAAAACAATTTAATTCTTTTAAAATCATTTGAATTTGCTAAAAAAGTAGTTCAATACACAGAAAAATTAGAAGAAGACAGAAAGTATGTAATCGCCAATCAACTATTAAAATCAGGAACTTCAATAGGAGCAAATATTAAAGAAGCTCAAAATTCTGAAAGCAAAGCAGACTTTATTCATAAAATGAAAATTGCAATGAAAGAAGCCGATGAAACCGAATTTTGGTTATTTCTTTGTAACGAATTAGAAAATTATCCAAATGCAGAAGAATTACTAACGGAAGTTTTTGATATATTAAAAATTACAAATAAAATCATTTCAACAACCAAAAAAATTAGTCAATAAGGCAATGAGACAATATGCCAATTAATTGATGAGTTAGCAATTTAATAATTGACTAATTTTCAAATTGACACATTGTATCGGCACATTGACACATTTTCAAATTGACACATTAACATGTTCCCAAAAGTAATTTTAAAATCAGGCAAAGAAAAATCTATACAACGTCGTCATCCTTGGATTTTCAGCGGTGCAGTTTATGGCGTAAGTCGTGAAATTAACGATGGTGAAATGGTTGATGTTGTGGATGCAAAAAATAACCATTTAGGAACAGGTTATTTTAGCGATAAAGGAAGTATTGTTGTCCGAATTTTGACTTTTGGTGATGAAGTTTTTTCTGAGAATTTTTGGGTAACCAAACTACAATCGGCTTGGTATTTACGCACCCAAATATTGGATTTTGAAGTTACGAATGCTTTTCGTGTGATTCACGGAGAAGGCGATGGGATTCCTGGATTAATCATTGATTATTACGATAATAATTGGGTAATTCAAGCGCATTCCATTGGAGTTTTTCTTCAAATGGAGAAAATAGCTGAAGCCATAAAATCCAATTTTCCAGACTATTGCGAAACTATTTATTGCAAAAGTTCAGGAACTTTACCAAATACAGGAACTGATTATTTCTTATTCGGAAATAAAGTAGAAGCAGTTGCAAAAGAGAACAACATTTTGTTTTCGGTAAATTGGGTAGAAGGTCAAAAAACAGGTTTCTTCTTAGACCAACGCGAAAATAGAAAGTTACTAGGCGAATTTTCAAAAGGCAAAAAAGTACTAAACACCTTTTGCTACACAGGCGGATTTTCAATTTACGCCATGAGTGCTGGAGCAGAATTAGTAACTTCGGTAGATATTTCTCAAAAAGCTGTGGATTTAGCAGCCAGTAATATGGAATTAAATTTCCCAAAAGCCAATCATAAAGCTGTTGCTGACGATGTGTTCAACTTCATGAAGGAGAATCATCAAATTTACGATGTAATTGTTTTAGATCCACCAGCTTTCGCGAAAAGCATCAAAAGTAAACACACCGCAACGCAAGCTTACAAACGTTTAAATATTGCCGGATTAAAAGCTTTAGCTCCAAACGGAATTTTATTCACATTCTCGTGCTCGCAAGTCATTGACGATGTTTTGTTTTACAATACGGTTGCCGCCGCCGCGATTGAAACAGGAAGAAACATTAGAGTTTTACACAAATTAGAACAAGGGCCAGATCACCCAACCAATATTTACCATCCAGAAGGTCATTATTTAAAAGGATTGGTGTTGTTTGTGGAATAGATTTCAAAGTGTTAAGTAATCTGTCCTACTAAATTTGTATCGATTTTTTTAGGATGGTAGTTTTCAAAACTAAAAAGATGTTCAAAATTGATTTTTTTAAAATTTTCGATGAAGTTATTTCCATTTTTCAGGAATAGTTGCATTATCGCTTTTTTCTTTGTTAAATACAATTTCATCCATTATAGAATTTCTAAATCTAAAAGAGTTATCTTCTAATTTGGTTATTTTTTTCCCTTTTGCAATTTCTTTCAGATCATAGCTAAAGTTGCAAGGAGGGAAGTAAATTTTAATTGCAATATTTGGATAATGCGTCTTAATAAATTCAAGTGGAGGAACTAAATCACTATCTGCGGATATTAATATAATTTTATCTACCAGTCCTAATGCGCTGTCACCAACCATATTAACAGAAATGTTAACATCAGTTCTCTTTTCTTCTGGTTTCGAAAAAGATATTCCACAACCAGAACAAGTAATTTGTTTATCATAATATTTCCCTCTAATAACTTCAAATCGATCTTCATTTAATAACGAATTAGCTTTAAATAAGGCGCTTTGACGACTTTGTTTGTTTCTGTTTAAAGGAGGGGCAGTAAAGTATTTAACTTTTTCGAGAACTTCACCATTCATTAAAAATTGCTCACTTAATTTTACAAAATCTATCCAATAGAATTTTTTCCAATTTGCATCCATTCTGGATTTGTTTCGCAAACCATAGTAAAAATTAAACCCATCAATGTAAACAATAGTTCTCATAAATTTTTACAAAAAAAAAGCTACCTAAGTCGGTAGCTATACTTTACTTGACAGTAAAGCGTGACGTTTATGGTGCAAAATTAGCACATAATTTTATTTTTTAAACAAAAGTTGCGTTATTTTAACACAACTTTATCTAATATTGAATTTATTTAAATAATAAAATCTATTGATTTTATTTATAATATTTATTAAATAAATTTATTACTAATTAAAAAACTATATATCAACAACTCTTTTATTATTTACAAATTCATAAAGAAATCGTTTCCTTTATCATCAGTAATAATAAACGCAGGGAAGTCTTTTACTTCAATTTTTCTTACGGCTTCCATACCTAATTCTGGGAAATCAACAACTTCAACCGATAAGATATTTTCTTTTGCTAAAATTGCAGCAGGACCACCAATCGAACCTAAATAGAATCCGCCGTGTTTTTTACAAGCGTTCATTACGTCTTTGCTTCGGTTTCCTTTAGCTAACGTAATCATACTTCCACCAGCCGCTTGGAATTCGTCAACATAAACGTCCATTCTTCCAGCAGTCGTTGGACCAAAACTTCCTGAAGGCATTCCGTCTGGAGTTTTTGCAGGACCAGCATAATACACTGGATGATTTTTGAAATACTCTGGCATTGGTTTTCCAGCATCTAATAATTCTTTGATTTTGGCATGCGCAATATCACGAGCTACAATCAAAGTTCCGTTTAATTTTAAACGTGTTTTGATAGGATATTTTGACAATTCTGCCAATACTTCTTGCATTGGTCTGTTCAAATTAACTTCTACAGCAGGTTCTAAATGTGGAGCTGTATCTGGTAAAAATTGACCTGGATTGGTTTCTAATTGTTCTAAGAAAATACCATCTTTTGTAATTTTTCCTTTAATATTTCTATCGGCAGAACATGATACTCCCATTCCAACAGGACAAGATGCAGCATGACGAGGTAAACGAATAACTCGAACATCATGCGTTAAATATTTTCCACCAAATTGAGCACCTATTTGACTTTCTTGACAGATGATTTGAATTCTTTTTTCCCATTCTAAATCGCGGAAAGCTTGTCCAGACATGTTTCCAGAAGTTGGTAGATGGTCATAATAACCTGCAGAGGCTTTTTTAACAGCAGCTAAATTTGCTTCGGCAGATGTTCCACCAATTACGATTGCCAAGTGATACGGAGGACATGCTGCTGTTCCTAAATCCATAATGCGCTCGCGAATGAATTCGTCTAAAGATTTTTCATTCAACAACGATTTTGTTTTTTGATATAAGAACGTTTTGTTTGCCGATCCACCACCTTTTGTTAAAAACAAGAATTCGTATGAACTTCCTTTTTTAGCATAAATATCAATTTGAGCTGGTAAGTTTGAACCCGAATTTTTCTCTTCAAACATCGAAATCGGAACAATTTGCGAGTAGCGAAGATTTTTATTTTGGTACGTATTGTAAATTCCTTTAGACAACCACTCGCCATCATCAACACCAGTGTACACGTTTTCACCTTTTTTAGCAACTACAATCGCAGTTCCAGTATCTTGACAAGAAGGCAATTGCCCTTCAACGGCTACTGAAGCATTTTGCAATAAATTATAAGCTACAAAACGATCATTATCTGTTGCTTCCGGATCATCGATAATATTTCGTAGTTTTTGTAAGTGAGCAGAACGCAACATAAACGAAACGTCGTCCATGGCTTCTTGCGCTAATAATTCTAACCCTTTTGGGTCGACTACTAAGATTTCTCTATCGCCTAATTTTTCTACTTTTACGTAATCTGAAGTTAATTTTTTGTAGTGCGTATCATCTTTTAAAATAGGATACGGGTCTTGATATAAAAAGTCCATTTGTGTATGTTTTGAAAGGTAAAGTTACGGATTTTTGATGGGAATGAAAAAATGAATTTTGGTTAATTGGTATTGAATTAATTACTCTAATCTCATCGTTTTAAGTATAGGATTAGCGATAACAAAGTTAAAGCCAATATCTTTTATTACTGAAGTATTGTTTTTGTAGATAATTTGATAGTATCTGCCATCAGTATAAATACTTTTTATTTTTTCATCTCCCCAAGAAAAAAAATCTAATTTGTATTTCTGATTAAAATTCAATTTTACATCTTTTGCTTTTGAAAGAAGAATTTCTAAGAAAAAAATTTCCGAATCCTTAAGTTTTATTGAATCATCAAAAGAGCAATTCATCAATTTTTCATTAAAAATGAAGTTTTGATTGTAATTAATATTTACTTGCTGATATAGATAACTTAGCTCAGTTAAAGCTTTCTTTAAATCAATTGGACATTCAATGTAAGACGAAATAGTTTTTACAATTTTACCATTTTTAATAAAAGTAATATAGTTTGTTTGCGAATCTGTTGCAGAGTATGTGTATACGTCTTTTAATTTTTTAAATTCAATTTTATCGAAAATATTAAAAATTTGTTTTATTCTGTTTTTTTCTATTTCAGCAGTGTAATTTCCATCAAAAACTGTATTATGACCAGTGGCTTTAAAAAAATATTCACCATTTCTATTTATGTAAGTTGAGTTAATTGGACAATCTCCAAAGCAGGGTCCTCTGTCAATTATTATTGCATCATAAAAAGTACTATTTGAATAGTTAGAAGTTCTTTTTACAAATTCATATTTTTTATCTTCATTTGATAATTTAATAATTAAATTATCTTTAACCTTTTTTAATATTATAGTATCATTTTTATTAATGCTCTTATTGAAATAAATCAATTTATTTCCAGTATAAATATATTTAGTTTTTGATCCTAAATAATAACTACTATAATTGTATTGAGTATTTTCTATTTCTCCAAATCTAGTTTTCGTTTCAATAGTATAAAAAAAAGGTTTTTTAAAATCGATTATACTATCATTACAAATATTAAAGCCTTCTATATCTAAATGTCTTAAAAGTGATTTTTTCTGATTTTTTTTAGAATCTAATTCTCTTTCAAAATACCAATTACCATAAATTTCTTCATTCTTGTTTTTAGAACATGAGAAAAATATTATAAAACAGACGATTAAACATAATTTTTTCATTGACTAATTTTAAAGTAAAAACGAGCTTGATATTAATTTATTATCATTTAAAAAAACCAACTTGCCACAAAAATCGCTGTAATTACACAAATTAAATCTACTAAAAGCATGGTGCCTAAAGTGTATCGGGTATTTTTAATTTTTACCGAACCAAAATAAACTGCAATTACATAAAAAGTAGTTTCGGCACTACATTGAAAAATAGAACTCAATCTTCCGGTTAACGAATCCGCACCAAAAGTACTCATGGCATCCAACATAAAACCACGTGAACCACTTGAACTGAATGGGCGTAACATGGCAACAGGTAAGGAATCGGTAATTTCTTTACTAACTCCAATATTGGAGAAGAAAAACGAAATTCCATTACTCATAATTTCAAATAAGCCACTGTTTCTAAAAAATGAAATGGCAACTAACATTCCCATAACATAAGGAAAAATGGTTACACCTGTAGTTAATCCGTTCTTAGCACCCGAAACAAAAGCATCAAAAATGGTGGTTTTATCCTCAACAAATTTCTTTTCTTTTACAAAGGCATAAATTAATGTAATTCCAATTATGGCAACCAACATTAATCCAGATAAGTTGGATGTAAAAAAGTTCTTTTCAACCAAGTTTAAACCGTTAATGTAAAATAACAAACCGGCAATCGCAGCAATAACAGTCATTAACCCTACAACAAGTGTTGCACTTCTAAAATTAATTTTTTGTCTTATTCCAACAATAATCATTGCTGCAATTGTTCCAATGAATGACGTAATAATACAAGGCAACATTACATCGGCTGGGTTAGCTGCATTAGCCGCAGCACGATAACCAATAATTGAAGTTGGGATTAAAGTTAAACCAGCTGCATGTAAACACATAAACATGATTTGGGCATCGCTGGCCTTATCTTTTTCAACATTCAATTCTTGTAGACTTTCCATAGCTTTTAATCCAAATGGAGTAGCTGCTGAATCCAATCCTAAAAAGTTAGCGGCAAAATTCAAAGTCATATAAGAAACCGACTCGTGATTTTTTGGCACGGATGGGAAAATTTTAGAGAAAAACGGACTTAACTTTTTGGCTAATTTTTCTGAAGCTCCAGATATGATAAGTAATTCCATTAAACCACAGAAGAATGCTAAATAAGCCATAAGTGGCAAAATGATATCAAATAAACTGGTTTTACAAGTAGGTAATAATCCATCTGATTTTTGTTTACCACTATAAATTTTTACCGTTTGATTTTTAAACACATAAGTTGTGTCAATATTTAAAGTATCTCTATTAAGGTTATAAGTTTTGTCTTTTGATTTTTGAATACTATCTTTTATGAATACAGGAATTTCATCAATGAATTTTTCAGAAATAAGTATAGGATCGTCTTTTTTACCATTCAATACATAATCGATAGAATAATACTGAGAAGAAAACAGTCCAAAAACAATAAAAAAGATGGAAGAAACAAATATGACTAACCAAAATCTACTTAAAACCATATGCTTGTATTTTTTCGTAAATGTAATATTAAAACAAAAAAGAACAATGTTTTTAAAAAAATATAAAGAATTAGGGGTTTTAATAAATAATTATATATTTGTAAAATTAATATCAACATAACCTACTAACTATTATGAAAATCAGAAAATTACTGTTTGTTTTTACGCTTACTTTTTCGGGTTTTGTTTTTTCGCAAACCAAGGAAGATGCAGTAAAAATAACCAAAGATTACGATTTAGTTAAAATCAAAGAATTAGAAGTTGCTTTAAAGAAAAAAGAAGCAGCTGAAAAAAAAGCAGCATATGAGGCAGCTGAAAAAAATGGTTGGCCAATTATCATTAAAAATGAAGATGGAACTTTTCAAGAATTAATGAAATTAACTCCTGATGGTTTCCCTATTTATTATTCTACTGACAATGTAAATGCAGCAAGATCAACAAGAACAAATTATCTTAATACAGGTGGTGGCTTAGGCTTATCTTTAGACGGTCAGAATATGGTTGCTCGTGTATGGGATGGAGGAACAGTTAGAAGAACACACAGAGGATTTGAAACAGGAAGAGTTACAACGGTTGATGATGCTTCAGGAACTAGTTACAATGATCACTCTACTCATGTTACAGGAACAATTATGGCTAATAGATGGAGTGTTGGTTCTAATAGTATTAAAGGAATGGCTACTCAAGCAACAGCAAGAACTTTTAACTGGACAGATGATGAATCAGAAGCGCTTTCAGAAGTGGCAATGGGAATGTTACTTTCAAATCATTCATATGGAGTGCCGTTAGTGAGTAATGGAAATACTTTACCTGCTTGGTATGTGGGTTCATATGTAGAAGATTCAAGGGTTTGGGATGAAATTGCCTTCATTTCTCCTTATTATTTGCCCGTTTATTCTGCAGGAAATGATGGAACAAATAATAATACAACTCCAATTGCTCCTGGATTTGATAAATTGGTTGGAAATAAAGTTTCAAAAAATGTTTTAACAGTTGCCAATGCAGAAGATGCTACTATTAATGCTGATGGTACATTAAATAGTGTAATAATTAATTCAAGTAGTAGTCAAGGTCCAACTGATGATCGAAGAATTAAACCAGATATTGCAGGCAACGGAACAGGAGTAAATTCTGTTGTAAGCACAACAGACATAGCTACTGGGCAAATGTCGGGAACTTCAATGGCTGCTCCAAATGTTACAGGAACATTATTATTGTTACAACAACATTCTAAAAATCTTACTAATAGTTTTATGAAGGCTGCAACTTTAAAAGGATTAGCTTGTCATACAGCTGATGATGCAGGTGTTGCAGGACCAGATCCAAAATTTGGTTGGGGATTATTGAATGCTAAAAAAGCTGCTGAAACACTTTCAAATAATGGACTTTCTTCTTGGGTTTCTGAAGAGAGATTAAATCAAGGACAAACTTTTACAATGACTGTTGCATCTACAGGTGGAGCAAATAATCCATTAATAGCTTCAATTACCTGGACAGATGTACCAGGTGAAGCAAACAACGGTCAGAGATTAACACCAAATGATCCATTTAGAGCATTAGTAAATGATTTAGATATTAGGATTACTAAAGATGGAAATACATATTATCCTTGGAGATTAGATGTAGCTTCACCAACATCTCCAGCACTAAGAAATGGTGATAACAATGTTGATAATGTTGAAGTAATAAAAATTGATGCTCCAGCTGCTGGTAATTATGTAATCACAGTTACTCACAAAGGAAATTTAGTTAATGGTGGTCAAAATTATTCATTAGTAGTTACAGGAATTGCTTCAAGCATTGCACTTATACCTACTTCTGATAATTTAGAGTTATGTAGTAATCAAACGGCATCATATACATTTAATTATAAACAAACAGGAGCAGGAACAACTAATTTTTCTGCAACAGGAATTCCTGCAGGAGCAAATGTTTCTATTTCACCAACAAGTTTAAGTGCTGATGGAACTGTTACTATGACTGTTTCAAATTTAGCAGCAGTAATTCCTGGAGAATATAATATTGGAATTGTTGGAAACAACGGAACAGAATCAGAAACAAGAACAAAAGTTTTAAAAATTTACAGTTCAACATTTAGTCCAGTTGTAATGGTTTCTCCTTCAAATGGATTCAATGGAACAGCTACAACAGTTAATTTGGATTGGGATGCTAATATTAATGTTGAAAGTCAAATTGTTCAGGTTTCAACAAGTCCTTCATTTACAACTTTTGTTGTAAATCAATCAACAACTGCTTCAAATTATATTGTTTCAGGTTTATTAGAAGATACATTATATTATTGGAGAATTGTACCATCAAACAGATGTGGTGCTGCAACTGAAAGTTCTGCGGCTGTTAGTTCTTTTAGAACAGGAATTTTATCTTGTGGACATACTTTCTCTGCAACTGATTTTTCAAACGCAACTGTAGCTGATGTTGCAAATTCAAGTGCAAGTGTTCCAGTAACAATTACTGGAGGTCATACAATTGGTGAAATGAGAATTTCATTTGCAATGACACATACTTATGTACAAGATATGACAATTGTATTACAAGGACCAGCTTCTATTGGAAGTCCAATTATTACATTATTAAACCAACCATGTGGAGATAACGATGACATTAATTGTAGATTTGTAGATTCAGGAACTGATCCTGCTTGTACTGGTGTTCCTGCAATTTCAGGTGATATTGCACCACTTGATCCTTTAAGTAATTTAAACGGATTAGCTGCTGATGGAGTTTGGACTTTACTTGTTGATGATCCATTTAATGGTGATGGTGGAACAATTAGTAACTTTACTATTGAAATTTGTGCGGTTACGGCTTCATTAAGTTCTAATGATAATGTTTTAAATTCATTAACTGTGTATCCAAATCCTGCAAAAGGAATTGTTAATATTGATTTAGCTGGAGCTGTTACAGGTGATACTACTTATGAATTATTTGATGTTCAAGGAAGAAAAGTTATTACTAAGGTTTCTTCAAATAATATTGAGACATTAAACGTTGAAAATTTATCTGACGGAATTTATATGTTAAGCATTCAAAATGGAAGTGCTAAAACAACTAAAAAAGTGGTTATCAATAAATAATCATATTTAGATAATAAATAAAAAGGGAGCTAATTAGCTCCCTTTTTTTATACATGAATTATTTCTTCTTCAATTAATAAATCTTCTCGTCTTAATCGCAAGAAAATTTGTGCTACCGCAATAACGTCTTTTTCGCAGTAGGTTATGATTCGGTCGATATCATTTTCTACATAAAATACATGAGCTACTTCGCTACCGTCGATATCGTCTTTTGGAGAAGGTATTCCTAAAACTTTAGTTAGTAGTTTTAATGAAGTGAAATGTTTGTAATCGCCAAACTTCCACAATTCTAAAGTGTCTAAATGTGGGACTTCCCATGGTTTTTTACCAAATAAGTTTAATTTATCTGGAAGTGCAATTCCGTTTATGATCATTCTTCTGGCAATGAAAGGAATGTCAAATTCCTTAGCATTATGTCCGCACAGCACATGTTGGGCACCATTAAAATGAGTGTTTAATAAATTTGAAAAATCTTGAAGAATTTTCTTTTCTTCTCCCCAAAAACTAGTTACACGAAAGTTTCTAATATCCGCTTTGTTTACAAAGTAACCAACAGAGATAGTAATGATTTTTCCAAATTCGGCCCAAATACCAGCACGCTCGTAAAAATCTTCGGCAGATACTTCGTCTTTACGTTGGTATTGTGTTTTTTGTTCCCAAAGTTGCTGCGTTTCATGGTCTAAACCTCTATAATTGTGATATTCTGGAACTGTTTCAATATCTAGAAACAAAATGTTGTTTAAATTTATTTTCTCAATCATTTTTGTATGGTTTATAGTTGATGTTTAATTGTTTCCAATTTAAAATTTTTATTTCTTTCTTTTCTCAAGCATATTATAAGCTTCTTCTACATAAACATATAAATCTTCGCTGTGCGGATCATAAGAAGTTTGTACTCCTTTTAAATGACCAAGACGAACAATGATTAATTGGTCTTCTGGGATAACAATCACAAACTGACCTAAATGCCCACGCATATAATATAAATTTTTACCTAAAAAATTATGCATCCACCAACCGTAGCCATATTGAGGACTTTTTTCAAATCGTGGAGTAACACATTTTTTCACAAATGCACTATCTAATAGTTGTTTTCCATTCCATTTTCCATTGTTTAAATAAAGTTTGCCAAAACGAGCAAAATCTCTTGCATTACTTGCAATACAGCAATAAGCTTTTTCAATTCCGTCTGGTTCATGATCCAATTGCCATAACGCATCGTTTTCAGCTCCCATTGGTTGCCAAAAGTTTTTCGAAACATAATCCGATAAATATTCGCCTGTTGCTTTTTCAATACACATAGCCAACAATTGTGTTGCGCCACTTAAATATTTGAATGATTGACCTGGTTTTTCATTGATGTTTAAATTCAAAATAACCTCTTTTAAATCATCATCAAAATAGGCTCTGGTAACAATAGAAAACGGGCTGTAATATTTTTCGTCCCAACTTAATCCAGAAGCCATAGAAGACAAATCGCCTACAGTAACTTCTTTTGCGTATTTACCTTTTAATTCTGGGAAAAAGTCAGTAACTTTTTGATCTAAACTTTTTATTTTTCCTTCCATTATAGCTTTCCCCATTGCCATAGTAACAACACTTTTTGCCATAGAAAAAGAATTGGATTTGGAATTTTTATCAAATCCATCAAAGTAACTTTCGTGCCAAATACTATCATTTTTAATGATAAGATAAGCAATGGTTTTAAGTTCTTTGTGATTCTTTGCTAAATTAGCTGTTGCAGGAACTGAATTGTAATCGGAACCAATTGCCCAAGGTTGAGCAGCTCCTTTTTTTATTTCTCTATTTGGAAATTCTTTATAATCTTCTAAAAAAGCAGTTGTATATCCTTTAAAATAAATTGTCCTTACGGCACGCAAAAGATAATCTACATCAAAAATATACATGAGTAGAATGATACTCGCTAATGTTATAGCGAACCATTTGAAAAATTTTAAAAGGAATTTCATTTGTTATTTTTAAAAGGATTGCGTTATAAAAATAACAAAAAAAGAGAACTGAATTTTAAAAATCTAAAACAAACTTTTTTGTTTCACAGGATTTTCATGTTCTAGCAACCATTTTTTTCGCCATAAGCCACCAGCATAACCAGTTAGCGATCCGTCTGTGCCAATTACTCTATGACATGGAATTACGATCCAAAGTGGATTTTTTCCGTTTGCAGAAGCAACTGCTCGAATAGCTTTAACATCACCTATTTTTTTCGATAAATCAAGATAAGAGCATGATTTACCAAAAGGAATTTCTTGTAATTCCTGCCACACTTTTTTTTGGAATTCTGTTCCTGAAGGATTTAATTTTAATGAAAAATTAGTTCTAGAACCTTCAAAATATTCATGAAGTTGATTTACAGCATTTTTTAATTCTTCAGGGATTTCATTGCTTAAAGGCGTTTCATCATTCAAAATGTGAATTTTAGATATTCCATTTTCATCACCTTGAATTTCGGCAAACCCTAAAGGAGTATTAATAATGACTGTTTTCATTTTGTAAAGATAAAAAAAACCACCTTTAATAAAGGTGGCTTAATAAGATGTAAAAAGCTGAATTAATAATATTGTTATGATTTAATTTCTTCTTTTTTATCAGTTGCAGTATTGTCTATAACTTTTCCTTTGAAAGAAAGAGTTTTTACAGACTCAACTCCATTTTCAGTAGTTGTAATTGTAACTGATTTTTGGAAAGGACCTGCGTTAGCAGCGTTAAAAGTAGCAGCAACCATTCCTTTTTCTCCTGGTTTAATAGGAGTTTTAGTGTAATTAGCAGCAGTACAACCACAAGCTGGTCTAACGTTAGTAATTAAAATAGTTTCTTTTGTAGTATTAGTGAAAGTGAATTCATAAGTTACAGGTTTCCCTTTTTCAATATCACCAAAATCATGAATTTCTTGATCCCATTTGATTGCAGATTGAACTGGTGCAGCTGGAGTTTTAACTTCAACAGGAGCAACTTGCATAGATTTAGACGCTTCAATTTTAGCATCTTTCACTTGTGCAAATGAAGCAGATGCAACAAAAAGTGCGATAATAGATAATTTTACTGATTTCATACTCTATAATATTTTTAGTTATTTTAAATTTGTTGATACAAAACTAAAAAAGTTTTATTTTTCTATTGTTAATTAGATTTTAATGATTGTTAATGACATGTTAACAAGGGTTTTTAATGGCACTTTTTTTGTAATATCGAACTCATTATGAAGTTTAACAAATTTAATACCGTAATCTTAGCTGGGTTTATAGCAATTGTTGGTGTAATCGTAATGCAATTGTTTTTACTTAATCAAGCCTATATTTTTGAGAAGAAGGATATCGAAGATAAAATTCATTTTGCATTGCAAGATGTGGTTAATAAAATCTATAGAGACAATAAAAAAGAGCTTCCAATAGGCAATCAAATTAAAAAAGTTTCAGAAAATTACTTTGTTGCAAATGTTAATGATGTTTTTGAAAATAATATTTTAGAGCAATATTTAAAAAACGAGTTTGAAAAAGTAAAGTTGGAATTAGATTATGAATATGCTATTTATGATTGTAGTTCTGATGCAATGGTTTATGGGAACTATGTTTCTGCAAAAGGAAAAGAACCTTCAAAATTTTGTGCCGATTGTTTCTCTAAAAATAGTGATTTAACGTACTATTTTGCAGTTCGTTTTCCCAATATCAAACAAACCTATTTTAGAAGTTTATCTCAATATTGGATTTTTACAGGAGTATTATTCTTAGTTTTAATCATATATGTGTATTCCGTTTTATTGATGTTAAAGCAAAAGAGATATACCGATTTGCAGAAAGATTTTATCAATAATATGACGCATGAGTTTAAAACACCATTGGCTTCTATTTTGATTGCTTCCAATTACGCCAATACTCAAAAGGAAATTATCGATAATCCTAAGCTTTCAAAATACATGCAGATTATTATCAACCAAAGTAATAAGCTGAACCAACATATCGAGAAAATTCTATATGTAGCCAAGACGGAAAGTAAACAAATTGAATTGGAAAAATCGAAAGTTGATTTGAAAGTATTATTGGAATTAGTTCGAGAAAACATAATTTTAAAACATCAAAAAGAGATTAATATAGACATTCAATTAGAGCGAAATTATATCGTTCAGGCAGATGAATTTCATTTTTATAATTTGATTTACAACATAATGGATAATGCAGTAAAATATTCTAATCAAAATCCAGAAATCAAAATCCAATCAAAAGAAAATTCAAAAGGATTGACTTTAAAATTTACTGATAACGGTTGTGGAATTCCAGAAAATGATTTGCCATTTGTTTTTGATAAATTCTATCGTGTAGCAAGAGAAGACAGTAAAGATATTGAAGGTTTTGGCATTGGACTTTCGTATGTAAAACGCGTTTGCGAATGGCATAAATGGAAAGTCGAAGCCAAAAATAATGAAGAAAAAGGAATCACTATAACCATCCAAATAAATAAAAACGATTATGAGTAAAAAGCGCATTTTGTATGTTGAAGACGACGAAACTTTAGCGTTTTTAACCGCTGATAATTTAGAGCAACATTTTGATGTAACGCATTGTGCGAATGGGAAAGAAGCTTTTCAATTGTTTTGCAAAGAGTCTTTCGATTTGTGTGTTTTGGATATTATGTTGCCCGATATGGATGGATTTGAAATGGCAACTGAAATTAGAAAACGAAATCAAGAAATTCCGATTATTTTCCTTTCGGCAAAAACCATGAAAGACGACCGTATTAAAGGTTTAAAATTGGGTGCTGATGATTATTTGGTAAAACCATATTCAATAGAAGAATTGATTTTAAAAATAGAAATTTTCTTAAACCGAAGCCAAAAGTCGACCGATAATTCAACACAAAAACAATATACTTTTGGAAGTTTTCAGTTTGAACCCGAGAATTATTTATTAAAAAATGACAATCAAAGCATAACTTTAACCGAAAGAGAAGCGTCACTTTTAAAATTGTTTTTAGACAATCCAAACACTGTTTTAAAACGCGAAAAAATATTAATGGAATTATGGGGAAGCGATGATTATTTCTTAGGCAGAAGTTTGGATGTATTTATTTCAAGATTACGAAAAATCATAAAAGAAGAAACCCACGTGAGAATAGAAAACATTCCGCGCGTGGGCTTTAAATTGGTAGTTGAGTAACGTTTACTCGAAACTCATCATATATACTTCTAAGGCTTTGCGTTCTTCAGCCGACATGGCTTTTGTAATAGCAAAGTTCGTCTTCATGGTTTCGTATTGAGTTGGATCAACAATAGGTTTACCTTCTTCGTTGATGAAAGCAGCAATGCTAGCTCCTTTTTCTTTGTAAATCTTTGCAATTTCTTTAATAGAAGGACCTACAACTTTTGCATCTGCTTTATGACAAGCGGTACAGGTTCCTTTTCCTTCGAAAAGTTCTTGCCCTTTGGTGAATAATGGATCTACAGTAGTTTCAGTTACTACTTCTGTTTTTTCTTGAACAGGATTTCCGTAAGCATCAGTTTCTTTTTTTTCACCACAATTCGTTAAGGAAATAGCTAATGTGAAAACAGCAAACGATTTTAATATAAGTTTCATTTTGATATAATTTAGAAATATCGATAAAATTACAATATCGATTTCACTTAGTTTGTGACAAATGTCACATTACTTTTTATTTAATAGAATAGCCGCTTCTTTCGCAAAATAAGTCGAAATCAAACTAGCGCCTGCTCTTTTGATACACATTAATTGTTCCATCATAATTTTGTCATGATCTAACCAACCTCTTTCTGAAGCGGCTTTAATCATAGCATATTCTCCCGAAACATGGAAAACCGTTACCGGAACATCCACTGCATTTTTAACTTCACGAACGATATCCAAATAAGCAATTCCCGGTTTTACCATTACCATATCAGCTCCTTCTTCTACATCCCAAAGCGCTTCTTTTACTGCTTCGATGCGATTAGCGTAATCCATTTGATATGTTTTTTTGTCTTTTGGAACTTCTATATCGGCATCTTTTGGAGCTGAATCCAAAGCATCACGAAACGGACCGTAAAATGCCGAAGCATATTTCGCCGAATAACTCATAATTCCAACATTATGAAATCCCGCAGCATCTAAACCTTGACGTAAACGTAAAACACGTCCATCCATCATATCACTTGGGGCAACAAAATCGGCACCCGCTTTTGCGTGAGAAACCGCCATTTTTACTAAAGCATCATTGGTGGCATCGTTAGCTACATCACCTTTTTCGATAATTCCATCGTGACCATAAATTGAATATGGGTCTAACGCTACATCTGGCATTACAATCATTTCTGGACAAGCGGCTTTGATGGCACGAATAGCTCTTTGCATCAAACCATTATCGTTCCAAGCTTCTTTTCCAGTATTGTCTTTTAAATCATCACTAACTTTAACATAAATATTTACGGCACGAATTCCTAAAGCGAATAATTCTTTCACTTCTTCCACCGTTAAATCTAATGTACGACGGAAAATTCCTGGCATAGAAGGGATTTCTACTTTTGTGTTTTCCCCTTCCATTATAAACATCGGAAACATAAAATCAGCCGGACTCAAGCTGGTTTCGCGAACTAAACTTCTTATTGATTCGTTTACTCTTAAACGACGGCCTCTGTGTATTGGAAACATAATTTGTTATATTTGAAGCAAAGTTAAAAAATATATAGGTTATATGCCTTTTAAAGAATTAAAGTTTTGTTATAATTGGAGAAGTTATCAAGAAAAATTTCTTTCTAATTTTCAATCTCATATTTATGATAATCATCTACATGTAATTGCTCCACCAGGTTCTGGTAAGACAATTTTAGGACTAGAAATAATGAGACGATTAAACAAAAAAACTTTAATCTTAAGTCCTACTTTAACAATTAGAAATCAATGGCACGAAAGACTTAAAAGTTTTTTTTTAAACGATTCTGATTTTAACAGTTACTCATTCGATATTAATGATCCTAAAGATGTTATTTTTTCAACGTATCAATCTTTGCATTCTTTTTTCAAAAAATGTAATTCCAAGGAAAGTTATTTTGAATATTTCGAGAAGAACAAAATTGAAGTTATAGTTTTGGATGAAGCCCATCATTTAAAAAATGAATGGTGGAAATGTTTGTATGAACTAAAAGAGCATCATAAGCAAACTATAGTCGCTTTAACAGCTACACCACCATACGATAGTGATGCTTTAGAAGTAAACAAATATTTTAAATTATGTGGTGATATAGATGATGAAATAGCAATTCCAGATTTGATTAAAGAAGGAGATTTGTGTCCGCATCAAGATTATGTTTATTTTTCTAAACCAACAGATGTAGAAATAAATTATATTGCTGATTTTAGATTAAAAGTTGCTTCGTTTTTTGCTTCGCTTGAATTTAATTCAGGATTAATTAACATTGTAGAAAATCATAGGTTTGTAAAAAAGGCGCCATTATTTACATCTGAAATATATAATAATCCAGAGTATTTTTCTGCTTTATTGATATATTTAAATCATTGTAAAAAAGAGATTGCCATCGAAAATTTTTACATTTTAGGATTTAATAAAAAAGACAAAATTGAAATTCCAAAATTTGATTTGCAATGGGCTCAAATATTGCTTCAAAACCTGCTTTTTATAGATAGGAAAAGCTTAATAGAAGAAGAGGTTTTTCTAGAAAGCTTTGAAAATAATGTTAGAAAAATTCATGCTATTGAAGAAGGGTTTGTTGATTTTGTTGGAACAAAAAAACTGTATCGTTCTTTATCTAATAGTAGTAGTAAACTATCAAGTATTGTTTCGATTATTGAAAACGAAAGGAGAAATTTAGATAAAAAATTAAGAGCAGTAATACTTACTGATTATATTAAGAAAGAATTTCTAACGGTTTCAAATAATGAAGAAATAGATAGGTTAGGAGTTATTCCAATTTTTCATCGATTAAGAAAAAATTTACCGAAAAACGAATTAGCAGTTTTAACAGGCTCTATTGTTATTGTTCATAACGATTTGAAAAAGGAACTTTCTGAACAGATTGATTGTATTTTTGAACCTTTAGAAGTTGATAATGAATTTAACGTTATAAAAATTAATGGTTCTTCAAATCAAATAGTTAAAACAATAACTAATTTATTTGAACAAGGAAAGATTAATATAGTAATTGGAACTAAGTCTCTCTTGGGAGAAGGTTGGGATGCACCATCAATCAATACTTTGATTTTAGCTTCATTCGTTGGTTCGTTTGTGTCTTCAAATCAAATGAGAGGAAGAGCAATTCGTTCATTGAAAGGTGATAAAAACAAAACAGGAAATATTTGGCATTTAGTTTGTTTGGATTCTTCTGATAGAAATGGAGGTAGCGATATTGCTACTTTAAAAAGAAGATTCGATTCTTATGTAGGAATATCAAATAAAGAACCTATAATTATAGAAAGTGGAATTGATAGATTGAATTTACCATATAATTTTGAAGATTTCAATTTTGAAATTTTTAATAGTGAGACTTTAAAAGCTTCTGATAAAAGAGATTTTTTAATTAAAGCTTGGGATGGTGCAGTAAGTAAAGGAGCAACTTTGTCAAGAGAAATTAAACAGTACTACCAAGGTGAAAATGAATATCAAGTAGAAAAACAGCAAAAATTTAAAGATGTAATTAGAACAACATTTACCGAAATAACTATTGGATTATCAATATTTCTGCCTCAGTTTTTAATAAAAAATTTAAATATTTTATTAACCAAAGGAATGTTGGCCTTTATTTATACGTTAATAACTGGATTAGGAATTACATTTGGAGTTAAATCATACAAAGTAATTAAGGCTTATATTCAGTTTGGTTATTTGCATAAAGATTTGGAAAAAATTGGTCAAGCACTTGTTGATGCAATGATTGAAAAAAATTTTTTCATGACAACAAAAAATCAAATAACACTTCAGTCGTATTTAAATTCAAATGGAGATGCTATTATTTCTATAAAAGGAGTATCAGAATTCGAAAGTGCGTTGTTTATAAATGCAATAGAACAAATCATACAACCTATTCAAAATCCAAGATACTTGATTGTTAAAACAAGTTGGTTTAGAAAAAATTTTGAGATTGAAAATTATTATTCTGTTCCTGATATTTTTGGTGATAAAAAAGCAAATATTCTAGTTTTTGAGAAACATTGGCAAAATCAAGTAGGTGAATCTAAAATTTTGTACACAAGATTTCTTGAAGGGCGAAAATTGCTTTTAAAAGCTAGAATGTTTCATATTAGTAATAGCTTTAAAGAAACAACAAAAAAGGCCGTAATCTGGAATTAATTACAGCCCTTTTTTATATCCAATCAATAGGTTCTTTTAAAACTTTTAGTAATTTTTCTTCTTCGCTTCCTGGTTCAGGATGATGGTCATATACCCATTGTACATGTGGTGGTAAACTCATCAAAATACTTTCGATTCTTCCGTTGGTTTTTAGCCCGAAAAGTGTGCCTTTATCATGAACCAAATTAAATTCCACATAACGACCACGACGTATTTCTTGCCAAGTTCTGTTGGCTTCTGTATACGATAAATCTTTTCTTTTTTCCACAATCGGGACATAAGCTTGTAAGAAAGAGTTACCAACTTCGGTTACAAAGTTGTACCAATCCTCCATCTTCATATTTTCGTTCTCTTTCAAATAATCAAAAAATAATCCGCCAATGCCACGTGCTTCAAATCGGTGATCGTTCCAAAAGTATTCGTCGCACTTCTTTTTATAGTTCGGATAAAATTCCGGGTTATGTTTGTCGCAAGCTGTTTTACAAGTTTGATGAAAATGTTTGGCATCTTCTTCAAACAAATAATAAGGCGTTAAATCTTGTCCACCTCCAAACCATTGATTGATGATATTGCCGTTTTCATCATACATTTCAAAATAACGCCAATTGGCATGAACGGTTGGAACCATTGGGTTTTTTGGATGAATTACTAAACTCAATCCACAAGCGAAAAAATCGGCTTCTCCTACACCAAACATTTTTTGCATGGTATCGGGTAGTTTACCATGAACAGCCGAAATATTTACACCGCCTTTTTCAAAAACCTTTCCGTTTTCAATAACGCGTGTTCGACCGCCACCGCCTTCTGGTCGTTCCCAAATATCTTCTCGAAATTGGGTGCCACCATCAATATTTTCTAATCCTTTACAGATTTGATCTTGTAGGTTTTGTATGTAGGTGTAGAATTTGTTTTTCATATTAATCAGTTTTAAGTTGCAGTTTTCAGGCGCAGTTCATTTGTAAACTGAGACTGAAACTGTCTACTTTTGATACTCTTTCACCGCTTCAACAAACGCTTTAGCATGATCAACGGGAATATTTGGTAAAATTCCGTGACCTAAGTTTACGATGTATTTGTCTTTTCCGAATTCGTCAATCATTTCGTGTACCATTTTTTTGATGGTTGGTATTGGAGAAAGTAAACGACTTGGATCAAAATTCCCTTGTAAAGTAATATCGCCACCAGTTAAATAACGGGCATTTCTTGGAGAACACGTCCAATCTACTCCTAAAGCAGATGCTTTTGATTTTGACATTTCATTTAAGGCAAACCAACACCCTTTACCAAAAACAATAACTTCTGTTAAGGGAGCTAATGCTTCTACAATTTGGTTAATGTATTTCCAAGAGAATTCTTGATAATCTACTGGAGATAACATCCCTCCCCAAGAATCAAAAATTTGAATTGCGTTACAACCGTTTTTTACTTTTTCTTTTAAGTATAAAATTGTAGTATCGGTAATTTTTTGTAATAAAGCATGAGCCGCTTCTGGTTGTGAAAAACAAAAACCTTTAGCTGTATCATAACTTTTAGAACCTTTTCCTTCTACAGCATAACAAAAGATGGTCCATGGCGAACCAGCGAAACCAATTAACGGAACTTCGTTATTCAACATTTCTTTTGTTAATTTAATAGCATCCATTACATAACCCAACGATTCATTCACGTCTGGAATGAACACTTGGTTTACTTGCTCCATTGAACGAATTGGATTTGGGATAATCGGACCAATGTTGTCTTTTAATTCTACATCAATACCCATAGCTCTAGGAACTACTAAAATGTCAGAGAATAAAATAGCTGCATCTGGTTTTACAATTCGAATAGGTTGAACAGTAATTTCGGCTGCTAATTCAGGAGTTTCACAACGTGTAAAAAAATCATATTTATCACGTAATGCTCTAAATTCTGGTAAATATCTTCCGGCTTGACGCATCATCCAAACGGGTGGACGTTCAACGGATTCTCCTTTTAATGCTCTTAAAAATAAGTCGTTCTTTATCATTTTGTATGCTTTGTGCTTTAAGCAATAGCTATAAGCGTTTGTAATAATTTATTGCGCTTGTAATTACATTTTCAATTGTAGGCTGATCTGCAATTACAATATTTTCTGTTTTGTTTTTCAATGCATTTGCTGTGGTAGTTCCAATACAAAAGCATGTTTTGTGTTCTATTAAATTGTTCTCTAGAAAACTTGTAACTCCTGAAGGGCTATAGAACAAAATGCCATCAAACGAATCTTTTATTTGGTGTGGTTTAATGGTAGTTTCATATACGACAATTTCGTTATAAGCGATTTCATTTTGTTTAAAATAATCTGGAATAGTGTTTTTTCTAATGTTTCCACAAAAGAAAGTAAATGAACTATTCTGATAATTATCGTCTATTATTTTAACCAAATCTTCAGCGTAATCGGCAAAAGCTTCAACTACAAACTTTTGCATTTCTAAATACACTTTTGTTTTAAGTCCTACGCATAAAACAGGTTTTGTATTTAGATTTTTTATATCAGATTTCAGAACACTTTTAACCGCTTGTTTGCTTGTAAAAATCAAGTAGTCGTTTAGCTTTGGTGTTTCAAATGAAATCGATTTGGTTTGAATGAAATTCTTTTCTATACAATCAATTCCAGCATCAGAAAACTTCTTTTTTAATGCTTTAGGAAGCTTTTTTGTAGAGAGAATACGATTCATTTAACTTCTAATTTGTTGTTCTTCTTGTCCGATGCAATACGTTTCAATGTCTTTATTGTAACCATAAACTACCAAAATATCATCTTCTTGTACTATAGTGTCTGGTGCCGGACGTCCGATTGATTCTTTAATAATCGATTTTTTTCCAATTAAATTACGTTTTTCTCTCTTACGAATAATAGTAATTAAGGTTAAATGATATTTATCAATAGAATCTAATTCTTGTAATGTTTTTCCAAAAAACTCTGGTTTTGCTTTTACTTCAGAAATAGTAAAATTATCATCTAATTGGTAATTTTCTAAAGTTGATTTAAAGTTGATTTGCTTCGTTAATCTATCAGCAGATTCTTGCTCAGGATGAATAATACTATGAATTCCCATTGCTTCAAGAACCGTATCGTGAATTGGCGATAAAGCTCTACTGATGATTTTTACATCGCTTAATTTTTTAATAATAGCAGTTGTAATAATAGCAGCACCTTCATTTTCTCCAATAGCAACTACAACTTTGTCGGCATCCTTTAAAGGTAAAGCTTCATACGATAATTCATTAGTAGAATCTAAGGCAATAGCATGCGAAATTTTATCTTTTACTAAATTTACTTTTTCGATGTTTTTATCAACACCAATTACTTCATTTCCTGTTTCAGTTAAACTGATAGCAAGCGACATTCCGAAGTTTCCTAAACCAAATACTATAATTTTCATTTGGACAAGTTTAGTTAATTAAAATATTTTCTTTTGGATATTCGTAGAATTGATGATTCAATCTTCGTAATAATCCAACCATTAAGTTAAGCATTCCTATACGACCAATAAACATACAAGCTATTAAAACATACTTACTTGGTTCTGTTAAAGTAGGTGTAAAGTTTAAAGATAAACCTACAGTACTGTATGCTGAGAAACATTCAAAAGCAACAGTAAGAAGAGGTGTATTCTTTGGTTCAAATATTAATAAAGCAACAATTGAAATACCAATTGTTATTAATGATATACATAAAATAGCAAAAGCACGCGAAGTTGATTCTGCAGAAATTCTTCTACCAAAAAGTTGTATTCTACTTTTTCCACTTGCAACAGCAAAAATGTTTAAGGTTGCTAAAGCGAAAGTACTTGTTTTAATACCACCGGCAGTTGAAGCAGGCGAACCACCAATCCACATTAAGAAGATGATGAACAACAACGAAGGCACATTCATTTGTGTAAAATCAACAGCGTTAAATCCGGCTGTTCTTGGTGTAACCGAATTGAAAGCCGCAGCAGTAACTTTACCAAAAGTTGTTGAATGTTCTAATAAAGTATTGTTGTATTCTGATATAAACAAGAAAATAAATCCTCCAATTAATAATAATAACGTGGTATAAATTACAATTTGAGTATTCAGTGTAATGATTCTAATTTTCTTATGGATGATTTTCTTATCGAAAAACTCAACAAAATGTATTTTTATTTTTTGGTAGAAATTGAAAACAATATTGTGTCCTAAACCACCTAAAACAATCAACACAATTAATATCCATTGCAAATAGTAATCAAATCGGATACCTTCATCATAAATTCCGGCAGATAAAATAGAAAAACCAGCATTACAGAATGCAGATATCGAGTGGAATATTGAAAAGAAAAATTTATTTTCAATTGAGGCAACTTCAATAATTGAAGAGTAAATAAATAAAGCACCAACAATTTCTACTGCTAAAGTAAACATAACAACATTAAGTGCCGCTCTAAAAACGTCTTTTAAACCTTCATGAGCAATAAAATCTTTAGTATTTAAACCTTCTTTAAATGAAGAACTTCCTCTAAAGAAAAAGGCGAAGAAAGAAGTGAAAGTTAAAATTCCAATTCCTCCTAATTGAATTAATACTAAAATTATGGATTGTCCAACAAGAGTAAAAGCAGATGAAGTATCAACTACCGTTAAACCAGTAACACAAACAGCACTTGTTGAGGTAAATAATGCATTTGTAAAGGTAATTCCGTTTGTGGTTGCACTAGGAAGCATTAATAAAAAGCCACCCATTAAGGCTAAAATCACAAAACTTCCTACAAAAACAATAGCAGGGTTGAAGTAGATATCATAAATATGACGAACTAAAACCAAAAGTCGTAACAAGAAATAAAAGATCAAACCACCTTCTAGGAGAGGTTTTACTTTTTGCAAGATATAATGAGTTGGAAATTCTAAATTTAAAATTGAGATTATTCCAGATATCGACAAAATAGCCGTAAGCAAAACCATATTTGCCAAGGCTACTTTTTTGTTGCTCTTGTATTTATAGATAAAAAACTTAAATGCGTTGAATGCTAACAGACCGATTGATAATAAAATCAAGCCTATTACGTGAGGTGAATTGTAGTTTTCTTCAAAATCATATCCAAAGTCAAATACAATAAAGAGTAAAACAATGATATCAAAAAAACGATATAAATAATTGAGTAATGATTCTTTCTCCATTTTGGAATAAAATTACTTTTTTAAATCACGACGGATACTTTCCATTAAAGTTTTTCCACCATTGTTTAAAATTTCTTCGGCACAATTTTTCCCGAAGTTTTTATAAGAATCAAAAGTACAACTTTTTTTGATTGTGTGTTTTTCTTTTCCGTCTAAAGAAAATAAAACGCCTTCAAATTCAATCTCTTTTGAATTAAATTTTGCCAATGCACCGATAGGAGCAGTACAACCACCTTCCAAAGTTTTCAAAAATTCGCGTTCAATCTCGGTGCAAATTTCGGTTTCTTTATGATTAAGTTTAGCAAGTGCTTCTTTACAAAATTCGTCTTTTTCCATGGCAACCACTACCATAGCTCCTTGAGCTGGTGCTGGAACCATCCAATCTAAATCGATATAATTTTCAGGTTTTAAATTGATGCGTTCTAAACCTGCAGCAGCAAAAACAGCCCCGTTCCAATCATTATCTTGAAGTTTTTGCATGCGTGTATTTACATTTCCACGTAAATCAACCACGTTATGGTTTGGATATTTATTTAACCATTGCGCTTGACGTCGTAAACTTCCAGTAGCAATTGTTCCTTCCGAATTAAGGAAAGAAGTGTTCCCTTTATGAACAAGAATATCAACTGTGTTAGCGCGTTCTAAAACAGCAGCTTGAACAATACCGATAGGTAGAGCAGTAGGAACATCTTTCATAGAATGCACAGCAATGTCTACTTGATCATTCAACATAGCAATGTCTAATGTTTTAGTGAATATTCCAGTGATTCCTAATTCGTATAATGGTTTGTCTAGAATGATATCGCCTTGAGATTTAACCGCTATAATTTCTGTTTTATAGCCTAAATCATGAAGTTTATTTTGTACTGTGTGTGCTTGCCAAAGAGCTAATTCACTATCACGAGTTCCTATTCGGATTATTTTACTCATTATTTTGCAACCGTTTCTAATTGGAAAATTTTTTCAATCCATTCAATACTTTCATCCACCATTGTTTCGTCATCTTTTAAATGATTTGCAAAGTGATTTGTTATTTTTTGAATGATTCTAGCTGTTATAATTTCAGCTTGTTCTTCATCAAAATTAGCCAATTTTTTTCTTTGAAAGTTTAATTCTCCTTCTTTAATTGTATTTAGTTTGGCTTTTAAAGCATGAATCGTAGGAGCAAATTTACGTTGTTTTGTCCATGCAATAAATTCATCTTTAATTTCGTCAATTATAGCTTCAGCAGCCGGAATGTGTTTTTTTCTATTCTCTAAAGTTTCATCCGTAATCTGAGACAACTCGTCCATATGAACTAATGTAACGCCTTCTAAATCGCGAACATTTTCGTTTACATTTTTAGGAATTGATAAGTCTAAAATTAATAAAGGTTTTTTAAGATTTAAGATAGCTTTATCAATTGTAGGATTTTGTGCTCCTGTTGCCACGACAACTACATCCGCTTTTTGAAGTTCAATTTGTAAATCAGCGTAATCTTTTACAATAACATTAAGTTTTTTGGCTAATTTTTCGGCCTTTTCTTTTGTTCGGTTAATTAATGTTATGTGTTCGTGTTTTGTATGTTTTACTAAGTTTTCACAAGTATTTCTTCCGATTTTTCCTGTTCCAAAAAGCAGAATGTTTTTCGAAGCAATATCTTCAACATTTTTAAAAATGTATTGTACAGAAGCAAATGATACAGAAGTTGCACCAGAGGAGATTTCGGTTTCGTTTTTAATTTTTTTACTAGCTTGGATAACTGCATTGACCAATCTTTCTAAAAAAGCATTTGCTAAGTCAAGTTCTTTGCTTTTTACGAAGGCATTTTTCAATTGACTTATTATTTCAAAATCTCCTAAAATTTGACTATCTAATCCAGTTCCAACACGAAACATATGTGAAATTGCTTCACTATTTTTGTATACGAAAGCAACTTTTTGAAAATCTTCAACAGTACCTTGGCTGTTTTCACATAACAATTTGATTAATTGAAAAGGATGTTGAGCAAATCCGTAAATTTCAGTTCTATTGCATGTTGAAGTTACAATTAGGTTATCAATACCTTCTTCTTTGGCTTGGTTTAATAAGCTGGTTTTAGCTTGGTCATCCAAGTTAAATTTCCCTCTCATTTCGGCATCAGCTTTCTTGTAACTTAAACCCACGGCATAGAAAGTTGGATGCTTTGCAAATGTATTGTTTTCCATGTGATATACTCTTTCCTAAAAGTTAAACAAAATTATATTTTACCTTTTTATAAAAACAACGCTAAAAGGACTTTTTGTGTCGCTTAAAGATATTTTGACTTAATATTCTCTTAATAGCTTTGTTTTTGCTAAATTTGTAATAAACAAGAGGGTTGATTATGTTTTTATATAGAACAATTCTAAATAATAATTTTTTAACCAACTCAACTTATATACGAAAAAATATCGCTAAGGGTTCATTGTGTAAAATTATTTCTGTTGAAAAATTTCAATTATCTTCCATTTGTCTTTGTTTTTTATTGTGCATCAATATTTGCGCAAGGCGAATCTAATATTTGGTATTTTGGTACAAATGCAGGATTAAATTTTAATAATAATCCTCCAACACCTCTTTTAGATTTACCCACAGTAGGCATGTTTTCTTCTGAAGGATGTTCAACAATAAGTGATGGTAACGGAAATTTGTTGTTTTATTCCAATGGTGAAAAAGTTTGGAACAAAAATTTTCAAATCATGTTTAATGGCGATAATTTGGCAGGGCATAATTCTTCAACTCAATCATCTGCTATTATACCTTATCCGG
Source organism: Flavobacterium channae (assembly GCF_021172165.1). Taxonomy (NCBI): domain Bacteria; kingdom Pseudomonadati; phylum Bacteroidota; class Flavobacteriia; order Flavobacteriales; family Flavobacteriaceae; genus Flavobacterium; species Flavobacterium channae. Next base: position 2,710,783 of record NZ_CP089096.1, on the reverse strand, counting down.
GTACTTATAATAATGCTGAAAACAGATTTGACAAGTATTTTTTAGTTACATTGGATCAATATATTGAACAAAATCCTAGTGTTAATAACAAAGGGGTTTGTTTTTCAGAAATTGATATGACAATGGATGGAGGATTTGGAGGTGTTACAGCAAACAAGAATATTCATCTTTTCGGAACTTCTACAACTGAAAAGGTTTGCGTTGTACCGCATAGTAATGGTTGTGATTTTTGGGTAATTTGTAAAGTTGTAGATAGTTATGATTTTTATGCTTACCACATTTCAAGTAGCGGTTTTAATGTTACACCAGTAGTTAGTAGAACGTCTATTTTTATGAATGCAACTCCAGGACAAATGAAAGCTTCATCTAATAACAAATTGCTTTCTTATGTTTTACCTTCTTACAGCTCCAATCCGGGTTTGTATGTTTTTAATTTTGATAATACAACAGGTTTAATTACGGATAAGTTTGCAGATTTAACTAGTGAAAATCAGTATGGAACAGAATTTTCGCCAGATAGTAAAGTATTGTACAAATGTAGTGGTGTGCAAATTCATCAATATGATGTATCTGTAGCATCAAATGCGGATTTTGTTGCTTCTAAAATAACGACTATCTCTTCAACATCGGGCTTACAATCTATGCAGCTTGGCCCTGATGGAAAAATTTATATCGCCAGATTAATATTAAATGGTTTTCCAAATTATATGGGAGTCATCAACAATCCTAATGTTTTAGGTACAGGATGTAATTATGTGCCTTTGCAACAATATTTAGGAGGGCGTTTTTGTATGGCAGGATTGCCAAATCAGTTAAATAGTTTAATACCATATAATGATATTATTATAGAAAACGAATTTTGTAATGCAATACAAGTTTCATTAGAAAACAATACTAACGTTAACAGCTACTCTTGGAATTTATCTTATGCTAGCTCACCAGGAACTTTCATAAGTAGTTCAAATGAAGAGAATCCTACTTTTAGTTTTCCAGATTATAGTCAAAATTATATTATAACTTGTAATATGGTTTCAAATTGCTACAATAAAACCTACGAGTTATTATATAGACCAACGGCACCAACTTATATAACGCCTACATTTAATATTTCAGCAACTGAATATTGTCAAAATCAAACACCAGAAGTATTATCTACAGTTTCTGTTGAAGGTATTTCAGGAACTTGGCTACCGAATAACATAAACACAAGCGTTGCTGGTACAATAACCTACACTTTTACACCAAGTCCTAATCAGGTTCAATGTGCTAATCCAGTTTCTATTACGATTACTGTTAATCCAGTAGTTTACTTCTCTTTTTCAGATGTAACTATTTGTGAAAATGAAGCAATTGTATTTCCTTCTACAAATGGAATTGTTGGAACATGGTCTCCAGCAAATGTTAGTAACACTCAAAGTACCATTTACACTTTTACACCAAACGAGGCATGTAGTCAACCAGCAACTTGGCAAGTTTTTGTTATTGAAAGTTTTTCAAATTTAAATCTAGTTACTTATGATACTACTATAATTGCAAATGTTGATAATCCAAATGATTTGCTTTTGTATCAATTAGATAATAATAATTTTCAGGGATTGAATTTTTTTGAGAACGTAATGCCGGGTTGTCATACAGTAACTGTTACAGATTTAAATCATTGTACAACACTTTCATCTTCGGTTTTTATTTTTGATTATCCTAAATTTTTCTCACCAAATAAAGATGGATATAATGATTTTTGGAATATTATTTTGGAAAATACAGCTACTAAACTGTATGTTTTTGATCGTTATGGAAAGTTATTGAAAGAAATACGTCAAAATGAAATAGGTTGGGACGGAACATATAATGGGAACAAGCTTCCAGCAACAGATTATTGGTTTGTATTAGAATATGAAGAATGTGGTATTCAAAGAATATTTAAATCAAATTTTACTTTAATTAGATAATAATAAAATACAGTTATGAATTCTTTAGAAGAAATAAAAATTGAAAACGAATTTATTTTATTGCGTTTTCAAAATGATAGTAACGAAACAATTAAAATTGAACGACCTGTAAATCAAGGACTTATTCAGTTTCATTTTGGTTTAAAGGGAAAAGGTAAATTTATATTTAATCAAGGGAATTACGCTTTAGATTTAAAAGAAGAGAAATCGTTATTGTTTTATAATCCTCAAAAAGAATTACCTATTGAATTAGAATTAGCGCCAAACACCTGGGTGATTTCTGTTATTGTTTCTATTAAAAAATTTCACGGTTTATTTTCTTCTGAAGCTGAAAACATTCCTTTTTTAAGCGAGGAAAACAAAGATAAAAAGTATTATAAAGAAAATGACATAAGTCCTTCAATGTCAATTGTTTTGAGTCAGATATTTCATTATAATTTAAACTCGTTTATTAAAAATTTATATTATAAAGGGAAAGGGTATGAATTATTGAGTTTGTACTTTAATCGTACTGAAGATCCAAATGCAGAACAATGCCCTTTTTTAATTGATGAGGAAAATGTATTAAAAATTAGAAAAGCAAAAGATATTATCTTGAATAATATGGCAGAACCCCCAGGACTTCAGGAATTAGCTGATCAAGTTGGACTAAATTTGAAAAAACTTAAAATGGGTTTTAAACAAATTTATGGTGATACAGTCTACGGTTTTTTGTTTGACTATAAGATGGATTATGCAAGACAACTTTTAGATAGTGGATCTTATAATGTAAACGAAGTGGGGTTAAAAATCGGATATAGTACAGGAAGTCACTTTATTGCGGCTTTCAAGAAGAAGTTTGGAACAACTCCTAAAAAATATTTGATGAATTTGAATGCTAATATTGAATAGTTCAATTATATTGATTTTGTAAATCGTATCATAAATAAAAAACGTATATAAAACTTTTCTTAAGAATAAGATTGATTACTTTTATAAAAAAAAGAAAATGAAAAAAGGAGTACTGTTAATTAATTTAGGTTCGCCAGATAGTCCTGAACCTAAAGATGTTAGAAAATATTTAGATGAATTTTTAATGGACGAACGTGTTATCGATGTCCCTTATTTACTTAGAGCCTTACTAGTAAAAGGAATCATTTTAAATACTCGTCCAAAAAAATCAGCTAAAGCATACAAAAAAATTTGGTGGGAAGAAGGTTCACCATTAATTGTGTTATCAAAACGATTACAAAATAAAGTTCAAGAACAAGTAAGTATTCCGGTTTCTTTAGCCATGCGTTATGGAAATCCAAGTTTAGAAGCAGGATTAAAGGAATTGCATAATAAAGGTGTCGATGAAGTTTTGTTGATTCCATTATACCCACAATTTGCAATGGCAACTACTGAAACTATTTTAGTGCTTGCCGAAGATATTCGTAAAAAGCAATTTCCTAATATGGAATTTACTATCCTTCCGGCTTTTTATAACCAACCAGATTATGTGCGAGATTTATCGAATTCAATAAAAGCAGCTTTAGATAATTTTAAATCTGATTATTTGTTGTTCTCTTATCATGGAGTTCCTGAACGTCATATAAGAAAATCGGATGTTACTAAATCGCATTGTAAAATAGATGGCAGTTGTTGTAATACGCCATCAAAAGCGCATGAGTTTTGTTACCGCCATCAATGTTATGAAACAACAAGACAAGTTGCTGAATTTTTAGGTTTAGAAGAAGGAAAATATAGTACTTCTTTTCAGTCGCGTTTAGGTCGTGATCCTTGGTTGCAACCTTATACAGACGCCACTATTGATGGTTTGGCTCAAAAGGGAATCAAAAACTTAGCAGTTGTAACACCAGCTTTCGTGTCGGATTGTTTGGAAACATTAGAAGAAATAGGAATGGAAGCTGCACATAGTTTTAAAGAAAACGGAGGAGAAGATTTCTTGTCGGTTCCGTGTTTGAATGATAATGATGATTGGGTAAAAACAATGAGTCGCTGGATCGATCAATGGGCTTTTCAAAATAGTTAAAAAATGGAATTTTATAATTACTTAAAATCACTGCATTTAATTTTTGTAGTAACTTGGTTTGCTGGGTTATTTTACATGGTTCGCCTTTTTGTATATCATGCCGAAGCAAAACAAAAACCACAACCTGAACAAGATATTTTGATTAAACAATACCAATTGATGCAATACCGTTTGTGGTATATTATTACCTGGCCAAGCGCTATTTTAGCGAGTCTTTTTGCTTTTTGGATGCTATATTTCAATTATGGCTTGATTTATGCTGATTATTTTCAGGTAAAATTATGCTTTGTTTTTTTGTTATATTTATATCATTTAAAATGTCATCAAATTTTTTGTCAGCTTCAAAAAAATGAATCGAAACATTCATCTAGTTTTTTTAGAATTTGGAACGAAGGTGCTACTATTATACTTTTTGCAGTAGTTTTTTTAATAATTGTTAGAGATGCAATTAACTGGATTTATGGTGTAATAGGCATTATAATATTTTCAATTTTACTAATGCTAGGATACAAATTGTACAAAAAAATTAGAGAAAAAAACAACAGCTAATAGTAGCTAAAGAATGGACAGAATTTTCAATTTTAGAACTCTTTCATTACGCGTAAGAATATTTCTTTCCATGATATTCTTAACGATGATTGCTTCTGTCCTTATAGCAGCCGTTTCTATTTATCAGTTTAGAAAAGAAGCACGTGAATACCATCAAGACAGATTAGAAAGAAAAGAAGCTGCCATAACTGAACATATAAATTATGTGCTTCAAACTACTACTTATCCTTTAAGCACCGAGAATATTCCGCTGATTTTCAAAGAAAAAATATTTGAATTATCGGACATTCATAGTATGGAAATTAATTTTTTTGATCTTAAAGGAAAACTTTTAATTTCATCAAAAGCAATTTTCAAACTAGATAAAGACAAACCTAAAATTAATCCTTCAACTTTAAAAATTATTCAATCGTCAATTGATAAACGTTATATTGAATTTTCAAAAGTTGACGGGCAATCGTTTCGATCTTCTTATTCTTATTTAAAGGACACGAAGTTTAAACCGATGGGAATTTTAAATTTACCTTATGAAGAAAACACTGAGTTTTACGATAATGAGGTACAAAATTTCTTAATTCGATTCGGACAGGTTTATGTTTTTATGTTCTTTATTTCTATCGTATTATCTTACTTCTTATCGAGTTATATCACAAAATCTTTAAAGATTATCAGCGATAAAATTCAGGAAACACAATTGAATCAACGTAATGAAAAAATCGTAATTGAAGATGGTAGTAAGGAAATCAACTTGTTAATTAAATCATATAATAGTATGGTTGATAAGTTAGAGGAAAGTGCCACCATTTTAGCGCAAAGCGAAAGAGAACAAGCTTGGAGAGAAATGGCTAAGCAAGTAGCGCATGAAATAAAAAATCCACTAACGCCAATGCGATTAACCATTCAAAGTTTTCAAAGAAAATTTGATGCCAATGATCCTGATATTACAAAAAAACTAAACGATTACACTAAAATTATTTTACAACAAATAGACACCATGAGTTCTGTGGCAAACGCTTTTTCCAATTTTGCAACAATGCCAGCACAACAGAACGAAACATTAAATGTGGTTTATATTGTAAAAATAGCATTGGAGATTTTTAACGAAGATTTCATTCAATTTTCTGCGTTAGAAGATGAAATTATTGCCAAATTAGACCGAACACAATTAATACGTGTAATCACCAATTTGGTAAAAAATGCTATTCAGGCGATTCCGGAAGAACAAGAAAACAAATCGGTTTTTGTAACTGTTTTTAGACAAGATAACGAAGTGAAAATCGCTGTAAAAGATAATGGAAAAGGAATTTCACAAGAAAACTTGGAACGTGTTTTTGAACCTAAATTCACAACAAAATCAAGTGGAATGGGACTTGGACTCGCAATTATTAAAAATATAATTGAAAATTATAACGGAACCATTACCTTTGAAACAGAACCAAATGTAGGGACAGAATTTTTAGTTTCTTTCCCAATAAATAAATAATCAACACTATCAAAATGGAAAATATTCTTATTGAAAAACAAGATGCAATTGCTATTATTACAATTAATAGACCTACAAAATTAAACGCTTTAAATAAAGCTACAATTCAAGAATTACACGAAGGATTTAAATCATTAAATGAAGATAAATCGGTTAAAGTTATTGTTGTGACAGGAAGTGGAGAAAAAGCTTTTGTGGCTGGAGCCGACATTTCAGAATTTGCACATTTTTCTGTAGAAGAAGGAGGCAAATTAGCTGCTCAAGGTCAGGCATTATTGTTTGATTTTGTTCAAAATTTAGACACACCAGTTATTGCTGCAGTTAATGGTTTTGCATTAGGTGGAGGATTAGAATTGGCAATGTCGTGTCATTTTAGAGTTGCTTCAGATAATGCTAAAATGGGATTACCAGAAGTAACATTAGGCGTTATTCCAGGTTACGGAGGAACACAACGTTTGGCACAATTAGTAGGAAAAGGAAGAGCAATGGAAATGATTATGACAGCGGGAATGGTTGATGCTGAAACGGCAAAAAACTATGGTTTAGTAAATCATGTAGTTCCGCAAGCAGAATTATTAGAATTTGCTAAAGGAATTGCTTCAAAAATAACTAAAAATTCTAGTGTTGCTATTGCAAAAGCAATTCAAGCAGTTAATGCAAATTATACCGATGGAATTAATGGTTTTAATGTTGAAATTGAAAACTTTGGTTTTTGTTTTGGAACCGAAGATTTTAAAGAAGGAACAACTGCATTTTTAGAAAAACGTAAAGCAGAGTTTCCAGGGAAATAATTAAAGTAAAAAGTGTTCAGTTTGAGGATATCTAAACTGAACACTTTTTTTATTCTTGTCCGTCCCATTCGGCATAAAACTGACCTAAAAAAGTAACCATAAAATCGTGGCGCTTTTGAGCAATTTTTTTACCTGTTTCGGTATTCATTTTGTCTTTTAAAAGCAATAGTTTTTCATAAAAATGATTCAGTGTTGGGGATTCACTATTTTTATACTCATCTTTTGTCATATTCAATTTGGGCTGAATATTTGGATTGTATAAAGGGCGATTTTTAAACCCACTAATTGAACGTTCTCGCAATTCCAATCGCTCCAATCGCATCTAATCGATCGGCATCTTGTACAATTTCTAATTCTTTAGAATTAAATTTCTTTTCAAAATTCCCACCTTTAAACGAGATATTTTCAATAATTGCAATTACATGCAGAATAACATCTTCTGAAACGTTTTGTGATTCTAAAAAAGTTCTGGCTGTTTTTGGGCCAACAGTTTCATCTCCATTATGAAATTTAGAATCAGCAATATCGTGTAACAGCGCGCCAAGTTTAACAACTTCTAAGTTGCATTCTTCTTCGGAGGCAATTAATAAAGCATTTTTATAAACACGCTCTATGTGAAACCAATCATGACCGCCTTCGGCATTTTCTAATTGTTTTTTTACAAAAAGTATAGTGTTGTCAATTAATGTCATTTTGTGAAAGATGAATTATTTTACCAAAGCAGGTTCAACCCATTTAAAAATATGACTTGTTTCTGGGATTACTATTCGTTCAGAAATTTTGGCCATTCTACTAGGAAGTTTCATTAGATAATCTCTTGCTTTCTCTGCTTCATCAGATAAATTTGCAATTTTATCAATTTCCCATTTGTCAATTAATTTTTGCATAATATCTACATAATCAACAGCCGTATAAACGCCTATTCTTTGTGCAGAATCTGAAAATTGTTCAAAAGCAGTGCTTATTTTTTGACCACTTTCTCTTAAAAAGTGTGCCGGCATTATAATTTTGTGCTTCATCATGTGTTGGAAGGCCAACATCATTTCGCTTGGATCTACTTTAAAAATTTGGTTTACAAATTCGCTGTAAGCTAAGTGATGACGCATTTCATCTCCAGCAATTAAATTACACATTTTATGAAGTTTTTTATCTCCATATTTTTTAGCAATTAATGCAACTCTATTGTGCGAAACATAAGTAGCTAATTCTTGGAAAGAAGTGTAAACAAAGTTTTTGTAAGGATCATTGCTTGTTCCAATGTCAAAACCATCATTAATTAAATGGTGCGTTGTCATTTCAACTTCTCTCATATTTACTCTTCCTGAAAGATATAAATACTTGTTTAAAACATCTCCATGGCGATTTTCTTCACCAGTCCAATGTTTTATCCATTTGTTCCAACCATTACTTTTTTCTTCAGGATTTACTCCTTCAACATTCATCAACCAAGATTCGTAAGTTGGTAAGGCTTCTTCAGTAATAGTATCACCAACTAAAGTTACCCAAAAATCGTAAGGTAAATCTTTGGCAATTTCTCTTAATTCTTTTACATCTTCAAAAAAAGTTTCATTTTGAGAATTTGGCAATAAATCAGTTGGTTGCCAAATTTTCTCAACCGGAATTAAGAATTCTTCCATGAAATGATCGATCTTTTTTTCCAAGAACTGCATCACTTCTAAACGGACGTTTTGTATAGACATGGGTTATTTTTTTATGTGTTCTGTTATAATTTTTTCAGTTTTTTCAAATATCTCTTCAAATGGAACCTCAGAAATTTTCATAGGTTCATGAATAAGTAGCTCTAATTTTGTTCCTAATCCTAATGGAAATTGACCAAACTTTGTCATCTTCCAAGAATTGTTAATTGTAATAGGTAAGAAGTAAGCGTCAGGAGCAAATTTGTACAACATTTTTAATCCATTTACTGCAAATGGTTTTGGTGTTCCTGTTTTGCTTCTTGTTCCCTCTGGAAATATAACGACAGAATAGTTGTTTTTATTTACTAATTCGGCTACTTTTTTAATTTCTGGTAAAGCTTGCTTTGGATCTTTTCTATCGATTAATGCCGATCCACCATGGCGTAAATTATAAGAAACACTTGGAATTCCTTTTCCTAATTCAATTTTACTAATGAATTTTGGATGCACTTTTCTTAAAAACCAAATAATAGTTGTGATATCATGTAAACTTTGGTGATTGGCTACAATAATTAAAGGTTTGTTTTCCGGAACATTTTCCATTCCTTTAATGTGATATGTTGTTCCTAAAACATGCGCTGTTCTAACTAAAAATAAATTTAGGTAAGCAACACTTATACGATGTGCATTATATCCAAAAAGATTAAAGCAAACCCATTGTATAGGATGAAAAACAAATAACCAAAGTAAAAATAGAATGTAATAAACTATTGAAAGTGGATAGGATAGAATTTTTTCCATTTGAAACCAATTTGTGCAAAAGTAAGTTATAAAATAAAAAAACCACCATATTTGGTGGTCTTTCTATATGCTTGCATAGTAAACATTTCTATTTTTTAATCAATAATTGTGCAAACGCCATTTACGCAATCAATATTACTTGGAGCAGTTACTACCATACAATCAGAAACAGCTCCAGTTTGTATATTATATTCGTTGTCCATTTCGTAATATTCATCAACTAAGTTTTGTAATGTAACTTGATCTACCGAGTTTGGATAAACCAAAAATTCTCTTGGTCCACCACAAGGTTTAGCACCAAACGCAATCGAATTACATCCTGAAGCTTCAGCACAAGAATAACTGTTGATATAATCGAGAATTTCTTGTTTTTTTTGAGCCAGTTGTTGAGGTGTAACCGTAGCAACTGATTCATCTTCATTGCATTGAAAACTTTGCAATAGCGTTGCTAAAAGCAAAAATCGAATGATAGTTTTCATAATCTTTTTTCTAATTAGATTAAAAAATCATGAAAAGGTTGCGTTATTTAATTAGCAAAACTCGTTGTAAGCGTCTTTTAAATTTTCAGCAATTAATTCTGCTGGACGACCTTCAATATGATGACGCTCTAACATGTGAACTAATTCTCCATCTTTGAATAATGCCATACTTGGAGAAGACGGTGGAAAAGGGAACATTTCTGCTCTTGCAGCATCAACCGCATCTTTATCAACTCCTGCAAAAACAGTGATTAAATTAGCTGGTTTTTTTCCTCCTTCTAAACTCATTTTTGCTCCTGGACGTGCATTTCTTGCAGCACAACCACAAACAGAATTGATTACAACTAAAGTTGTTCCTTCAGCTTTGATAGCGTTTTTTACGTCATCTGCTGTATATAAATTTTTGAAACCTGCATCTGTTAATTCAGCACGCATTGGGTTTACCATTTCTTCTGGATACATAATGTATATTGTTATAAGTTAACGAATGGCAAAGTTACGAAGTTTTTTGCTTGTTACAGAATAGCAATTCATAAAGATTTGTTATGATTTGATAGTTTGTTTTTATTTAAAAATTCTTAAAAATAACGCCTTTATAAAAAGCATTTTTGGACATTTCCAAATCACTTGTAAATCCTCCGAAAAAGTAGTTTCTTCATCTAAAAATTTAAAAATGACAGTTGAATTTCCTTTTTGAAACATGGATGAAAATATTTTAGAACCCAACTGATTTTTAGCACTTAAAATATCTATTAGCAACAAATCATAAAACCAAAATTTGTCTTTTTTATGGAATTTAGTGAAGTCGGATTCTGATTTTAGAAATTGAACCAAAGCTTTTGATTTTTTTGAAGCGTTTTTAAATGTATAACCGGTACTAGCTTTGGTCCAGCCGCCAGCCGAACCGATATTGATGATGTTTTTCGTGTTGTGTTTCCAAAAAGGATAGCACGTCATCGGAATGTTTCCGTGTTCTTTTTCGATGATTTCGTATTCGGTTATACCAAGATTTTCAATGTATTTTTGAATTTCACCTTCGTATTCTTCTTTTGAAAGTAAATCTCTTGAAAACAAGGTGTATTCTAGCAAAGCTTCAGTTGAAGATGTTGGTAAAACATACATAAAGCGTGTATTGCCTTTTTGCTTCACCGAAAAATCCATGAAAGTGGCGCAATTTGGAGTAAAAACCGCTTCTTTACTTTTGATAAACCAACCAATGAAATGTTGTTGAATTAAAGGGAATTTGTTTTGTTTTTTTACAATTTCTGGATTGTAAATAGAATTGAAGATTTTGTTACAAGTGAAAGTTACTGATTCTGTTTTTACAACACAATGATTGCCTAATTCAGTAAAATCAACTACTGTATGATTTAAAAAATGAATGTTTTTATGATCTGAAATCTTCTTGAAAACCAATTCGTAAAAATCTAAACCATTAATTTTCTTGTATTGATAAGGCGTTAATTCTAAAATTCGATTGAATTTTTCATTAGTAAAAATCGCTTGATTCCATTTTTTTGAAACGATTTCATCAAATAAATTATCTTCTTCCCAAAAACACCAAGTTCTATCGTTTGCTTTTTTAGTGTTTTCATCAATTAGCAAAATGGATTTATCCTCAAACTTTCCAGATAAAAGCATTTCATAAACGGTCATTAAAGCCGATAATCCTGAACCTGTAAAAATGTAATGATAATGTTGCATTAATAAATGGTATATCGAATTCCTAAAAAACCTCTAATTCCTTGGTTGGGTGCATAGACGTAACTTGGGTCAAAAGTTAAGGCGTATGGATTTGTTGGTGTCGCTAAAACATTTCCATTCGTATCATATTCTACACCTTCATCAAAAGGATCATTTGCTCTAGCTATCAAAAATGGAGTGCTTTTGTTAGGCGTCCAATTCAATATATTTTTCACACCTCCATAAAGTTCAAAACTACGAAATTTTTTATAAGTAAATTGAATGTTTTGCAAACTCCAAATAGGAGAATATTCGGGTCTTGGATCTAAATCACTTAATAATGGCAAACGCATCGGACCATATAAATTTCCAGTGTAGTCGATGGCTAAAAACCATTTTGGAATTTCGTACGTTATAGCCCAATTGGCGCTATATTTTTCTGTTAAAGCAGGTGTTGAACTTACTCCGTTTTGCACATTTTTCGGTTCCATAATTGTGAAACCAACAATTGCTTTCAATCCAAAAGGTGTAACCAAATCGACATTGCCACTAATTCCTAAAGTTTGTGCATAACCGTTTAAGTTGGTATAAATAATTTGGTTCGGATTTGTGTCGTAATCTGGAATAATTTGGTTGTTAAAATACGTGTACCAAGCCGAAGTTTCAAATCCTAAAAAAGTGCCGTTTTCAAATCTAATTTTTTTCAAATAATTTAAATTGACGTTGTAGGAAGTTTCAGGTTTTAAATCTTCGGTAATTATTACATCTCTTGAACCTGTTAAAGCGGCGTGCTCTTCGGTAAATAAATTTACGATTCGAAATCCAGTTCCCGCATTAATTCGGAATACATCGTTTTCTGTTGGATTCCATTTGTAAGCAATTCTCGGTGTAAATATGTTGCCGTGATTGTTGTTGTAATCGTATCTAGCACCTAATAAAATATGATGTTTTGGAGCCAATTTTATTTCATCTTGAAGAAAAATGCTATAGATTTTTGTTTGTTCTGCAGTCGTTGTAGCTGTTGTATTATCGTCATAATATTGATAACGAAAAGCAGCTCCCAATAACAAATTGTGGTTTTCTAATTTTTTATCCCAAGTATATTGTCCGAAAGCATTTTTTTGATTCGCTAAGTAAATGGTATTTCCGTACACCGAATTTTGGTCGTGTGCTGTCATTGAAAACGATAAATTCATGTTTTCTGTAGTTGGTAATTGATATTTACTCAAAAGTTCTAAACGTTTTGTATAAATACTTTCACCATACACTTCCGAGCCACCACGATACGATTTGTTCCATTGCATTTCGCCACCCCAACGGTCTTCGTAAAAAAGGCGTCCTGCGATGGTGAACTCTTTATTGTTTTTTCGATCGAAATTCCATTTGTTGAAGACGGAAATTCGTTCTTGCAAGGTTACATCGGTAAAATTATCGTTGTTGTTGTCAATAGGTTGGTTGTAATTGTAATAATTGATGCCGACTAGGGTCATTGCTTTTTTCCCAACCGAACTTTTCCAACCTAAATCCACATTGTTTTCCAACCAAGAAGTTGAAAATATATCAGCCGAAAATAATGGAGCGGTTGTTGGTTTTTTTGTAATGATATTGATTAATCCACCAACAGCTTCACTTCCGTACAAACTTGAAGCTGGACCTTTTACCACTTCAATTCTGTCGATTAATGAGTTTGGAATTCCAGATAAACCGTAAACTGTTGAAAGTGCACTAACAATTGGCATTCCGTCAATAGTAACCATTGTGTACGGGCCTTCTAATCCGTTAATATGAATGTCGCCCGTGTTGCAAATATTACAATTGAGTTGTGGTCGAACGCCATTTACGTTTTGTAAAGCTTCAAAAATATTTGATGTTGGGTTTTTCTTTAAAAAGGCTGTCGTATACACTTCGACCGGAACAGGCGTTTCCATTCTTGAAACAGGTTTTAGTGTTCCTGAAACCACCACATCATCTAAAACATTTGCATCTTCAATTAGGTTAAAGTTAAGGGTTGTTTCGTTGTTTTCTGTGACCGTTATGTTCTTTTTTTCGGGTTTAAACCCAATGTAGGAAGCGGTAATTGTATAAGAACCTACAGGTATATTTTCAAATGTATACATTCCGTTTTCATTGGTTTCTACTCCTTTACTAAGTTCTTTTATATAGATAGTAGCATAAGCTAAAACCTCATTATTAGAGGTCACTTTTCCTTTTATGGTGTTTTGTGAAAAAGTAAAAAGTGAAAAAAGCAGGGTTGTATAAATAAATATTTTAAAAATCATAAAATTAAATTTAGATAAATCTAAAAATAAAACATTTACAAAACTAAAAAACTTTATATATTTGTAAAAATGAATTGTTTATGACCATTTCGGAAGAAAATTATATTAAAGTTATTTATCATTTGTCGTTGGTTTCTCCAAAAGGTGTCAACACGAACGCTATTGCGGGAATGCTCGATACCAAAGCGTCATCTGTTACCGATATGTTGAAGAAACTATCGGATAAAAATTTGGTGAGTTATCAAAAATACCAAGGTGTTACATTAACGGATAAAGGGTTTTATTTAGCCAAAATGATTGTAAGAAAACACCGTTTGTGGGAAGTTTTTTTAGTAGATAAATTAAGTTTTTCTTGGGATGAAGTGCACGAAATAGCTGAAGAATTAGAACACATTAAATCCGAAAAATTGATTAATAGATTGGATGCGTTTTTAGGATTTCCAGTAGCTGATCCACACGGAGATCCTATTCCTGATGCAAAAGGTGTGATTAAAAAAATTGAGAAACAACTTTTATCAGAAGTAGAAATTAATGCATCTTTTCACTGCGTCGGTGTAAAAGATTCTTCTACCGATTTTTTAAAATATTTAGACAAGCAAAAAATAGCATTAGGTTCGGTTGTAAAAGTAATTGACAAAGAAGATTTTGATGATACTTTAACGGTTGAAATCGATGGAAAACGCTTAACGATTTCGAATAAAATTGCTAATAATTTATACGTTCAATAATTATGTTTGATTCAATTATTCATTTTTTTGAGAGTATTGATCCCATTTTGGCGGCATTTTTAGCCACTACATTTACTTGGGGTTTAACGGCATTTGGTGCTTCATTTGTGTTCTTTTTTAAGAATATGAATCGTGTAGTGTTAGATGGAATGCTAGGTTTTACTGGAGGTGTTATGGTGGCAGCAAGTTTTTGGAGTTTATTAGCTCCTGCTATCGAAATGAGTCATGGTGATGGTTTTGTAAAAGTAATTCCAGCTGCGGTTGGATTTGCTTTGGGTGCTATGTTCATTTTTGGATTGGATAAAGTATTGCCTCACATGCATATTAATTTCAAAGAAACTGAAGGAATAAAATCGCCTTGGCAACGTACAACTCTTTTGGTTTTGGCTATTACATTGCATAATATTCCAGAAGGATTAGCTGTTGGTGTTTTGTTTGGTGGTGTTGCAGCAGGAATTCCAGAAGCATCAATTGCAGGAGCAGTTACTTTAGCCATAGGAATTGGAATTCAAAATTTCCCTGAAGGAATTGCCGTTTCTATGCCATTACGAAGAATGGGAATGGGTCGTATGAAAAGTTTCATGTATGGCCAATCCTCGGCAATCGTTGAACCTATCTTTGGAGTAATTGGTGCTGTTGCAGTTACTTTTTTCACTCCAATTTTGCCTTATGCATTAGCTTTTGCTGCTGGGGCCATGATTTTTGTTGTTGTTGAAGAAGTTATTCCCGAGACTCAACAAGATAAAAATACAGATATCGCCACATTAGGTTTTATAGGTGGTTTTATTGTAATGATGGTTTTAGATGTGGCTTTAGGTTAATGACATGCGCAATCATCACCGCAAGGTTTTGATTTTTTAGTGCGTTTTTTCCAAAAGAATTTCTTAACCAAAAATCCTATGGCTATAGCTAAAGAAAGATAAACTAATATTTGTTGCATATCCATATTCTAAAAATATATTCCAGTTCCTAAAGTTACAAAATTATAATTTGGTGAAGCAATTTTTAAATGCTCATATCCAAAAGAGAAGAAATAATTCTTTTTGTGATATTTTCCTCTTAGCTCAAATGAATTTACGGGTAAGCCGTTTATTCTACACCATAACATAGCGGTATTAAAGCTGATGTTTTTGATGATGAAAGCATCGGCATTTAAGCCGTATGAAAAGCCAACTTTTTGCACATCATTTGCTACATAAGTTGCACCAAGTGTCCATCCAAAATTGAATTTTTTAAATCGAATTCTATCATAAGCCAAATTAAATTGAAATAATGAAAGATTGGAGAATTGGTTTGTAAATAAATTTTTCTCTAATAATTCACGATAATCAGCTTGTAAATAAAAGTATTGAAACGGTCTAATCTTTGCTTTTAAGTGATTTCCTAATAACTTGTTACTACTGTAAAGAAAATGATTTTCAACATCAAATCGCATTATATTGCCAATTTCTATGCTGTCATTATCATTTTGAAAATTTCCTGATTCACCATCAAAATAAGGATATTTAGAAAGCGGATTGTAAAGATGTTCTTCTGAATTATAATCACCTATAGTGGAATAAAAACTCACAAATAAAAATCCTTCTACAAATAAACCAACTAATCCATAATCATCTGAAGAACTTCTAGAAGAACTAGATGTATTGCTTCTTGTCCCAGAAGAACTACTTGAACTTCCCGATTTTAATTCACTTTTAGATTTATCAACTTTTTGTGAAAACGAACTATTTAAAGTTAAGATTGCAACTAAAGCGAGTAGAAATTTTTTCATCGATTTTGTTTTATAAAAACAATCAAAAAGTATGCCTTTTATTTTAAAACTTGATATGCAATTAATGCTGTTATGTAGGCAAATCCACTCATGAAAACCAATTGTATTATTGGCCATTTCCAAGAATTAGTTTCTTTTTTAACAATGGCTAAAGTAGAAATACATTGCATAGCAAACGCATAAAATAGCAACAATGAAATTCCTGTAGCAAAATTGAATATTTTCTTACCCGTTTCAGGATGTACTTCTGCAGCCATACGATTTTTTATGGTTGTTTCTTCTTCGCTATGACTTCCAACACTGTAGATTGTTGCCAATGTTCCAACGAAAACTTCACGAGCAGCAAAGCTGCTAACTACTGCAATACCTATTTTCCAATCATAACCAAGAGGTTCAATCATTGGTTCAATAGTTTTTCCCATAAAACCGATATACGAGTTTTCTAATTTGAAAGAGTTTACTTGGTCTTCAAATTCTTCTGCAGTTATTGTTTTATGTTGGTTTTGTTTTGTGATTATTTTTTCAGCATTATTAAAATCATCGCTTAATCCGTGAGAACCTAAATACCATAAGATTACTGACAAAGCTAAAATGATTTTTCCAGCACCCGTAACAAACGCTTTTGTTTTTTCTAATACATTTATTCCAACATTTTTAATCATCGGAATTTTATAACTTGGCATTTCAACTACGAAGTATGATTTGCAGTTTAATTTTAATAATTTATTAAGCAAGTAAGCCGAAAAAACTGCCATTCCAAATCCTAATAAATACAATGCCATTAGGGTTAGTCCTTGTAAACTTAAGAATCCTAGAACTCTTTTTTCAGGGATAATTAGTGAAATTAATATAGCATAAACAGGTAACCTTGCCGAACAAGTTGTAAAAGGTGTAACTAAAATAGTTATAAGTCTTTCCTTCCAATTTTCAATATTTCGAGCACTCATAATTGCCGGAATAGCACAAGCAGTTCCCGAAATTAAGGGTACAATACTTTTTCCAGACAAGCCAAATCTTCGCATGATTTTATCCATTAGGAAAACCACACGACTCATGTAGCCACTTTCTTCTAAAACAGAAATAAATAAGAACAAAAAGGCAATTTGGGGAATAAAAATAACAATTCCGCCAATTCCTGGAATTAATCCTTCGCTAATTAAATTGGTAAATTCTCCTGCCGGTAAATGTTGTTTAGCAAGTGAACTAAAATTAGCAAAAGTTTCATCAATGAAATCCATAGGAATGCTACTCCAGTCAAATAAAAACTGAAATATTAGCATTAATATTCCGAAGAAAATAACGTAACCAAATATTTTATGAGTTAAAACACGATCTATTTTTGCTCGAATATCGGTTGCTTTAGATTGATCGATTTTTTGACCAATTTTTAGTGTATCGTTAATGAATTGGTAGCGTTTGATGGTTTCTTTTTGTTGCAAACGCTTTAAATCGGCATGCGATTTTGTAAACGAACTCTTAATTTCGTTTCGTTCTAAATTTAAAAAGTTAACATCTTGCGTTATTACCAACCAAAGTTTGTATAACAACTGATTTGGGAATGCTCTTCTTAAATTATTAAAGTAATCTGGATCTATCGAAGAAGCATGCAAACAAGGTTCGGTAGAAATATTTTGATAGTTAAGAATAAGTTCTTTTAAATAATCAATTCCAATTTTTTTACGCGAACTAATTAAAGCAATCTTCGTTTTTAGTTCTTTTTCTAAAACTGGAATATCCAATTCAATACCTTTCAATTTCATTCTATCCGCCATATTAATGACTAAAATGGTCGGAATTTCTAAATCTTTAATTTGGGTAAAAAGGAGTAAATTTCGTTTTAAGTTTTCCACTTCGGTCACCACAACGGCAACATCTGGAAAATCTTCGTCGTTTTTGTTGAGTAATAATTCAATCACTACATTTTCGTCAATCGAACTGGCATTTAAGCTGTAAGTTCCGGGTAAATCGATGATTTTTGCCTTTATGGTTTCGTTTAATTTACAAACGCCTTGTTTTTTTTCAACGGTGATTCCTGGGTAATTTCCCACTTGTTGATTCAATCCTGTTAATTCATTAAAAACCGATGTTTTGCCCACATTTGGGTTTCCAATTAAAGCAACTTTGATAGGATTTTTACTCATGAGAATTACATTTTGGTAACCGTGATTTCTTTAGCCGTTTCTAATCGAATGGCTACATGCGAATCATTTACGTTAAAATACAAAGGATCGCCTAAAGGCGCAATTTGAATTAAAGTAATGGAATTTCCAGGTAAACATCCCATTTCTAAAAGCTTTAGTGGGATTTCATCTAGATTGATGGAGGTTATTTCGGCAACTTCTCCAATTTTAAGTTCGGAAGAACTAATTTCCATTTCCTTATTTAGATTGAATTAAAATACAAAAGTAAAAATTATAATTGTACTAATCTTGATATTTATCAACTTTAATAAAATATTTTGTTTTTATAGTCTTATTGATTTTCACAAAGCCACAAAATATCTTCTAAAAGTTGTTGCATGTTTTTAGTTTTTGGATCGTTGGTAGGTTGGTCTAAGTTAGTACCATCATAAAACCCTCTTATCCTTTTGTTTTTGTCAACAAGAATAAAATTTTCAGTGTGCACCATATCATATAGTTCTTCAGGTTTTCCTGTTTTGACTGCTAAATAGGATTTTCGTGCTAAATAATAAATGTCTTTTTTGTCTCCAGTTACTAAATTCCAACGCGAATCATCAACTCCTTTTTCAATAGCATATTTCTTTAGAACTTCTGGCGTGTCAATATCAGGAGTAACAGAAAACGATAGTAATTTGACTTTAGGATTGTTTTTTAATTGACCTTGTAACCAAACCATATTATTGGTCATTTTAGGACAAATAGTAGGGCAAGTAGTGAAAAAGAAATCGGCTACGTATATAGTATTCTCATAATCTTTTTGAGTGATTAATTTTCCATTTTGATTCGTAAAAGCAAAGTCTGCAATTTTATGATCATTGCCAATATGTTGTACTGTAGAATCAACTAACTCAGGATTTATATCCCTTGGAGAATATATTGGGAGTGTTTTTTTTGGACTAAGCAAAGAGTAAATTCCGAAATAAATCCCAATAGAAAGTATTGAAAAAAACAGAATAAATTTTTTATATGGTTTAAGGAATACTAACATAAAAATTTTTTTCAAAAATAATGATAATTCAAAAGTAATTGGTCATAATTAACCGTTATACAGTTGTTAAAATTCGAATAAGTTAATTTTCTTCGTTATCTTTGTGAGATTATCTTCAAAATATATAGTTTTATGATTAAAAATTACCTGATTGTTAGTTTATTGTGTTCCTTTTTAGGATTTTCACAATTTAATCCTACAGCTCCGTGGATGAGTGAAATAAACACTACTAAAAAAGGAGAAACTACTATTGATGAATTAGTTACTGCTTTTAATCAATATTGGTTAACGCATGATAAAAACGTAAAAGGTTCTGGTTACAAGCCTTTTATGCGTTCAGAGTTTCATTGGAGAAGCTTCACAAACGAGCAAGGTTATATTCAATCTTCAGAAGAATTTTGGAACGCTTGGAGACAAAAAAATCAATCTAAAGCGAATAGACGTACAACGATGTCTTTGCCTGTTAGTAACTGGCAACCTGTTGGACCATTTACACATACCAATACAGGTTCTTGGTCTTCAGGGCAAGGAAGAGTAAACATTGTTCATGTTGATCCTTCAAATCCTAGTACTATTTATTTAGGCGCTCCAGCAGGTGGTATATGGAAATCAACAAATAATGGTTCTACATGGACACCACTTACTGATGAATTGCCTCAAATTGGGGTTTCTGGTATTGCGGTAGATTATTCAGATTCAAATACAATTTATATTGCAACCGGTGATAAAGATGCTGGAGACTCTTATTCGGTTGGGGTTTATAAATCAACTGATGGAGGAGCAACATGGAACCCAACTGGAATTATGGGCACAACAACAAATCCATCAAGAGCTGGAGATATTTTGATTCATCCTACAAATAATCAAATGCTTTGGTGTGCCACTAATAATGGAATTTATAGAACAACAAATGCAGGAGCAACATGGTCGAGAGTGAGACTAGGAGATTTTTCTCAGGGAAGTATTAGATTAAAACCAGGTGATCCAAATACAGTTTATGCGGTTTCAAATAATGTTTTTTATCGTTCTACAAATGGTGGTTCCTCATTTACTCAAGTATCAACGGGATTACCAACTAATTCAAGTAGATTACTTTTAGATGTAACGCCAGCTAATGCGAATTATGTTTATATTTTAAGTGCTGCAACTGGTGGTGGGGATTTTCAGGGAATCTATCGCTCAACAGATGGAGGAACAACTTTTACAGCAAGAAATACAACAACTGATGTTTTTGAATCTAATCAATCTTGGTATGATTTAGCTTTAGCAGTTTCACCTACAAATGCAG
The DNA here is from genome assembly GCF_021172165.1 of Flavobacterium channae. Taxonomy (NCBI): domain Bacteria; kingdom Pseudomonadati; phylum Bacteroidota; class Flavobacteriia; order Flavobacteriales; family Flavobacteriaceae; genus Flavobacterium; species Flavobacterium channae. Next base: position 2,690,163 of record NZ_CP089096.1, on the reverse strand, counting down.
AAGAGATTTATACAGGCTGTTTGAATGTTTGGAAATCTGTTAATGGAGGAACTTCGGCTACAAGACTTAATAACTGGAGTAATCCAACAGGACCATCTTATACACATGCTGATATTCATTACTTAGGATTTCACGGAACAAGATTGTTTGCAGGAACCGATGGAGGAATTTATGTTTCAGATAACAATGGTAGCAATTTTACAGACTTAACAGCTGGTGCTCAAATCAGTCAATTTTATAGAATAGCAGTGTCAAAACAATCTTCAGCAAATATGGTTGGAGGATTACAAGATAACGGCGGACATGCCTACAGTGGAGGACAATGGAAAAATTACTATGGAGCTGATGGAATGGACACTGCAATTAATCCAAACAATCAAAACCAATATTATGGGTTTATCCAAAATGGAGGAACATTATATATAAGTAATTCAGCTGGTGACGCTATTACAGGCTCGGTAACATCGCCTGCTAGCGGAAATTGGATAACACCCTTAACAGTGAATAGTTCAGGAGAATTATTTTCAGGTTTTGATGGGTTATATAAACTAGTTGGAACAAGTTGGACAATTCAAAATGTTGATCCATTAGGTTCTGGAAATCTAGAAGTAATTTCGGTAGATCCTTCTAATGATGATATCATGTATGTTGCAAATGGTTTGGGTTTATATAAAAGTACAAATCGTGGAATAAACTTTACAAATGTGTATAATTCACCTAGTGGTAGTATAGAATCAATAAAAGTACATTCTTCAAATAGCAATATTGTTTATTTAGTTACTGGTGGTAGTACAGGACTTGTATTAAAATCTACAGATGGAGGTGTTATTTTTAGTGATATATCTGATGGACTTCCTTCTATAGGGAAAAATTGTATCGTTCACCAAGGAAGAAATACAGATAATCCATTGTATTTGGGAACAACTTTAGGTGTTTATTACCGTGATGATTCAATGTCACAATGGGAACCATTTGATACCAACTTACCAAATGTTTCGGTACGTGATTTAGAAATCAATTTAGAAGATGCTAAATTAATTGCGGCTACTTACGGAAGAGGAGTTTGGGAAACAGCAATTCCTGTTCAATTAGTGTCTGATGATGTTAAGTTTATTGCTATTGAAAATCCAGGTATCAACATAAATTGTGATAATAATGTTGTGCCTCAAATTCAAGTTAAGAATAATGGTTTAAATAATATAAATTCTGTAGCAGTTAGTTATACTATTGATGCTACTCCTTATAACTATAATTGGAACGGAACAATTTTATCGAATGAAACAGTAACTATCGATTTGCCAGTAGTCATGTTATCAAGAGGAATGCATTCTATGAGTGTAACAACTACAACAGCAAATGATACTTATCCAGATAACAACCAAGGGAGTGCTTCATTTTATATCAATGATGCAGGTACAATTGGTGTTACAAATCCATTTACTAATGCAACAGATGCTTTAATTTCTTACAAAGAAGGAGCTTCAGGCGCACAATGGTTAAGAACAGTAAGAACAGATGGTTTAACATCTTCAGGAAATACAGTTTATTCTACTAATTCAAATGGGAATTATCCGAATAATACAAAAGCTTATTTAGTTTCTCAATGCTACAACTTGTCAAATGTGATTAATCCACAAATAAGTTTTGCAATGAAATATGATCTTGAACAAAATTGGGATATTGCTTATGTAGAATACTCTACAAATTTTGGAGCTTCATGGTCTGTTTTAGGCACAATGGGGGCAACATGGTACAATAGCGATAGAACTTCTGCAACAGCTGGGAATGATTGTTATAACTGTCCTGGTGCGCAATGGACAGGTTCAAATACGACTTTAACAACATATAGTTATCCTTTAAATGCATTGAACTCAGAGACTAATATAATTTTTAGAATTGTATTCCACTCGGATCAATCAGTCGATGGTTTAGGAGTTAATGTAGATGATTTTTTAATTGACGGTACTCTTTCTAATCAAAATTTTGATTTGCAAAATATAGTATTGTATCCAAATCCTTCAAAAGGAATTTTCAATTTAGCAGTTGGTACAAATGAAGTTTCTGCAATTGAAGTTTATGATTTAACTGGAAAAATTGTAGTGTCTAAAAACGATTTAGGTATTTCAAATGGTGAAATTCAATTGAACATGTCTTCAGTAGCGCAAGGTGTTTATTTTGTGAAAATTACTGCTAATAACCAATCAATAGTTAAAAGAATTATTAAAGAATAAACTATGAATAAATCAATTTTAAACGGAGGTTTAAGCTTGCTTGTTCTTTCGCTTGCAATTTCATCTTGTAAGTCAGGTAAGGAGGCAACTTCACAAAAACAATCTATAGGGATAAACACTAGTTTTATGGATAAAAAAGTGAATCCTGCAGACGATTTTAACCGTTATGTAAATGGAACTTGGTTAGATAAAACCGAAATTCCTGCTGATAGAACGCGTTGGGGTAGTTTTGATGAACTTCGAAAAAACACTGATGATGATGTAATGGCGATCTTAAAAGAAGCTATTAATGATAAAACCATCGATCCAAATTCCGATCAAGCAAAAGCAATTAATCTATACAAAACAGTTCTAGATACTGTTAGTAGAAATAAAGCTGGAATTGATCCTTTAAAACCATATTTGGCAAAAATCAATAACGTAAAGAATGCTGACGAATTAGTAGCCTTATTAGCTGAGATGGAACCAGAAATGGGATTAGGTTTCTTTGGAAGTTATATTGGAGCTGATGCAAAAAACAGTAACAAAAACGTAATTTATGTAGGAACAGGTAGCCTTGGTTTACCAGATAGAGATTATTACGTTTCAGATGCACCAGACAACAAAGAAAAGCGTGAAAAATATATTGCTCACGTATCTAGAATGTTACAATTCATTGGTGAGTCTGCAGCAACTGCTAATGACAATGCTAAGAAAATTTTAGCTTTAGAAACTAAAATGTCAACAGCTACTTTAGATAGAGTAGAACGTAGAGACAGAAGAAAAACGTATAACCCAATGAGTTTTGCTGATTTACAAAAATTAGCTCCAACTGTAAAATGGGAGGCATATTTTCAATCTGTTGGTATCGGAAAAGTAGATTCTTTAGTTGTTTCACAACCAAAATATTTACAAACGGTTGAAACTATCTTAAAAGATAACCAAGTAGAAGATTGGAAAGCCTACATGCGTTGGACAGCTTTAAGAGGTTCTGCAGGTTTACTTTCAACTGAAATCGAAAATGCAAACTTTGATTTCTACGGAAAAACCTTAACTGGAGCTGTGAAACAACGTCCAGCTGAAGAAAGAGCATTGGCAACTGTTAATGGAAGATTAGGTGAAGCATTAGGGAAATTATATGTTGCTAAAAAATTCCCGCCAGAAGCAAAAGCAAAAGCGCAAGCTATGATTGCTAATGTTATGAAAGCTTTTGATAACAGAATTGACAATTTACCTTGGATGACAAAAGTAACTAAGGAAAATGCAAAAATAAAATTGAATAAATTTCGTGTGAAAATTGGTTATCCAGACAAATGGAAAGATTATTCAGCTTTAGTGGTAAAATCTCCTGAACAAGGCGGAACTTATTTTGATAATTCAAGAATGTATGCGAAATGGAGTCACATGAAAAATCTTGAGAAATTAGGTAAACCTGTTGATAAAGAAGAATGGGGAATGTCGCCTCAAACGGTAAACGCTTATTTCAGTCCTACAAACAACGAGATTGTTTTCCCAGCGGCTATTTTACAACCTCCTTTCTACGATTACAAAGCTGACGAAGCGGTAAATTATGGTGGAATTGGTGCCGTAATCGGACACGAAATTTCGCACGGATTTGATGATTCTGGTTCAAGATATAATGCAGACGGAAATTTAGTTAACTGGTGGAGTGAAGACGATTTAAAACAATTCACTACATTAGGAAGTGCTTTAGCAGACCAATATTCAGCATTAGAACCACTGCCAGGAATTTTTGTTGATGGTAAATTCACTTTGGGTGAAAACATCGGAGATTTAGGTGGTGTTAATGCAGCATTTGATGGTTTACAAATTTACTTGAAAGAAAATGGTAATCCTGGTTTAATTGACGGATTTACTCCAGAACAACGTTTCTTCATTTCTTGGGCAACCATTTGGAGAAGTAAAATGCGTGATGAAGCAATTAAAAACCAAGTAAAAACGGATCCACATTCACCTGGAATGTATCGTGCTTATGTGCCGTTACAAAATGTTGAAGCGTTCTACAAAGCGTTTAATATCTTACCACACAACGGTATGTATTTACCTTATGAGAAACGTGTGAAAATTTGGTAATCAAATTCGAAATACAATCAAATCCCATCTTTTTAGGTGGGATTTTTTATTTCTTCTTAATTGCTCGATTTACAATATAAAGACCAACAATCGTGATTGTTCCTCCAATAATAATCGCGGTAGTTAAAGGTTCATTGAATAGCAAATAACCAAAAAACAACGCCACCATTGGATTAATGTACGCATATAAACTACTAATCTCAGTCGGTAAGTTTTCTAATGCATAAATAAAAGCAATAAAGGTTAATACCGAACCAAAAACTACTAAATATCCAATCGACCACCAAGAAATGGCCGGAATTTCATTCAGCGGAACCGAAGTGCCATTTAATCCAATTACACTCGAAATCACAATACTCGAAATCAACATTTGCAATCCTAAACTGAAATACGGATTGAAATTCGTTTTATTTTCTTTGATATAAATAGAAGATAATGCCCAGGTAAACGTAGCAATCACGGAAAGTAAAATTCCAAATCGGAATTCGGGTTCTAAGAAATCGTTGAGATAATCGTAGAAAATAACGCAAATACCACCAAAAGCAACAATCAAACCTACAACTGCTTTCCAAGACGTTTTTTGTCCTCGAAACAAGCTGATAATTACTATCCAAAGTGGAAAAATGGAGCCAATAATAGCACCTAAACCACTCGAAATATATTTAACGCCCCAAGTGCTCAAACCGTTGCTCAGCATGAAATTTAGCACACTCAAAACAAAAATATTGCGCCATTGTCTTTTGTTTGGCCAAGGGTGTTTTTTAATTATAAAATATAGCAGATAAAGTGATCCACCAAAAAGCTGACGAAGTGCTACTAATTGCATTGGCGGCATATATTTAACACCTTCTTTAGATGCAATCCAGGTGGTTCCCCAGAAAAAGCTTATCCAAATAAGAGCTAAAATGGGTAAACCAATCGCATTTTTCTTTTGTTGAATGTAATTATGAAAAACACTAAAATAGGCCATAGCTAAATTTCTTTTTGGAACAAATAACCTAAAATGGTTTCCACTTTTTTACTGGAAATTATTTTTCCTATTGATTCCGAATTTTCTACAAAGGTAGGTAATGGTAAATTTAGAATTTCGGCTTTTTTGTGATAATATTCTTTTCGTGTAGGATGTTGAGGTGCAACAGCATTGAAGGTTTCGTTCCAGTTGTCAGACTGAGCTTGTCGAAGTCCTTTATCAATTAAAGTTTCAATAATTCCAATACAATCTTCTCTCTGAATCATGTTTATAGGGGCATCTGGATTTTCAACATTGGTTTTCCCAGCCAAAAATTTTATAGGATGACGATCATCTCCAAGTAAACCACCAAAATGAATTACTGTAGTTTTAAAATGCGGATTCGATTGTAAAAGAGTTTCGGCAATTACTAATTGCTTGCCACTTTCGGTGTCAGGATTTGGTTTTGTTTCTTCTGTAATTTCGACAATTGGAAAACTATCACCATATACTGAAGTCGAGCTTACGAATATAACTTTCTGAATTCCTGATTTTTCGATATAGGGAATCAAAGTTTTGATTTTATTTACAAACGTCATTTCACTAGAAGACGAAATTTCTCTTCTCAATCCAGGTGGAATATCAATCACTAAAACATCGGTTTCTTTCAGAAAATCTTCCATATTTCCAATGATTTGATGTTCCTCCAATTGAATTTGGTAAGGCAATATCCCAGCATTTTTCAACACCTCTAATTTACTTTCCGAAGTCGTAGAACCTTTTACTTCGTAACCTTTTGAAAGCAATGATTTGGCTAAGGGTAAACCCAGCCAACCGCAGCCGAGTATGGCAATCTTTTTTCTTTCTTTTTTCATCTATTTTCTTAACTATCTTTCTTCACCAACATATAAAAATCGTCTTCCAAAGCACGATACCCTTGATCGTACAAAAAGAAATACGTGTTGCCAGTTTTGGTTTGTAATATGCTTGTGAAAAACTCAAAATCGAAACCTTTGCTTAGCAATTTAGTTTTGGTAGTTTTTGATTTTTCTTCCGGGTTTAGCTCACAAAGTATACGGTAATTTTTACGCAATTTGTTGTTAATGTTGCGCATTAAATTGTTCTGGTCTTTGTTCATTTTGTTGTTGTACGCATTGCGGCAGCCATCCGAACAAAACTTTTTGTCTTCGCGACCAATGATTTTATCGCCACATTCTAAACAGGTTTTACTCATGACTTACTTCTTAAAATTAAATTTCATTTCCTTGCCGCTTTCTTCAAAAACCACGTAAAGATTAATTTCGTTATCCGAAATTTTCTCAAAAGTAAATTTGTCAAAATAAGCATGCGTTGGGGTGACTTTTACCAATTCGAAATTTTCACTTACTTCCGCTTTTTCCCAACCTTTTAAATCCACATCAAAATGTTTGAGTTGTAATAAAAGGGTTTTGTCTTTTTCAATAATATGTCCTAATTCATAAAAAACAACTTTTTCGTCCACTACTAGTTTAAAATTAAACATCATAGTATTACCAATAGGTTCGCTCCAAGTTTCTTGACAAATGCCACCTAAAGCTTCGCCTGTCCAATTTCCAACAATCCATTTTACATCTTGCAAAGTGGCTTTTGGCGAACCTTTTTCATCGTTATAATTTAAAGTGTTTTGGGCAAAACCCAAAGTTGTGAATAATAAAAATACAACTAACTTTTTCATAATTATTTTCTGGATAAATGAGATTCTGAACCGAGTTCAGAATGACAAAATTGAATTATTTATTTTTTTTAAGTTGGTACAAGTCATCTCGACGATCTTTCATTGTTCGAACACTTCCGTGTTCGTGTAATTCTTTTAATAAATCGATGTCAACATCAACAATTAATGTCATTTCTGTATTTGGCGTAGCTTCTGCTTTTATTCCGTTACTTGGGAATGCAAAATCGGAAGGTGTAAATACCGCTGCTTGTGCATACTGAATATCCATGTTGTTTACCTTTGGTAAGTTTCCAACACAACCAGCAATAGCAACATAGCATTCGTTTTCAATAGCACGCGCTTGAGCACAATGTTTTACTCGTGTATAACCGTTTTGTGTATCGGTTAAAAAAGGCACAAACAAAATATTCATTCCTTCATCAGCCATTAATCTTGATAATTCTGGAAATTCTACATCATAACAAATCATGATTCCAATTTTACCACAATCGGTATCAAAAGTTTGAATGGTATCGCCACCTGTAATTCCCCAATGAAACACTTCGTTTGGTGTAATGTGGATTTTGCGATACATTTCATTTGTTCCATCTCGTTTACATAAAAAACCTACGTTATATACATGTCCGTTTTCGATAAAAGGCATACTTCCGGTAATGATGTTGATGTTATATGAAATAGCAAATTCTTGAAATTTTGAACGAACAGCTTCAGTATGGCGGGCCAATTCTCGAATTGCTTCTGCTTCTGACAAATGATTGTAATCGGCCATTAAAGGTGCGGTAAAAAACTCAGGGAAAAGAGCAAAATCACTACCATAACCCGAAACGGCGTCTATAAAAAATTCGGCTTGCTCAAACAACGCATCTAAATTTCCTAGCGAACGCATTTGCCATTGAATTAGACCCAAACGAACAATACTTTTTTCTGTATTTATCAATTTTGGACTATCATCATAATAAATATTATTCCATTCTAATAAAACAGCATATTCTTGCGATTCTACATCGCCTTCTAAATAATTTTTAAGCACTCGAACTTCGTGGAAATCATTACTCAATTGGAAGGACAAAACAGGATCGTAAATCTCTTTCTTTTTTACTTTTTCAATATAAATTTTTGGTGTTATTTCGTCTTTATATTTCCCGTAGTTCGGAATTCTACCAGCAAAAATGATGGATTTTAAATTCAATTGCTCACACAATTCTTTTCTTACATCATATAATCGTCTTCCCAATCGTAATCCACGATATTGCGGATTTATAAAAACATCTATTCCGTATAAAACTTCTCCGTCTGGGTTATGTGATTTGAAAGAATAATTTGCAGTAATCGCTTTGTAGGTTCTTGTTTTAAAAGCAAAATCTTCAGTTACTAAAAGCGATAAGGCGGAGCCTACTACAACTCCGTCAACAACAATAACTAGTTGTCCTTCTGGAAATTTTTCTAGTAAAAGTTCAATTTGATCTTCTTTCCAAAATGAATCCATCATATCAGGATACGATTCAATCATGGATTTTTTTAATTCTTTGTAATCTTCTATTTTAAGATTACGTAATTCGATAGACTTAATATTTGTTGGCATATATAATTGATTTTCAACAAATATAGTAAAAATAAATTCCGTTTACAAACGCTTACAAATATTTACAACCGAAATTAAGTGACTAAATACCGAATAACGTTTTTTTGTTGCCCCATCTTTGCACTGTCGAAATGAACGAAACAATTCAAAAAACAAGTTCAATTTCAAAAATCAATTTTATTAATAATTTAAATTTTACACGCCATGAAAAACAGAGTACAATTAATCGGACACGTAGGACAAGAACCTGAAGTTAAAAACTTAGAAGGAGGAAAAAAATTAGCTAACATTTCTATTGCAACTAATGATGTATATTACAAAGACAATGGAGATAAAGTTGAAAAAACAGAATGGCACCGAGTTACTGCTTGGGGAAAAACAGCTGAAATAATTGAAAAATATGTAGTAAAAGGAAAAGAAATTGCTATCGACGGAAAACTTACAACAAGAAGTTACGATGACAAAGACGGAAACAAACGTTATGTAACTGAAATTGTAGCAAATGAAGTTTTGTTGTTGGGTAAATAATGCATTGTATTTCTCTTAAAAGAGCTCTAGAAATTCTAGGGCTTTTTTATTTTGATTGAAATTTCAATTATTTATCAACACTAAAACGTTTTCGTAATCAATGGGATTTTTTAATTATAATTAAAAATTTAACTTTATTTTACTAAAATCGTAATTATGAAAACAAAAATTTACAATTTATGCATTCTTTTGTTTCTTTTGTTCTTTTCGGTTCGGAGTTATTCGCAAGTTGGAATAAACACTTCTTCGCCATTAAGTACGTTAGATATCAACGGAAATTTATCTGTTAAAACTATAACAGTAAATGGGACAAATACAGGTGGAGGAGGAACAGCCGCACTTTTAGATGATGGAGTTTATATTTCGGTAAGACCTTTAGCGACAGATGACAAATTTCAGTTACCAAACCCAACATTAGTGCCTGGACGGGTTTACATTATTAGAAATATTCAAAATACTGTAACAGCTCAGTTAACAACAACCTCTGGAATGTTTTTTCCTAAAAACTCAACAACTGGGAGTTCAAATTTATATATGTACGAAGGTAATCTAAGAACGGTTATCGTAATAAGTGACGGAGTAAATTGGACTTACATAAATTAGGAATTCATTGCATTTTGTAATTCTTCTACAAACAATCCCATGTGGTAACCATCAATTAAACCATGGTGCGCAAATACCCCCAGCGCCATTGTTTTCTTCCCGTTTTCAGATATTAATTTTCCAAAAGAAACTTTTGGGCAACTGTCTTCAACTTTTAGATTTCTAGAATGTGTTAGTCCAGTGAAATTAATCCATGGAACGGCAGAAAAATGAATAATATTTTCAGGATATTCTCGAGTTAAAATTCCAGTAGTGTTTTGAATTCTCTCCACTTCTTTTTGAACTCTTTTGTTGAATTCATTTATATCTTCATGAAACTCGATATATGAAAAACCAAATGTTTTATCGTCTCTCATAATCGTAGCTGAAACATCAATTTGGTCATACACAAACACTTTTTCACCTTCAATTCGATATCTAAAATTTTCAATTTTATTTACTGCTGCTAACGTTTTATGAAGGTAATACACAAAGAAAGAAATCTGCATCTCTTTAGCTTTTTGATAAGCAATTGTACAATCTATATTGCTTGTTGTACCAAAGAAAGGCTCATCAAAAGCAGAAAAAAAATGAAAATGTTCTTTTCTATTCCAGTTGGCAATATCTAGTTCTCTTTTCATTTTAGCAGAGGTAAAATTTCGGTAATATTGGTAAACGATTTGAAGTTTTCATGTTGAATTTCAAAATCAATTTTCTCATATTCCCAAGTTGTATGATAAGGAATGTGAATACCAAATCCACCAATATTTAAAACAGGTAAAACATCCGATTTTAACGAATTTCCAATCATTAAAAAATCTTCAGGTTTACATTCCAAACGGCCCAACATTTTTGTGTAATCCAATTCGGTTTTGTCGCTTAATACTTCAATATGATGAAAATAATGTCCAATTCCCGAATCGTGTAATTTACGATGTTGGTCTTTTAAATCGCCTTTAGTAGCAACTACCAATTTATAATTTCCTTTTAGCTCATCTAGAACTTCGGTTACATTTGGCAATAATTCAACTGGCTTTTGAAGTAAATCTTTACCAATGGTTAAAATTTGTTCGATTCCTTTACCAGAGATTTGATGATTAGTCAGCTGTAAAGCGGTTTCAATCATGGATAATGTAAACGCTTTTATTCCGAAACCATACAAAGGCAAGTTTTTTACCTGATGATTTAATATTAAACCTAAAATTTCTTGGCTTGAAGCATAATCTTGAAACAATACGCAAAAGCGCTCTTGAGCCTCATCAAAATAAGGTTCATTGTGCCACAAAGTGTCATCTGCGTCAAATGCGATTGTTTTAATATTTTTCATTTAGTTTATAGTTGCACCATTAATTACACCTTCAGCATCTGGGTTTACAAAAACTAATTTTCCTTCTGCATTATTTGTCATTAAAATCATACCAGCACTTTCTACACCACGTAACGCTCTTGGTGCAAGGTTGGCTAAAACAGTAACGCGTTTTCCAATAACTTCTTCTGGTGAAAAATGCTCTGCAATTCCAGAAACAATGGTTCTAACATCGATTCCTGTATCTACTTTTAAAACCAACAATTTATTTGCTTTTGGCATTTTTTCTGCTTCTAAAATAGTTCCAACACGTAAATCTAGTTTTGTAAAATCATCAAAAGTAGCTACTTCTTTTTGAGGTTCCGCTTTTGCGTTTTCCGCTTTATTGGCATTTTTAGTTGCCTCCAATTTGTCTAATTGTTTTTGAATTGTTTCGTCTTCGATTTTTTCAAACAAAATTTCAGCTTCATTTATTTTATGACCAGCTTTAGTTAGATTCCAATCATTAAAATCTAAATTCCAGTTATTTAAATTGATGTTTAAAATTCGAAGTAATTTTTTAGATGTAAAAGGTAAAAAAGGCTCAGAAAGTATGGCTAAAACAGAAGCAATTTGCAATGCTACATACATTTGTGTTTTAACACGTTCTGGATTTTCTTTTATCATTTTCCAAGGCTCTTCGTCGGCTAAATATTTATTTCCTAAACGAGCCACATTCATCATTTCTCCTAATGCTTCTCTAAAACGGTAGCGTTCTATTGAAGAAGAAATAACACTTGGATATAATTTTAATTCATTTAAAACATTCAAATCTACTTCAGAAAACTCGTTTGGAGTTGGTACAATTCCGTCGTAGTATTTGTTTGTTAATACAACAACTCTATTAATAAAGTTTCCATAAATAGAGGCCAATTCGTTATTGTTTCTCGCTTGAAAATCTTTCCAGGTAAAATCGTTGTCTTTTGTTTCAGGTGCATTTGCTGTTAATGCATAACGAAGTGAATCTTGTTTTTCTGGGAAATCGATTAAATATTCGTGTAACCAAACTGCCCAGTTTTTTGAAGTTGACAATTTGTTTCCTTCTAAATTTAAAAACTCGTTAGCTGGAACATTATCTGGTAAAATATAACTTCCTTCAGCTTTTAACATCGCTGGGAAAATAATACAATGGAATACAATATTATCTTTTCCGATGAAGTGAACCAATTTAGTATCTTGATCTTTCCAATATGGCTCCCAATCTTTCCCTTCGCGAGCAGCCCATTCTTTTGTAGCCGAAATATATCCGATAGGCGCATCAAACCAAACGTATAATTTTTTTCCTTCAGCACCTTCAACAGGAACGTCAATTCCCCAATCCAAATCACGTGTTACTGCTCTTGGTTCTAAACCACCATCAACCCAAGATTTTACTTGTCCGTAAACATTTGGTTTCCAGTCGTTTTTATGACCTTCTAAAACCCATTCTCTTAAGAAAGATTCGTATCTGTCTAAAGGTAAAAACCAGTGTTTTGTTTCTCTTAAAATAGGTGTTTCACCTGTTATAGTTGATTTAGGATTAATTAAATCAGTTGCGTTTAAAGTAGAACCACATTTTTCACATTGGTCACCATAAGCTTCAGGATTATCGCACTTTGGACAAGTTCCAGTAACAAAACGGTCTGCTAAAAATTGGTTTGCTTTTGCATCGTATAATTGTTCCGTTGTTTCTTCAATAAAATCGCCTTTATCGTACAGTTTTCTGAAGAAATCAGCAGCAGTTTTATGATGAATTTCTGATGATGTTCTTGAATAATTATCAAAAGAAATGTCGAAATCTTTAAATGATTGACGGATAATTCCATCGTATTTATCAATTACTTGTTGAGGCGTAATACCTTCTTTTTTTGCTTTCATTGAAATAGCAACTCCATGTTCGTCGCTTCCGCACATAAAAGCTACATCTTTACCTTGTAAACGTAAATAACGTGCATAAATATCGGATGGAACATAAACACCTGCTAAATGGCCAATGTGAATTGGTCCGTTTGTATAAGGTAAAGCAGCAGTAATTGTATATCTTTTTGGATTTTCTAACATATCATCTTAAAATTTGATGCAAAAATAGTGAACAATTTTATCTTAATTCTTATCTAGAAATACTTTTAGTGAATCTTTCGATAAAAATATTGATTAAAATACCAAAACATAAAAAACAAAGCGGTAAGAATGGAATATACCAAACGATAAAATTGAGATGGTAATGAACGTTAGAATGTTGGATAAATAAGAAAAACCAAGACAATGGTGCAATTATTGAAAACCAAGTTGTAAAAACAATGGCTTTGTGTTTTTTAAAATCAATTTTTAAAAGAAAAAGACTTGTGATAAAAATTAAAATTAAAAGAAGTACAAAAGGTACACTTGGTTTTATCCAAGAAAATGCATCGCCAGAAAGGTATTTAATCAAAATTTGGACATACATATTGTTTGAAATTTCGGCAGTTTTGCCTTCGATTACAACGCTAGCAGTTCTGGTGTTATAAGAATACAAAATATGATTGATTCCTTCGGAAAAACTCCCTTTTAAATATTTTAGTTGTAGTAATAAAACAAACATTTCAACTAGTATTCCGGTGATAAGAACAATTCCTGTTTTAAAACCAAAAAGAAGAAAATCGTTTATTTTTTTATGGTTTTTTATGTAGTTGAAAACAATTGGTGCGTAAACCGCAATTAAGGTTGTGGTAATGTATTCAAATCCATTAAAAAAACATTTTAAAAAGATGCTAATAAAGGTTAAAAGAAATATTTTTCTAGGATTTGATTTGAAAAATTCCAGCGCTAACAACATGGTTAAAAATGGAATGTAAAAAGCCCAAAGACACCACCACAAACTTGAAGTAAAAAGCCAAATCCAACTAGAAATTGCAACAAAAAACAACATAACCAAACTAGGAATTACTCCGAAATTTCTCTTGCACCAACCTATAAAAATGCTAAAAATAAAAGCATTTAGCAGTAAAGTAAAGTTTTTAAGAATTTCAAAATTGGTAACTAAATCAAAAGGAGAAATTTTATTGAAAGTTGCATATGCTATTCCTTGTCCGCCAGTTTGCGAATTGTAGGTATAAAACGCTTTGTAGTTTTCTCTTTCGGTTTTGTTCTTCAATAACTTAAATTGGTTGATAGAGTTTTGTTTGAATTCTTCGTCTTCCAAATCTGTTTTTAGCATTCCTGGTAAACCCGAATACGATAAAATTCCCGATCTTTCACTTTCTATTAATCTACCAGTTATAAGTGATTCCGACACATAATCGTATGGAATTCCATCTTCAGTATTGTATTTAAAAAAGCAAAATAGAGTTATAGTCGAAAAGAAATACAACCAATATTTTTTTAAGAAATTCATTTATTGTTGAGGAGTATTTGTTATGAAAATTCATCAAAAATAATCGTTTAGTGACGAAATTTCGAATTTTAATTCGATTTTGTTTACTTTTGAGTTAATAAAATCTTACTATGTATAGATTTATACTTGTATTAATTTTAATAACAAACTTTTCTCATTCCCAAAAGAAAATGAAAATTCCACCTTATTTAAAAAAAGGCGACACGGTTGCTATTGTGTGTACAGCACGTAAATTTTTTCCTGAAGAAGCAAAACCTGCAATAGAATTATTAGAATCTTGGGGTTTAAAAGCCAAATTAGGAAGAACTATTGGTTTAGATAGTTGTCAACTTGGCGGAACAGATGCTGAACGAACAGCCGATTTTCAGGAAATGATGGACAACGATAATATTAAAGCAATTTGGTGTGCTCGTGGCGGTTATGGAACGGTGCGAATTATAGATTCTTTAGATTTTACCAAATTTAAAAAGCATCCAAAATGGATAATGGGTTTTTCAGATGTTACAGTTTTACATAGTCAATTAAATGTAGAACGAGTGGCTACTTTACATTCCATTATGCCATTTACAGTTCCAAAGGCACCAGAAGAAGTTAAAGAAACTTTACGTAAAGCGATTTTTGGTGAAACAATTTCGTATTTGGTTCCATCAAAGTCATACGATATTAAAGGAAAAGCTTCTGGAGAATTGGTTGGTGGAAATATTTCAATTTTATATAGTTTATTAGGTTCCAAATCATCGATAGATACTAATGGTAAAATTCTATTTATTGAAGATTTAGACGAGTATTTGTATCATATTGATAGAATGATGTACAATTTAAAACGCAATGCTTATTTCAAAAATGTAAATGGAATTATTGTGGGAAGCATGGCCGATATGCACGATAATGAAATACCATTTGGGCAAAATGAAGTGCAAATTATTACAGCTATTGCAAAAGAATATAACATTCCAATTGCTTTTGAGTTTCCTGCAGGACATCAAAGAGATAACCGAACATTAGTTTTAGGAAGCCAAGTGGAATTTGAAGTAAACGAAAAAGAAGTAATTTTGTTATTCAAATAAAAGATTGCTTCGTAAACTCGCAATGACATGGCTGAACATAACGATTTAGGAAAACTTGGAGAAGAATTAGCGGCCGACTATCTTGAAAAAAACGGTTATGACATTTTAGAAACCAATTGGATTTTCGACAAAGCAGAAATCGACATAATTGCTCAAAAAGATGCCGTTTTAGCAGTTGTTGAAGTTAAAACTCGTTCAAGTTTGGAGTTCGGTTCGCCTCAAGAATTCGTTAAACCTAAGAAGATACAATTGTTGGTTAAAGCTGTAAATGAATATATTACGCAAAATGACTTGGAAGTTGAGGTGCGGTTTGATATTATTTCCATTTATAAAGAAAATGGAACCTTCCAAATAGAGCATATAGAGGAAGCCTTTTATTATTTTTAATGTTAAATTTATAACAAATTGTTTTTTATTTGTATATTTACCCCATACAAACAACAAAATTAAACATGAAAACGATTTCATCAGTAGTAGAACAATATATAAAATCGAAACCTTTTTTATTAAGTTCGCTTTCACAAGGTATTATAAATTTAACTTCTTTGGCTCGTATTATGATGCCAGAATTAGAAGCACATTTAGGTAAAGATGTTAAACAAGGAGCTGTAGTAATGTCTTTAAAAAGACTTTCAGAAGAGCTTGATTTTAAAATCAACTACAAGATTTCTAAAGTATTAAAAAACATTGGTGAAATTACAGTTCGTTCTTCATTAACCGATTTTACCTATACAATATCAGATACACTTTTAGATAATCAAGCAAAACTGATTTCTGAAATTAACAAACAACAGGATATTTTCTATACTTCATCTCGTGGGGTAAATGAAACAAATATTGTAACAAGTACTTCTGTTGACCATATTGTTGAAGCAATTTTCAAAAATGAAAAACTTACTCATAAAATAGAGAATCTTTCTTCTATAACAGTTAAGCTGCCTCAAGAAAACATTTCAACGCCTGGGGTTTATTATTATATTTTTCAAAGATTAGCGTGGGAAGGAATAATTATTCACGAAGTAATTTCAACTACAAATGAGTTTACGATTATTGTAAGTGATGACCAAATTGATGTTGCTTTCAAAGTTATAAAAGACCTTAAAAATGTGTTTGACTAACAAAAAGTCTACTATTTTTTTTCACATCAAAAAAAGAAACGTATTTTTACCATTCTATACATACTAAAAAGCAATTTTAGTAGTTAAAGACAAAAACGTTTTTTACTTTGAAAAGATCTATATTAAAATACTCTTTTACAGTTGGTTTTATCTTTATTTTAATAGCGTGTTCTGTTAGAAAAGATAAATTTATTAACCGTAATTTTCATGCTGTTAACACAAAATATAATGTTTTATACAATGGTTATTTAGCATTAGATAAAGGGTTAGAAGATTTAAAGACTACTTACCAAGATAATTTTTGGGAAATATTGCCTATTGAAAGAATGCCTGAAAATGAAGAGGCAATGTTGCCAGGGCAAACCAAAAATCAAAATTTTGAACGGGCTGAAGAAAAAGCGGTAAAAGCTATTCAAAAACATTCTATGAATATTGCTGGTACCGAAAAAAATCCTCAAATGGACGAAGCTTATTTGCTTTTGGCAAAAGCACGTTACTACGACAATCGTTTTATTCCATCACTAGAAGCTTTAAATTACATTTTATACAAATATCCTTTAAGCGATCGTATTTATCATGCTAAAGTTTGGCGCGAAAAAGTAAATATTCGATTAGATAATGATGATATTGCTATTAAAAACCTTAAAAGACTTTTAAAGGATAAAAAAATTGAAGGTCAGGATTTAGCAGATGCTAATGCCATGTTAGCTCAAGCTTACATGAATGTTCAGGTTAAAGATACTGCAATTGCCGCTTTAAAAGTAGCAAAAGAAGAAACTAAAAGTAACGAAGAAAAAGCGCGATATACTTTTATTTTAGGTCAGTTATATGAAAGTCTTGAATATAATGACAGTGCTTATGCTGCATTTCAGGAAGTAATTGATATGAATAGAAAATCTCCAAGAAGATATGTTATTCAGGCACATGCAAAACAAGCGAGTCAGTTTGATTATGCAAAAGGAGATACTTTAGTTTTCACTGAGAAGTTCAACAAACTTTTAGAAGATAGAGAAAACCGACCTTATTTAGATGTTCTTAATCATCAAATGGGAATTTTTTATGATAAACTTGGTTTAAACGAAAAAGCCAAAAAATATTATAATAAATCAATAAAATTACTTTCTCAAGATAAATATCTAGTTTCCTCAAATTATAGAAATCTTGGTGAAATTTTCTTTAGAGAAGCAAATTATAAAACTGCTGGTAAGTATTATGATAGTACTTTATTACGTTTAGATGATAGAACTCGAGAATATCGTAAGATTAAGAAAAAAAGAGACAATTTAGACGACGTAATCAAATATGAAACTATTGCACAACAAAACGATAGTATTTTGAAAGTTGTTGCCATGAGCGATTTGGATAGAAAATCGTATTATGAAAATTATATTACTAATTTAAAGATTGAAGACGAGAAGAAAGCTAAAATTGCTGCCGAAAAAGCAGAGAAAGAAGCAAATATTCAAGCAAGTTTAAATAATAATAACAATAGTGATATTTCTCCAAAAGGTGGAAAAACTCTTGGAAAAATTGATGCAACAGATAACAACATAAAAAATGCTTCAATGTTGCCACCAGGAATGGGTGTGGGTACTGATAATTCTAATTTTTATTTTTATAATCCAGTAGCTGTTGATTTTGGAAAAAAAGATTTTCAAAACAATTGGGGAAAAAGATCGTTGAAAGACAATTGGAGATGGTCTTCCGATAAAGGAAATATAAACGACTTCAAAGATGATAATCAAAAAGATACAGATGCTCTTAAAGATTCAACTGTTGTAGTTGAAAATCCTAAATACGATACAGGTTTTTATTTGAAGCAAATCCCAACAGATAAAAAACTGTTAGATAGTTTAACTAAAGATCGTGATTTTGCTTATTACCAATTAGGATTAATATACAAAGAAAAATTTAAAGAATATGAATTGGCCGCTTCTCGTTTGGAGCAGTTATTAAAAAACAAGCCTGAAGAACGTTTGGTGCTTCCAGCAATGTACAATTTGTATAAAATTTATCAGCAAATTTCGCCTTCAAAAGCCGCAGAAATGAAGCAACAAATTTTGTCTCAATATCCTGATAGTCGTTATGCCCAAATTTTGAATAACCCCGAAGTAGAAATAATGGATAACGATAATCCAGAATTGGTTTTTAATGCATTGTTCAAGAAATATAACAACAATCAAATAAGAGAAGTGTCAACGGAGTTGGATGAGGCTATTTTTAAATTCGCTGGAGAAGAATCATTGCCAAAATTTGAGATGCTAAAAGCCAAAACAATTGCAAGATTGCAAGGTGTTGAAGAATATAAAAAAGCCTTAAATTTTGTAGCTTTAACCTATCCAAATGCACTTGAAGGAAAAGAAGCTGAAAAAATGGTTCAAATGGAAGTGCCGTTAATTGAAGCGCTTGATTTTGGTTTAGCTCAACCAACAGGTTACAAAATTATTTTTCCTAAGAAGTATCCTTACGATAAAGATGTAAAAAATCTAACCGAAAAAATAGCTAAGTATATCAAAGATACCAATGCAGTTGCTCTAAAAACATCCGAAGATATTTATACGTTAACAGACAACTTTATTGTAATTCATGGTTTTGATAACAAAGATGCAGCAATATCGGTATTGTCGGTACTGCAGCTACATAAAAATTATAAATTAACCGACAAAGTTTACATTATTTCCACGGAAGATTATAAGATTGTACAAATGAAAAAGAAGTTGGAAGAATGGATTTTGTTAAACAAATAAGAACCTCAAATCCCTATTAATATGTTTGAAAAAGAGAAAAATCAAGATCATTTATTAGGAAAAACTAATAGAATAGTAGACGGAACTACTATTACAGGAGATATTACCACTTTCGCCGATTTTCGTTTAGACGGTAAGCTAAAAGGAAATTTCACTTCTGAAGGAAAAATTGTAATTGGTCCAACTGGTGAAGTTATAGGTGATATCGTTTGTAAAAGTATCGACATCGAAGGTATATTTTCAGGAAAGTTACAAGCCGAAGGAATGCTAAATGTAAAATCAAAAGCACATATTACAGGAGAGGTAATTGTTGGTAAATTAGCTGTTGAACCAGGTGCTAGGTTTGAAGCAAGTTGTGAAATGAGAACTCAAACCAAATAATGGACTCCAATAAGAAACAAGCCAATAAATGGTTGGTTTTTATCAATATCCCATTTCAAATGGGATTGATTATTTTTTTAGGAGTTATGTTAGGACAATGGTTAGATGAAAAATTTAAATTAGAAGGTTCAATATTAACAATAATTTTTTCATTATTAGCCGTTTTCACAGCGCTTTACAATGTAATTCGACAGGTTAATAAAATGAGTAATGATAAAAGAGAATGATAAAGAAAATTACACGTTTGTTTGTTTATTTAGTTCCAGTGTCGGTTTTGTTTTACTTCATTCAGGAATTTATTTTAACTACTTTTTTTAATCAAATAGATTTTAAAATAGCAACCCTTTCAATTTATTTGTTTCATTTTTTAACGGTTGCTGTTTCGTATACTTTATTAGTGTTGGTTAATAAGTATTTTTTTCAGCAAACAGGGTATGCTTTTTTAGCGTTTGGAATTGTCAAAATGGGGCTTTCGGTATTCTTTTTAATGCCAGTTATTGATTCTGATATTACTAATAAAATTCCAGATGTATTGTCTTTTTTTATACCCTTTTTCTTGTTTTTATTGATGGAAACTATCTTTTCGGTTAATTTACTAAATAGTTCTGATTTGAAAGAAAACAATTAAAAAGGTTTTTTACCATACTTTTTTTAAAAATTATTATAATATGTTTTCATTTTTTAATTAATAATGTACCTTTGCACAAAATTTAGAGGAAATAAATTTTACTATTATTAGTATAAGTATATGAGAATAGCAAATCGCACAATTCAATTTTTGTTTTCGTTATCATTTTTGATTTTACCATTAGTGGCTTCTGCAAGCGGAGGACATTCAGAATCATCTGATAAAGAGTTTAGCGCTACAGAACTTATTAATTCACACATTGGAGATTCACACGAGTTTCATATAGCTGATTGGAATGGACACGCAATTTCATTGCCATTACCTATCATTCTTTGGACAGATAATGGATTAGAGATTTTTTCTGCTTCAGAATTTCACCATGACAATACAGGTCATCATGTAGCTAAAGATAGATTTGTTAGATATAATGAAGTGATTTTTTATGCTGATAAATTTGAAACTTTAAAAGAAGAAGATAAAAGCGCATTCAATTTTGAAGCTCGTCCTTTGAATTTTTCAATTACAAAGAATGTTTTCTCAATGCTGATGTCTGTGATTATTCTTTTAGTATTGTTTATTACTGTGGCTCGTTCTTATAAAAAGAACAGTATGGCTCCAAAAGGATTGGCTGGTTTCTTAGAGCCATTAGTAATTTTTGTTAGAGATGATATTGCTATTCCTAATATTGGAGAAAAGAAATATGGAAAATACATGCCATATTTATTGACTATCTTTTTCTTCATTTGGATTAACAATTTAATTGGTTTAATTCCTTTCTTCCCATTTAGTTCTAACTTAACTGGAAATATCTACTTTACATTTGTAATGGCATTTATTACATTTTTGATTACAACTTTAAGTGCAAACAAAGCATATTGGGGACACATTTTTGCACCACCAGTGCCAAAAGCGTTATATCCAATTATGTGGCCAGTTGAAATTATTGGAATGTTTACAAAACCTTTCGCATTGATGATTCGTTTATTTGCTAACATCACTGCGGGTCACATTATTATTTTGAGTTTAATTTCATTAATATATATATTCAAAACAGTTGCAATTGCTCCAGTTTCAGGTGCTTTTGTATTGTTTATGAGTGTTTTAGAAATGTTAGTTGCTGCTTTACAAGCGTATGTATTTACATTGTTATCAGCATTATTTATTGGTCAGGCTGTTGAAGAGCACGACCATCACTAAGATTGAGTTTTATTAATTATTAACTATATAAATATTTTATTATGGTATTAGCTGGAATCGGTGCTGGATTAGCTGTAATTGGAGCTGGAATCGGTATTGGAAAAATTGGTGGATCTGCTATGGACGCTATGGCAAGACAACCAGAAGTTGCTGGTAAAATTCAAACTGCAATGATTATTGCTGCTGCTCTTATCGAGGGTGTTGCTTTATTCGCTGTTGTAGTTGCATTAATTGCAAAGTAATTAAAACATAAACTTCTTACAGCGGTTGGCTGTAAGAAGTTTTATTACAAAACTAAATTAACAATATAGATATATGAACTTTACTTCACCAGAAAGCTTAGTATTTTGGACAACCTTAATTTTCGTTGTATTTTTTCTTTTAATGAGAAAATTTGCATGGAAACCTATTTTAGGAGCAGTTAAAGGTAGAGAAGACTCAATTAACAACGCCTTATTAGCAGCTGAAAATGCTAAGAAAGAAATGCAAAACTTGAAGTCGGATAATGAAAAATTATTAGCTGAAGCTAGAGCTGAAAGAGATTTAATGATTAAAGAAGCAAGAGAAATCAAAGAAAAAATGATTGCTGATGCTAAATCTGAAGCGCAAGCACAAGGCGAAAAAATGATTGAAGCAGCAAAAGCTTCTATCGAAAGTGAGAAAAATGCAGCTATGGCAGAATTGAAAAATCAAGTTTCTTCTTTGTCATTAGAAATTGCTGAGACATTATTAAAAGAAGAATTATCTAACAAAGAAGCTCAAACTAAATTGGTTGAGAAAATTTTAGGTGACGCTAAATTAAACTAATATCATGGCAGGAACTAGAGCAGCAATTCGATACGCTAAAGCTATTTTGGACATTGCCAAAGAAAATAATTCTGTTGATGCAGTAAATGCTGATATGACTTCTATTGCAAAAGCAATTAAGGAAAGTGCAGAATTAAAAGACTTTTTGCAAAGCCCAATTGTTAAGGGAGAAATTAAATTTTCTTCTTTAAATGAAATTTTTACTTCTGCTCAAAAAGAGACAAAAGGATTATTTCAATTGCTTTTAGCTAACAAAAGATTTGAATTATTAAACGATGTTGCTTTACAGTTCAATGCTTTATACGATGAACTTAATGGAATTGAAATAGCGAAAGTAACAACTGCTGTTCCAATGACTTCTGAGTTAGAAGCTAAAGTATTGGCAAAAATTGCATCGTTTTCAAATAAAAAAATTACCATTCAAAATATTGTAGATCCAGCTATCATTGGTGGATTTATTTTAAGAATGGGTGACAAACAATACAATGCATCTGTATCAAGCAGACTGCAAAATTTAAAAAGAGAGTTTAGTAATTAATATACCATTAAAGATATATCAAAATGGCGGAAATTAAACCTGCTGAAATTTCAGCAATATTAAAACAACAATTATCAGGTTTTGAATCTGGTGCATCGTTAGAAGAAGTTGGAACTGTACTTCAAGTTGGAGACGGTATCGCTCGTGTTTACGGATTGTCAAATGCTCAATATGGTGAGTTAGTACAATTCGAAAACGGATTAGAGGCTATCGTTTTGAACTTAGAAGAAGACAATGTTGGGGTAGTACTTTTAGGACCATCAACAGGAATCAAAGAAGGTTCTACAGTAAAAAGAACACAACGTATTGCTTCTCTTAAAGTAGGAGAACAAATGGTAGGTCGTGTTGTGGATACTTTAGGTAACCCAATCGACGGTAAAGGTCCAATTGGTGGTGAGTTATATGAGATGCCATTAGAAAGAAAAGCTCCTGGAGTTATCTTCCGTCAGCCAGTAACTGAACCATTACAAACAGGTGTTAAAGCAGTAGATGCTATGATTCCAGTTGGTCGTGGACAACGTGAGTTAGTTATTGGTGACCGTCAAACTGGTAAATCAACAGTTTGTATCGATACTATCTTAAATCAAAAAGAATTTTATGATGCAGGTCAACCAGTATTCTGTATCTATGTAGCTGTAGGTCAAAAAGCTTCAACTGTTGCTGCTTTAGCAAAAACATTAGAAGAAAAAGGAGCTATGGCATATACAATCATCGTAGCGGCTAATGCTTCAGATCCTGCTCCAATGCAAGTTTACGCTCCTATGGCGGGTGCTGCAATCGGAGAATATTTCAGAGATTCTGGTCGTCCAGCTTTAATTGTTTATGATGATTTATCTAAACAAGCAGTAGCTTACCGTGAGGTATCTTTATTATTAAGAAGACCACCAGGACGTGAGGCTTACCCTGGAGACGTTTTCTACTTACACTCTCGTTTATTAGAAAGAGCTTGTAAAGTTATTGCTAACGACGAAATCGCTAAAAACATGAACGATTTACCAGATTCTATCAAAGGTATCGTTAAAGGTGGTGGTTCGTTAACAGCGTTACCAATTATCGAAACACAAGCAGGTGACGTTTCTGCATATATCCCAACAAACGTAATTTCGATTACAGACGGACAGATCTTCTTAGATGGTGATTTATTCAACTCTGGAGTTCGTCCTGCTATCAACGTAGGTATTTCGGTATCTCGTGTTGGAGGTAATGCGCAAATCAAATCAATGAAAAAAGTAGCAGGTACATTAAAATTAGACCAAGCTCAATTCCGTGAATTAGAAGCTTTCGCGAAATTTGGTTCTGATTTAGATGCTGTAACTTTAAACGTTATCGAAAAAGGTAAGAGAAACGTAGAAATCTTAAAACAAGGTTTAAACTCTCCATTTAACGTAGAAAGTCAAGTTGCAATTATCTATGCAGGTTCTAAAAACTTGTTAAGAAATGTGCCAGTTGATAAAGTAAAAGAATTCGAAAAAGATTATTTAGAGTTCTTAAACGCGAAACATAGAGATACTTTAGATGCTTTAAAAGCAGGTAAATTTGATGACAAAATTACTGACGTTTTAGAAAACGTAGCTAAAGAAATTTCAGCAAAATATAATTAATTAGGTCAAAGGTTTGAGGTATTAGGTAAAAGAAATTTCTGTCCTAATACCTTTAACCCATAACCCAATACCAAATTAACAAAATGGCAAACTTAAAGGAAATACGTAATAGAATTACTTCTGTTTCATCTACGATGCAAATTACATCGGCGATGAAAATGGTTTCTGCTGCAAAATTAAAAAAGGCGCAAGATGCAATTACTGCTATGCGTCCATATGCAGAAAAACTTACTGAACTATTACAAAACTTAAGTGCAACTCTTGAAGGAGAAGTAGGAGGTGCTTTTACTGCTCAAAGAGAAGTTAAAAAAGTACTTATAGTTGCGATTACTTCAAACAGAGGTTTGTGTGGTGCGTTTAATACAAACGTTATCAAACAAGTAAAAGTTGTTGCTGATGCTTACCAAGGTAAACAAGTTGATGTTTTTGCTATTGGTAAAAAAGGAAATGATGTTTTACGTAAAACGCATAATGTAGTTGATGTTCAAAATGAAGTTTATGACAACTTAACTTTTGAAAATGCTGCTGCTATTGCACAACTATTAATGGATAAGTTTGTTGCAGGTGATTACGATAAAATCGAAATTATTTACAACGAATTTAAAAACGCGGCTACTCAAATTGTAAGAACACAACAGTTTTTACCTTTAGCTCCAATTGTTGGTGGTGAAGTAGTAGCTTCAGATTATATTTTTGAACCTTCAAAAGAAGAAATTGTGTTAACATTGATTCCAAAATCATTAAAAACACAATTATACAAGTCTATTAGAGATTCGTTTGCAGCAGAACACGGAGCGCGTATGACAGCAATGCATAAAGCAACTGATAATGCTACAGAATTAAGAAACCAATTAAAATTAACTTACAACAAAGCGCGTCAAGCAGCAATTACAGGAGAAATCTTGGAGATCGTTGGTGGAGCGGAAGCTTTGAATAACTAATTTTAATTCAGATATTAAAGAGAGTCCCGATTTATTTGGGACTTTTTTGTTTTATATTTGTGAGAATAATAAACAATTATTTTCTATAGTTGATTTTATATTTTATGAAAAAATTATTTCTCCTTATTATTTTAGTTTTTAATTTTTCATGCATGAAAGATACTTTCATTGTCAATCCTAGAAGTATTAAAGAAGCAAAAGAAAGAAATGCTTTTATTAAAGAGTTTATGGGTGATGATAATGTGATTTCTTTTGAAGGTAATGAATATTTGATAGATGAAGTTTATTTGACTTATGGAATTGACAGTAAAAAAGTTCATAAACAGGCTGTTTCTTTGATTTTTAAAACAATAAATACTAAAACAAGAAAAATTGATTGTCCTGATGATTATACCAAATTTGAAATAATTATTGACACAATAAAATATGATTTAGGAGAAAGAACTCAAAGTTTAGAAAGTACAATACCAACTAGTACTAGCGATTTTGTGTTAGTTTATTATGATAACAAGATTAAGAAGATTATTAATTTTAAAGAAAAGTAGAAAATATAATTATCATCAATAATCAAATATTGCAAAATCATATTTCCCACAAAGAAATTCTAAACAAAATCATATTTCATTTAACAAAACCTTTTTTACCTCATTTATTTTTATTGGTATATTTGTAAGAACAACAATTTTTACCAATGAAAAAATTCTCTTATTTCGTTCTGTTATTTTTATCCTTTTTTGGTCATTCGCAAAATCTTCTTTTAGAAGAAATCATGAAAGGAAATGAATTCATCGGACACCAACCCGAAAATCACCGTTGGTCTATTGATGGGCAAACTGTTTTATTCGATTGGAATCCAAACAACGAAATAGGAAATACTACTTATTTTTGGAACACTTCGTTACAATCACCACAAAAAGTAACAACTTCAAATCCTGTTTATGATTTGAATTTCATGGCATCTCAAAAAGATTACGATGTGGTGTATTATACCAATCAAGGTGTTTTGTATTCGTATACGAAATCGACTAAAAAGACCAAAAAAGTAATTCAGCAAGCAGACCGCATTAATGCAATTGAAAGAGGATTAAATTCGAATGTTATTTTCTTTCAACAAAATAGAAATGTGTATCAATTCAATACTAAAGATTTTTCGATTATTCAGTTAACCAATTTTAAACCTGGAAAAGAAGGTAAAGTATCAAAAGAAGAAGATTCGTTCTTAAAAAGTCAACAAGACGAATTGTTTCAATTTGTTCGTGATTATGAAGCCTCTTCAAATTGGTATCAAGCGAAATCTAAAAACAAAAGAGAGAAATTCCCAAAAGAAATCTTCTACGATAAATCATCATTAGAACAAGTAAAAGTGTCGCCTGATGGTAAATTTGTTACTTTTAGACTTTCCGATTATCCAAACCAAACATCAACTAATGTTGAGCATTTTATCACTTCTGATGGTTTTACCGAAAGTAAAAAAGCAAGAGCAAAAGTTTCTACGGATGGTTTTAGTAAACATAAATTCGGAATTTTCAATGTTGAAAAAGATACTACGTATTATGTTTCATTTTCGAATTTATCTGGAATCAAAGACAAACCAAAATACTTTCAAGAATACGATAACCTTAAAGATATTTCAGACTATGAAACAGGAATTGTAATGATGAGTCCGGTTTATAGCAAAGACGGAAAAAATGCCGTTTTAGAAATCAGAAGTCAAGACAATAAACACCGATGGATTGTACAATTGGATTTGGTTTCAGGTAAAATCTCAGAATTGGATCATCAACACGATGAAGCTTGGATTGCTGGTCCTGGAATCCCAAATTATAGTTTTGGTGGCGGAACTTTAGACTTTATTGATAATGCTACTATTTACTTTCAATCAGAAGCAACTGGTTTTTCACATTTGTATACCTACAATTTAAAAACTAAGAAAAAAGAGCAGTTAACAAAAGGAAATTGGGAAGTTCGTGAAGTAAAATTATCTAATGATGCCAAATCATTTTATATCACAACCACGACAACACATCCGGGTAATAGAAGTTTTTATAAATTGGATATCGCTTCTAAAAAAATGACTGGAATTTTAACCAAAGATGGCAACTACGAAGTAGAAGTGTCTCCTGATGAAAAAACACTTTTGGTGCGCTATTCGTATAAAAATAAACCTTGGGAATTGTATGTTGGAGCAAATAAACCAAATTCGGATTTGAAACAAATTACGTTTTCAACTTCTTCAGAATTTAAAAAATACAATTGGAAAACTCCAGAAGTTATTTCGTTTAAAGCGGAAGATGGAACTTATGTTTATGCTCGTTTGTACCAACCTAAGACGGAAAACAAGAACAAAGCAGCTGTGATTTTTGTTCATGGCGCTGGTTATTTGCAAAATGCACACAATTATTGGAGCACGTATCACAGAGAATATATGTTTCACAACCTTTTGTCTGATTTAGGTTACACAGTTTTAGATATTGATTATAGAGCAAGTGATGGTTATGGTCGTGATTTCAGAACAGGAATTTACCGTCACATGGGCGGAAAAGATTTATCGGATCAATTGGATGGTAAGAAATATTTGGTTCAAAATTTAGGAATCGATGCGAATAGAGTTGGAATTTATGGTGGTTCTTACGGAGGTTTTATTACGTTAATGGCATTGTTAACGAAACCTGGAGAATTCAAAGCGGGAGCTGCATTGCGTTCTGTTACCGATTGGGCGCATTACAACCAAGGATATACGTCTAACATTTTGAACTTCCCAGAAACTGATCCTGAAGCTTACAAGAAAAGCTCACCAATTTATTTTGCTAATAATTTACAAGACAGATTGTTGATGTTACACGGAATGGTTGATGATAATGTACAATTTCAGGATATTGTTCGTTTAACACAACGTTTTATCGAATTAGGTAAAAAAGATTGGGATTTAGCAGTTTTCCCTGTTGAAGCACACGGTTTTACCGAAACGTATTCTTGGGTTGATGAATACCGAAGAATTTTAAATTTATTCAACGAAAATCTATTAGAAAAGTAAAATGCACGAGTTAGTAGAGTTGGTTTCAAAAGAACAAATGTTAGCGCAATTGCCCATTATTCAGCAATTGTATCCCGATTATACGTTCGAAATTTATGGCAATTTGCTTGATAAAATGATTCCGCACAATTACAAACAATTAATTGTGGTGGAAAACAATACAACAGTTGGTTTGGCCGGTTTTTGGATTGGAACAAAACTTTGGAGCGGCAAATATTTAGAACTAGATAACGTTGTGGTACATAACGATTTTCGTTCAAAAGGAATTGGAAGTATTATGACCGAATATCTTAATCAAAAAGCAATTGATGAAAATTGTAATATGATTGTTTTAGATGCTTATACAACCAACTTTGGAGCACAAAAATTCTACATGAATCATGGATTTGTGCCCAAAGGGTTTCATTTTGTAAAATATTTAAAATAGAAAATATGAAAAAGATATTGCCATTATTGTTGATGATGATTATTTCAAGTTGTTCTTGTCAAGAAAAAATTGTTAATGAATCTAGAGTTTCAGCCTTTTACCAAGGTTGGACTGCTGGTGTACGCGGTGGCGGAAGCGGTATTAATTTTAATTTAGAATTAAAAAAAGAATTGCCTTCAAACGTTCAATTAAAAAAACTTGTTTTTAAAGGATATGAAGTGCCGTTCGACAAGCAAGATGATTTGCATTTTATGGCAATGATTAAAACAGAAGCCAACCAACAAAAATTTGAAGGAGACAATTCACAATCCTACTCAAGCCCGAAAAGCAGCATAAAAACGAAAGACAACGAAGCAATTTTGATTTTTACAAAAGACGGAAAAGAATACCAGCAAAAAATTACCAATGTTGTTGAAAAACCAGCTTTAGAATATCCTTCTGCAAAACCAAAGTTTTAATTACATTTGTTATTCTAAAACCAATCAGAATTGAGTCTCTACAAAAGTCTTTTTAAGCAAACGGCAATCTATGGCATAGCAACGGTTTTGCCTAGAATTATGAGTTTTATTCTAAATCCAATTTTAGTTTATTATCTTACAGATAAGCAAAAAATGGGTGAGGTTTCTGTTATTTTTTCTTATTTGGTTTTCTTCAATGTACTTTTATCTTACGGAATGGAAACTGCTTTTTTTCGTTTTTACAGCAAAGAAGAAGATAAAAGTAAAGTGATTTCAACATCAACCATTTCACTTTTTTGGTCAACAATAGGATTTTTGGCTTTGTTTCTTTTGTTTAGAAAAGATTTGGCAGATTGGTCAGAAATCAACGTGCAATATGTTGTTTTTACCATTTGGATTTTGGCATTAGATGCATTAGCAATTATTCCGTTTTCAAAAATTAGAGCCGAAGGTCGTCCAATAAAATATGCAATAATTAAGATTTCAAATGTTTTAATCTATTTGCTGTTGAATGTTTTTTTCTTGATTTATTTACCAGACATCGCAAATGAATCTTCAAATCCAATTATTCAAACCATCTATCACGATGACTTTCAAATAGGCTATATTTTTGTTTCGAATTTAATTGCAAGTTTGGTTACATTGTTATTTGTTTTACCCGATTATTTCAAAATCAAATGGCAATTCGATACTGATTTGTGGAAGAAAATGATGCAATATGGTTTGCCAATTTTAGTTGCTGGAATTGCTTTTGCAATCAACGAACATTTCGATAAAATCTTATTGGATTGGATGCAAGTAGATATGGCAGATATCGGTGCCTATTCGGCTTGTTATAAAATTGGAATGTTTATGGTGTTGTTCCGAACAGCTTATACTTTAGGAATTGAACCGTTTTTCTTTAGTCATGCTAAAAATGAAAATGCACCTCAAACCTATGCAACTATTACCAAATATTTTGTCATTTTAGGTTCGTTCATTTGTTTAGGAGTTATTGTTTTTGCCGATATTTTAAAATTGATTTTGGTGCCAAAAGCTATTTATTGGGATGCTATGAATGTAGTGCCATTAATTGTTTTAGCGAATTTCTTTTTAGGGATTTATACGAATTTGTCAGTTTGGTACAAATTAATTGATAAAACAAGAATTGGAGCCTATATTTCCATTGTTGGAGCATTAGTAACTTTAGTTCTAAACTTAATTTTAATTCCAATGATAAGTTACATGGGTTCGGCTATTGCGACGATTTTTGCATACGGAACCATGATGTTGATTTCGTATTACATGGGACAAAAGAAATATCCAATTCCTTACGATAAAAAATCAATATTTACCTATTTAGGATTAGCAATTGTGCTTTCCGGAATTTCGTTTTATGTGCCAATTTTACGTGAAACTTATGTATTCGGAATTGCATCAATATTGTTTTTTGCGTACTTTGTGTACCGAAATGAAAAAGAAACCATTTTAACGATTATCAGAAGAAAATAATATGCAAATTAAAATCATTAATAAATCCAATCACGAGTTACCGAACTACGAAACTATTGCTTCGGCTGGAATGGATTTACGTGCCAATATCTCAGAACCGATTACCTTAAAATCATTAGAAAGAACGATTGTAAAAACTGGACTTTTTATTGAATTACCAATAGGATTCGAAGCTCAAGTTCGTCCTAGAAGCGGACTAGCAGCTAAAAAAGGAATCACCGTTTTAAATTCGCCAGGAACAGTAGATGCTGATTATCGCGGTGAAATAGGAGTTATTTTAGTAAATTTATCTAATGAAGATTTCGTAATCGAAAATGGAGAACGCATCGCCCAATTAATCATTGCCAAACACGAAAGAGCGGAATGGATTGAAGTAACCGAATTATCAGAAACTTCACGAGGAGAGGGCGGTTTTGGTAGTACGGGAGTAAAATAAGTGTTCAGAAAAAACATCAAAAATATAATCTTAGCGAGCTTTGCGAAAAACCTTTGCGAGCTTTGCGTTTAAAATATAAAACATGAAAATAATAGTACCTATGGCAGGTCGTGGTTCACGTCTGCGTCCACATACATTAACTGTTCCAAAACCATTAATTCCGGTTGCAGGAAAACCTATCGTTCACAGATTGGTAGAAGATATTGCTGGTGTTTTAAATCAGAAAATAGACGAAGTTGCGTTTATTATTCATGAGAGTTTTGGTAAAAAAGTAGAAGAAGATTTAATTGCTATTGCACAAAAATTAGGCGCAAAAGGAACTATTTATTATCAAAATGAAGCTTTAGGAACAGGTCATGCCATTATGTGCGCAAAGGATTCTTTATCTGGACCAGCAGTTATTGCTTATGCTGATACGTTAATTCGTGCCGATTTTGATTTGGATACAACTGCTGATAGCGTTATTTGGGTAAAACAAGTTGACCAGCCAGAAGCTTTTGGAGTAGTAAACTTAAATGCTAATGGTGAAATCATAGAATTGGTTGAAAAGCCAAAAGAGTTTGTCTCTGATTTAGCAGTTATCGGAATTTATTATTTCAAAGACATTGCGGTGTTGAAAAACGAATTGCAATCGGTGTTAGACAATAACATTATTCACGGTGGTGAATACCAAATTAACGATGGTATTAAACAAATGATGGCAAAAGGCATGAAATTTGTACCAGGAAAAGTAGATGAATGGATGGATTGTGGAAATAAGAACGTTACCGTAGAAACGAACACAAGAATGTTAGGCTTTTTACACAACGATGGAGAAAATTTAGTAGCTTCTGATGTAAGATTGGACAATGCTACAATTATTCCACCTTGTTCAATTGCTGAAGATGTGGTGTTGATTAATGCAACTGTTGGGCCAAATGTATCTTTAGGAAAAGGTTGTCACGTTATTAATTCAACGATTAAAAACAGTTTGATTCAAACACACGCTCATATTAAAAATGCCAATTTAGATAATGCGATGATAGGAAATCACGTGAATTTTGATGGTAATTTTACAAGTATTAGTATTGGAGATTATTCGGTTTTAGAATAAATGATTAGAAAAAAACACATAGCTTTTTTGGCGTTCCTGCTTTTTAGTTTTGGGAATCAATTGTTAGCGCAAGAAAATCCCGATTCAATTGCATTGGTAGACGATCAATTAGAAAATAATTTTTACGAAGCGGTAAAACAACGTGGCATTGAAAATTATGATAAAGCTATTGTGGCAATTCAAAAGTGTATTGAAAAAGAACCGAAAAATGCAGCTTTTCAATATGAATTAGGAAAAAATTATTTGAGCCAAAAAAACTATGTCGATGCGGAAAATGCTTTTAAGAAAGCAGTAGAGTTAGATAACAAGCAACGTTGGTATTGGAACGGTTTGTACGACGTTTATTACCAAACTAAAGATTATCAAAAATCTATTCCAGTTGTAGAAAAATTGATTGAGTTTGACGAAAACATGAAAGAAGATTTGGTTTCGTTATATATGAATACCAATCAACATGGTAAAGCTTTCGAGTTGTTGAAGAATATGGAAGCCAAATCTAAGCTGTCGAGCACAATGGAGTTTTATAAACTCAAGTTACAAGAAACAAATGCATATTCAAAACCTCAAAAAGAACAATTGGAAGAAGCGATTCGTAAAAATCCAAAAGTTGAACAAAACTATATCGATTTGATTGTTTTATACACTAGTTTCAATCAGGAGGACAAAGCGTTTGAAGTCGCAAAACTATTGGAAAAAGAAATTCCAAATTCCGATTGGGCTCACGTAAGTTTAGTAAAATTCCATTTGAACAATAACGATGGAACAAATGCTTCCAAGTCGATGTTTAAAATCTTAGAAAACGATCGAATGGATTTAAAAATCAAGCATCGTGTATTTAATGAATTTTTGATTTTTGCAGTTAAAAATCCTGACTACTTAATAGATATTGATAGAGCTATTCCATATTTTGATAATGACAATCAAATAAATGTAGCTAAAGAAGTAGCTAAATTTTTCTGGAAAAAAGACAATTTAGATAAAGCATCATATTACTTTGAAAAAGGAATTAAGAAAAGTCCAGAAGATATTGAAGCAATGGAATTGTATTTAGAAGTTTTGGTTCAAAAGCAAGATTTTAAATTACTTTCTAAAAAAGCGGAAGAATTTTTAGAATCATTTCCTACTCAAGTTGGTTTTTATTTTTATGCAGGTTATGGTTACAATCAATTGAAAGAATATAAAAAAGCTAAAGACATTTTAGAAAATGGCTTAGATTTTGTTGTTGAATTCAATCCAAAAGAATCTGGTGTTTACAACAATCGTTTCAATGTTAATTTTTACAAACAGTTAATCATAAGTTGCGAAAATTTGAATGATAATGCCAAAAAACAAGTGTACACAAACAAATTAAAGCAATTACAAAAATAAATGAAATCAATTATCGCTACATTTTTATTACTCGTATTGGTTGGTTGTAAAACCCAGCAAAATGTTGCTACAGCAGCAGCAAGTGATAATACCGAAGTCGTAAAAATAATAAACGGACACTATCAAAATCAACACGATTTTAGTACTTTAAATATAAGAGCAAATGCGCGATACGAAGACGAAAAACAATCACATTCTATGAATGCTGATATTCGCATTAAGAAAGATGAAATCATTTGGATTAACATTAAGTTTTTAGGTATTCCAATGGCTAAAGCGTTAATTACTCCAACAAAAGTGAGCTATTACGAAAAAATAAATAACACTTATTTTGAAGGTGATTTTAGTTTGTTGAGCAATTGGTTAGGAACCGATTTGGATTTTAATAAAGTGCAAAATTTGTTTTTAGGAAAAGCTATTGATGATTTAACTAAAGACAAATGGATTTCTGAAATAAACGAAAAATTGTACAAGTTAACTTTACCAAAAGATACTGATGTTAAAAAGGAATTCTACTTTGAAGCAGCAAATTATCTTTTGAAAAAAGAAACCATTAATCAAGAAAGTCAAGGAAGAAGTTTGGAGATTAAATATCCATCTTACAAAGAAGATAAAAAGATGTTTTTGCCAAATGAAATTAATATTAAAGTGGAGCAAAAAGATAAAGTAACTATTGATATTGAATATAAAAACACAACATTTAACGAAAATTTGAGTTATCCTTTTTCAATACCTAGTGGTTATACGGCTGTTGAAATCAATTAATATTTTATTTAAGTAAAAAAACTACCTTTGTAAAAATCTAAATTGCATGAACCATTTTTTCAAAATTCTATTTTTCTTTTTATTCACAACAATGTGTTTTGCACAATCTTCTGAACAACAAAAGTTAGAAGAACGCAAGGCGCAAATCCTGAAAGAGATTTCGGAAAGTAAATCAAGATTAGAAGCAGAAAAGAAAAGAGAAAAATCGGTTTTAGGTCAAATTAGTCAGCAAAAGCAGTTAATTCAATTAAGACAAAAATTACTAAATACAACCGCAAAACAAACAAGAGTTTTAAGTGATGAGATTTATCTAACACAGTTAGAAATGAATAAATTGAATCGTGAACTTAAAGTGCTTAAGGAAGATTACGAAAAGATGATTGTAAAATCATACAAAAGTAGAAATGAGCAAAGTAGAATTATGTTTATTTTATCTTCCGAAAATTTCCTTCAAGCTTACAAACGAATTCAGTATATGAAACAATATGCCGGATTTAGAAAAATGCAAGGTGAAGAAATTAAAGAAAAGCAGTTAAAATTAGCACAAGCAGAAAAGCGTTTATCGGAAAGTAAAAAAGAAAAAGAGATCGTTTTACAACAAACCGAAAAAGAAAAGCAAGAGCTAGAAAAAGAAAAGCAAGAACAAGAGCGCTTAGTAAAAGTTATCCAAAAAGATAAAAAGAAATACGCTGCTGAAATAGACAAAAAACAAAAAGAAGCAAAAGCAATTGATGCAAAAATTAAAAAGATTATTGCTGATGAAATTGCTGCCGCTAATAAAAGAAATGCTGCTAAATCAGGAACAACAGTTCCAAAATCAGGGACAACTGCTGCTTCTAAATTTGTTTTAACTGCTGAAGGAAAAGTTGCTTCAGATAATTTTAAAGCGAACAAAGGAAAATTACCTTGGCCAGTAGCAAAAGGATATGTTTCATTAAAGCATGGAGATCAACCACATCCGGTTCATAAAAATTTAACTATTCATAATAGTGGTGTTGAAATTTCTACAGAACCTGGTTCTTCTGCAAGAGCTGTTTTTGGTGGAGAAGTTTTACAAGTACAAGTAATTTCTGCTAATAATAAAGCCGTTTATATTCAGCATGGAGACTTTATTACAGTTTATCTAAATTTAGAATCGGTAAGCGTAAGCAAAGGTCAAAAAGTAAGTATAAAACAGAATATTGGTAAAATTCATACTGATTCTTCTGGAAAAGCAGTAATTAAATTTTTAGTACTACAAAATACAACAACTTTAAACCCAGAAACTTGGTTGAGTATGTAATATAGAATGAGGTCAAAACGGCCTCATTTTTTTTGAATTCTTTTTACCTTTATCATATAAATTAATTACATGAATTTAGCCGACATCAAAATCCTTCATATCGATAGCAATCATCCTTTACTTTGGGAACAATTAGAACAAGCTGGTTTTAGTAACCAAGCCGATTTTACTTCCACAAAACAAGAAGTAGAAGATAAGATTGAGAATTATCACGGAATAGTAATCAGAAGTCGTTTTAAAATTGACAAGACGTTTTTAGACAAAGCAACTAATTTGCAATTTATTGCTCGCGTTGGTGCCGGATTAGAAAGTATCGATTGTGATTATGCAATCGAAAAAGGCGTGCATTTAATTGCTGCTCCAGAAGGAAATGCAAATGCAGTTGGGGAACATGCACTCGGAATGTTATTGTCGCTTTTTAATAATTTAAACAAAGCAAACAACGAAGTAAAATCGGGACAATGGAAACGAGAAGCCAATCGTGGACATGAATTAGAAGGGAAAACGGTTGGAATCATTGGTTATGGAAACATGGGTAAATCATTCGCTAAGAAACTTCGCGGATTTGATGTAACGGTTTTGTGTCACGATATTTTACCCAATATGGGCGATAGTAATGCAGATCAAGTTTCATTATCAGAACTTCAAGAAACAGCAGATGTGTTGAGTTTGCATACGCCTTGGACACTAGAAACGGATAAAATGATAAATGCTGACTTTATTAATAAATTCAAAAAATCATTTTGGTTTATCAATACCGCAAGAGGAAATTCAGTAGTAACAGCTGATTTAGTTGAAGCATTACAATCGGGTAAAATATTAGGCGCTGGTTTAGATGTTTTGGAATACGAAAAACTATCTTTTGAAACTTTGTTTGAAGGAGAAAAACCTGCTGCTTTTGAATATCTTTTGCAGGCTGAAAATGTGTTATTAACGCCTCATATTGCTGGTTGGACATTTGAAAGTCATCAAAAACTAGCGCAAACTATTGTAGATAAGATTTGTAAGATTTATAAATAAAGATTGTAACATTTATTTTGGTTGTCGACTAATAAAGAAAATATTTTTATATTAGCATTTTATGGCGAAATCCGAAAAGCCTTACGAGTAGGAGACAACTAAAACAATCAATTTTACAATGGAATCACAAAAAGTAGACATGTTCATGATGACAAACGCTAAATTCTTTGAAGGTCATCAATTGAATGCGATCAGAGAGCGTTTATTAAAAATGGATGATGAAAAATGGCCGATGGTACAAACTATTCAGTTTAAAGATCCAACAACAGCTTTACTTTTATCAATTTTTGCAGGTTCATTAGGTATTGATCGTTTTTATATTGGCGATACTGGAATGGGAGTTGGAAAATTACTTACTTGTGGTGGTTTACACGTTTGGACAATCGTAGATTGGTTTTTAATTCAAGGTGCTACCAAAGAGAAAAACATGGAATTATTCAACAGAACTTTTATGTTCTAAATAATGCATAAAAACAAGCTATATTTATTTCTTTTATTCGCTTGTTTTGTAGGGTATAGTTGGTTGCTTTTTTCGTTGCAACACGAACACGAAATTCAAAGTCAAGAATTTACCGTTTGTTTGTTTAAAAAAGTAACCACTGTTCCTTGTCCTTCTTGTGGAACTACTCGTTCTGTAATGCAACTCTCACACGGAAAATTTCTTTCGGCAATTTTAATTAATCCTTTCGGAATATTAGTTGGATTAATAATGATTATAACTCCTATTTGGATAAGTTATGATCTCATTCAAAAAAAAGACTCTTTTTATACAACTTATTTAAAAATAGAATCCATTTTAAGAAAGCGAAAAGTAGCTATTGTATTAATCGTTTTAGTTATTGCTAATTGGATTTGGAACATTAAAAAAAATCTATGATTACAACAAAAAAATTTAATTATAAACCTCACGAATCGGAATTAGAGCGTGCATCAAACAGTTATTTGATGTCATTGGTTGCCGTTATTGGTGGTTTGCCTTTACCTATTTTAAATTTAATGGCAAGTGTGTTTTTCTACTTAGGAAATAGAAAAAGTACGCCTTTCGTAAAATGGCACTGTACACAAGCATTGGTGTCGCAATTGGGCTTGTTTTTCTTTAATAGTGCCGGATTTTGGTGGACAGTTTCAATCTTGTTTTATGATGAAAAAGTAACCAATTATTACTTTGCTTATATTATTACATTAGTGTTTTTTAATTTACTTGAGTTTATCTCAACATTAATTATAGCAACTAAAGTAAGAAGAGGTGAGCACACAGAATTTTTCTTTTTTGGAGATGTAACTAATTTAATTTGTAAGACAAATGAAAGTATTAAGTAAAGGACTGGTTATTGTAGCACTATTTTTTGGTGTTTGGATGTTGTTGTCGCAAATTAATTTTGTAAAATATTTTAAAGTAAAAGAAGCCAGAACTGGAACTGAAAAAACACTTGGCGATATTATTTGGCAAGAAATTGAAGATTCAGAAACCATTATTTTTAATGATTCAATTGTGAACACTTTGGATTCATTATTACTGCCAATTTGTAAAGAAAATGACATCGAAAGAGACAGTTTGAAAGTTCACATCATTGATAAAGATGAAGTAAATGCTTTTGCTATGCCAGATAATCATTTAGTGGTTTACACTGGATTGATTAAAGCGTGTAAAAACGAACAAGCGTTATTAGGTGTTTTAGGTCACGAGATTGCCCATATCGAAAACAAACACGTAATGAAAAAACTGTCTAAAGAAATTGGACTTTCGGTCTTATTATCGATTACAACAGGTTCTAATGGTGCGGTTTTAAGCGAAATTTTAAAAACACTTTCGTCATCCGCTTACGATAGAAGTTTAGAAACGGAAGCTGATATGGAAAGCGTAAAATACATGCTTAAGGCCAATATCGATCCGCGTCCATTTGCTGATTTTCTTTACGAATTATCTTTAGATAACGAATTGCATAAATACACGTATTGGGTTTCTACGCATCCTGAATCAGAAGCGAGAGCCAAAACTATTTTGAAGTACTTAAAAGATAAAAAAATAAAATCGAAACCGATTTTAACAAAAGAAGCTTGGGAAGAGTTTAAAGAAAAAGTTGAGAAAATAGAGAATGAATAATTCTGAAAACAAAATAAAAAAGGCTAATCAATCGATTAGCCTTTTTCTTTTCTTTCCAATTCTGCTTGAAATTCTTCCATTACTGGTTTTACTGTGCTTTCTGGTAAATCGGCAATTTTAATATACATTAATCCGTCTACCGAATTATTAAACAATGGATCTACATTAAAAGCAACTACTCTAGCGTTTTG
Source organism: Flavobacterium channae (assembly GCF_021172165.1). NCBI lineage: Bacteria > Pseudomonadati > Bacteroidota > Flavobacteriia > Flavobacteriales > Flavobacteriaceae > Flavobacterium > Flavobacterium channae. The sequence continues at coordinate 2,651,113 of NZ_CP089096.1, read as the reverse complement.
TTTGATGTATTTTTTAATTAAAACAGGCAAACGTAAATTTCCTGGTTCTACTTCATCAATTATTTTGTCAAACTTATTTAAGTCAGCTTCAGTTTCGTTAAATACGAAATCTTTATCTGCGTCTTTCAGTTTTACTTTGTATTCTTTTTTAGGGTGAACGTATTGCGCAATATATGGATCGTAATAGTGCGACTTCATAAATTCAATCATCAACGATTTAGAAAAATCTGAGAATTGATTACTAATACTTACACCACCAATTAAATATTTATGTTCCGGATAATGTAAGGTTGTATGAACAATTCCTTTCCATAATAAGAACAAAGGCATTGGTTTTTGTTGGTATTCCTTAATGATGAAAGCTCTACCCATTTCGATAGATTTACTCATCATATCATATAATTCTGGTTCAAAACGGAACAATTCGTGTAAATAGAAACCATCAATTCCGTGTTGTGGATAAATGTGCGAACCTAATCCCATTCTATAAGCTCCTGCAATACATTGCGCTTCATCATCCCATAAAAACATGTGATGATAATATTTATCGTAATCATCAAGATCTAACGATTCGTTGGTTCCTTCTCCAACTTCTCTAAACGTAATTTCTCGTAAACGACCAATTTCATGTAAGATATTTGGAATTTTATCAGCAGTTACGAAGTAAACTTCATAATTTTTACTTTGTAATAATCGGTAATCACCTTTTTTTAAGCAAGCCATTTCCTCAAGAATTTGCTCGTGATTAGCCGGTTTTGCAATTTGTTTTGGAGGTTTTGGTATCGTTAATTTTGGTAAATTAATTTTACTTTCATCTTCAAAAACATTTGAAAGCATGTAAGTTTTCTTTCTTAAGAATTCACCATAACTTTCAATATCTTGGTATTCGTTTTGTTCGGCAACCGAAATCGGTTTTCCAATACGAACTTTAATTACTCTGTCTTTTTGTGTTAATAATTCGCTTGGTAATTTTGCAGTTCTAAGTGTGTCGTCGATTTTTGATAAGAAGTAAAATAGTTTACTGTTCTTAGCATGAAAATAAATCGGAACTACCGGAACTTGTGCTTTACGAATAACTTTAATTGCGCCTTCTTCCCAAGGTTTATCAACTACAATCTTACCATCTTTATAAGTAGAAACTTCTCCAGCAGGAAACATTCCTAATGGTTTTCCGTCACTCAAATGACGTAAGGTTTCCTTAATTCCAACCACACTTGATTTGGCGTCTTTATGATTTTCAAACGGATTTACCGGCATAATATACGGCTTCATCGGTTCGATTCTGTGTAATAAAAAGTTCGCGATAATTTTAAAATTAGGCTCTCTTTCTAACATTAATTTCAATAAAAGAATACCATCAATTCCACCAAGTGGATGGTTTGAAATAGTAATATAAGCACCGTCTTTTGGTAAACGTTTTAAATCTTCTTCAGGGATTTCAAATTTGATTTGGAACTCATCTAAAATAGCATTTAAAAATTCCAATTCACTCAAATGTTTGTTGCGATCATAAATTTTATTCATTGTCGAAATCTTAAGCACTTTCATGAGCAACCAGCCCGAGAAAGTCCCGAAAACGCCATATTTATCAGCATTAATTGCTTTTGCAACTTCTTTAGCAGTAACTAAACCCATTCATTTTTGTTTATTGAGCAAGAAACAAAGATAATAATAATGTTGAATTTATGTGCTTTTCGTCTTGTATTAAAAATCGAAATTTGTTATATTTTTTTAGATTACTGACTGTTAGTGTGTTATAAAATCAGTGAAATCTACTATTTATATTTAGAATCCTTTTTCCTATATTTGGTCAAAATGCCAAACAAGCAAATGAAAATCATATCGTACAATGTTAACGGGATTCGAGCAGCTATTACTAAAGGATTTTTAGAATGGTTGCAACAAGCAAATCCAGATGTTATTTGTCTTCAAGAAATTAAAGCTACAGAAGACCAAATTCCAAAATTAGAAATTGAAGCCGCAGGTTATCCATATCAATACTATTTTCCAGCTGAGAAAAAAGGATACAGTGGTGTAGCTGTTTTATCAAAAATCGAACCTAAAAAGGTTGTTTTTGGTACTGGAATTCAGCACATGGATTTTGAAGGTCGAAATTTACGTGTTGATTTTGATGACTTGTCTGTAATGAGTTTGTATCTGCCATCTGGCACAAATATTGATAGGTTAGAACATAAATTCATGTATATGGATGACTTTCAAAACTACATTAACGAGTTAAAGAAAGAAGTTCCCAATTTGGTTATTTGTGGCGATTATAATATTTGTCATGAAGCTATCGATATTCATGATCCAATTCGAAATGCGAAGATTTCAGGTTTTTTACCAGAAGAACGTGCTTGGTTAGATGGTTTTATGAAAAGCGGTTTTATAGATACATTTCGTCATTTAAACAAAGAACCACACAATTATAGTTGGTGGAGTTATAGAGCAAATGCTCGTAATAATAATAAAGGATGGAGAATTGATTATTGCTTGGCAGCCGAACCTTTGAAAGATAAAATTCAAAGAGCTTTAATTTTGCCAGAAGCAAAACATTCTGACCATTGCCCGGTTTTAGTAGAAATTAAATAAGTAAAAATTCAATCTCAAATACAAAATTCAATCACAAAAATATGATAAGAAAAATTGCCCTTGCCTGTGTAGTTTTAAGTTTAACTACGTCATGTGTTTCTAAAAAAATCTATCAAGATTTAGAAAATAAATATGCTGATTTAAAGAAAGAAAACAATGCTTTATCTGATGAAAATGGAGTATTAAAAACAGATAAAAATCAGTTAGAATTAGATAAAAATAAATTACAATCGGAATTAGACAAATTAAAAGCGGAGCGTGATAAATTAGCTTCTGATTATGCAGCAACTAAAAAGAATTTAGATAATTTAAAAGCATCTTATTCGGCTCTTGAAAAAGATAGTAACGATGCATTAGAAGCAAATATCAATAAAAACAGACAATTGTTAGCGCAGTTAGAAGCTAAAGAAAAAGCATTGGCTGCAGAGCAAGAGCGTTTAAATAAATTGAAAAAAGATTTAGAAGCGTCTTCAAGCAGATTAGCAGATTTAGAAAAAATGATTGCTGATAAAGAAGCTTTAATGAACAAATTAAAAGAAACATTATCTAAATCGTTAAAAGCATTTGAAGGTAAAGGTTTAACAGTTGAAAATAGAAATGGAAAAGTTTATGTTTCTATGGAAAACAAATTACTTTTCGAATCTGGAAGTTGGACAGTTGGTGCTGAAGGGAAAAAAGCGGTTAAATTAGTTGGTGATGTTTTAGGTCAAAATCCTGATATTTCAGTATTGATTGAAGGACATACTGATAATGATAAAATTACAGGAACAATTGGTGGTGGAGTAGAAAACAACTGGGATTTATCTACAAAACGTGCTACTGCAATCGTAAATATTTTATCTGAAAATAAAGCTATTGATAAGAAGAACTTAACTGCTGCTGGTCGTGGTGAATATATGCCATTAATGAGCAACGATACAGCTGAAGGAAAAGCAAAAAACAGAAGAATTGAAATTATTTTAACACCTAAGTTAGATGAGATTTCAAAACTGATGAATGAACTATAACATTTCATAAAAGATTGATAAAAAAGGCTTGAGTTTCAAATTCAAGCCTTTTTCTTTGGTTGAAACTTTGTAAATTTGTCTTTTAAGATTTTAAATTCAAAAATGAACTACACAACACTACCCAATACCAATTTAAAAGTTAGTAAAATTTGTTTAGGAACGATGACTTTTGGTAATCAAAACACCGAAAGTGAATCACACAGTCAATTGGATTTCGCAATTGAAAAAGGAATCAATTTTATTGATACTGCCGAAATGTATCCAATTGGCGGAAACGCCCAAATCTTTGGAAGTACAGAACGTCACATCGGAACTTGGATTAAGAAAATTGGTGCTTCGGAAAGAGAAAAATTAGTTTTAGCTACTAAAATTGCTGGACCAAATCGTGGAATGGATTATATCCGTCAACCACTAGATTTTTCTAAGAAAAGTATTCATGAAGCGGTAGAATTAAGTTTAAAAAACCTGCAAACCGATTATATCGATTTGTATCAAATGCATTGGCCAGAACGCGTAATGAACATGTTTCAAAAACGTGGTGTTCAAGAAATTGATACCAAATGGCAAGATAATATTTTTGATGTGTTAACGGTTTATGATGGTCTGATTAAAGAAGGAAAAATCAAACACATTGGTCTTTCTAATGAAAATCCGTGGGGCGTGATGCGTTTTCTGATGGAAAGTGAAAAACACGGTTTACCAAGAATTGCTACTATTCAAAATCCGTTTTCGTTATTGAATCGTTTGTATGAAGTTGGTTTATCAGAAATTGGAATGCGTGAAAATGTTGGTTTGTTAGCATATTCACCTTTAGGTTTTGGATTCCTAACAGGAAAATATTTGAAAGGTTATCCAGAAAATTCTCGAATGAAATTGTTTCCAAATTTTGTTCGTTATACTAATGAAAATTGCTTCAAAGCAACCAAATTATACAAAGAATTAGCAGAAGCTAATGGTTTAACATTAACCCAAATGGCTATTGCCTTTGTACACCGTCAAAAGTTTGTGACTTCAACAATTATTGGTGCCACAACGATGGAACAATTGCAAGAAAATATTGCTGCTTTCGACACAATTTTAACTGATGAAATTGTAGCTGAAATAGAGAAAATTCAGGAATTAATCCCGAATCCAGCTCCTTAATAGTAAACAGTTTTCAGTCTCAGTTAGCAGTATATCACTGAAAACTGAGACCGTCAACTGCGACTTTTTTATAAATTGTCTATAAACTTATCCTTTGGATATTTAATCTTATAACTGATTCTAAATTTCTTAGTTTCTCCTGCAGCAAGTTTTAAATCCCAAGTTAAGATTCCGGTTTCTGGGTTTACTTTTGCTTTTCCGCTTTCTAACAATTCGATAGTGATTTCCTTATCTGTACTAATTGGATATTGATCTTTTAGCAACATTTCAACCGCTTCTTTTTTGTTGTTTTTCACCGTAATATCATACGTAAACGTTTGTTCTTTGTAACCTGATAAGAATTTAGTTCCCGATTTATCTGCAATTTTTTCACGTTTGATAGCGATTTTTTTGTCTCTTCCCATGCTCAAATTCAAAGTGTCTGAAGTTTGATTTGGGTTAATCATTGTTTTGCCTACATACATGCCCTCGAAGATAATATTTGCTTCACCAGGTAATAAATTGAATTTAGAATACTCGCTAATTTCAGCTAGCAAGAAAGCTTCTTTTTCTACTTTTGGAGCTGCGTAATATTTGTAAGAAGCTGGTAGTTTTAAATCTTTTAAAGCAACACTATGTGCTTTTCCATTCGATAAAATATCATACGGAATATCAATATCAAATGAAATGTTCAATTGGTTTTCGTTGATAGTAGTATAATTTGAAATTGAAGATTCATCCATTTCTGCTTTTTTATCATATGAAGCATATCCTCTTACAGCAACAGTATTCATTGCAGCATTACTATTATTGTAAACTCTTGGATAACCAAATCGTAAAAACCAAGCTTGTAAAATAGGGGCTGTATTATTTTGATTCGGATTGCCACTAGAAAGTGTTAGTTTTACTTTTTTCCAATCAATTCCTGTATTTTGAACTACTTTTGCTTTATACATTAAATTAATTGGCGAATTGATATTGTCGGCACGTAAATCGTAAAATGGCGACCATGAAGCATTATTAGTTAAATAATTGATGTCTAAATTCACCGAGCTTGCCACATCGGTCATTACTTGTAAAACTAATTTTCCTTGTGAAGATTTTTCCTGCTTTTGGGTATTTAGTTCTAATTTAGAATTCAGTTTTGAAAGTCTAAGTCTAAGTTTTTCTTCCTTTTCTATTAAGTTGTCAACTAAGTTGCTCAACTCATTTCTTTTAGCTCTGTAGTAATCCACAAGTTTCATTAATTCGGAAACATTTAAGCCCGAATTTTGTCCAGCAACAGTTTGGTTTTTGTCTAATAAATCTATCGTTTTAGAATACGACACTTTTTCATTGGCAATTTTGCCCATTTCTTTTTCAATGATAGCAATACTATCGCGTACTTTTTTAATTATTGGGTTGCTTTCATCAATTTCATATTCCGAAATAAAATTTCGTGTAAACTGAACTGATAAAACCGTAACATTTGCTGGAGCGCCAATTTGAATGGTGTTTTCATTGACGTAGTCGGCTACGTTTTTAACGACTATCTCGCTGGTTCCTGAAGGAAGTGTAACGGAAGCCGATTGTAATAATTCAGCCGAATTGCTATATACAGTAGCACTTTTAATTTTTGCAGAAGTAAAAATTGGTTTTTGAGCAAATACCATTGCTGAAAAACAGAACAAGGTTAAAACGAATATTTTTTTCATCTCTATAAATTTTAGTATTTCTACTATAGAGTGAAATAAAATGGAAAAGGTTGGGAAGCTTTTTTAAATATTTTGTAAAATTGTAAGAAAATATAGATTTATGAAACGTTTTTTTCTATTGTTGGTTTGTTTTGTTGGAAGTTTAGGTTTTTCACAGAAAAAATATCATTTCGATTATGCATTAATTTATGATAATCCTGTTTCTGTAGATAAAGAGACTAAATCGAATTTATATTTTATTAATTCAAACGATAATAGTTATCGAACTTTAGTGTCTTTTGAAAATGATTCTCTAAATGTTACATTACGGTTAACTGATTACAAAGGTTTGTATATTAGCGCTATTGTCAAAAAGAAAAATTTTTATGAAGCTGAAACTTTTTCTAATGAGTGCAATTCTGTTTATAGGTTTTCAAATAAATTTAAGTATAAGACAAAAGAATACGATTTTATAAAGCATAAAGACACAACAATTAATGACACTGTTTACTTTCATTACTCTATCAAATGCAATAAAAGTTTAGCATATCAAAAAAGAAATGAAATTGTTACGTCACATTATATTATTGATAAAAATAGTGAGCAATTTAAGCCTTTTTTATACCATAGTACAGTATACAATAAGTGGTTTGAAACTTTAAAATTACCTAACGGAATTATTAAAATAAAGTATGATGTTAATGTTGAAGGTGAAATAATTTTCAAACAAGAATTAATTAAGGTGATTCAAATAAATAAATTTTTCACAATCCCAGAAGAATGCGATTATACTAAATCCCCAAAATAATCTTGGCAATTGTAAAATAGGTCAAGATTCCTAAGATGTCGTTACTGGTTGTAATAAACGGTCCTGTTGCTAATGCAGGGTCAACGCCATATTTGTTTAAAATAATTGGAATAAAAGTTCCAATTAACGACGCCATAATAATTACCGAAAGTAAGGCAATTGAAACGGTATATCCTACATGAATTTCGTATCCTAATAAAAAGTAACTTCCTAAAAGTAAAATTGCAGAAAGAATAATTCCGTTAAGTAAACTTAAGGAAAGTTCTTTTAATAAACGTTCCACAATAGGGCCAATAATAGTGTTGTTTGCCAAACCTTGGACAATAATCGCCGAAGATTGTACACCAACATTTCCAGCCATTGCGGCAATCAGCGGTGTAAAGAAAAACAACTCAGGATGTAATTTCATGATAGGTTCGAAAATTCCCAAAACATGAACCGAAATAAAACCTCCTAATAACGCTAAAACCAACCATGGTAAACGCGCTTTTGTTAATTCTAAAACGCTATCATCCGCTTCAACGTCTTGCGAAATCCCGGCTGCTAACTGGTAATCTTTGTCGGCTTCTTCCTTGATAACGTCTACGATATCATCAATGGTAATTCTGCCTACTAAACGCCCAAGTTCATCCACTACCGGAATGGCCTCCAAGTCATATTTTTGCATTATTCGGGCAACTTCTACATCTTTTGTATCAACTTTTACGTAGTCTACTTTTTTGATGTAAACTTCGCTAATTGGAGTTTTTGTTGAGGTAGTTAATAAATCTTTTAAAGACAAACGACCTTTCAATCTTTCTTCATCATCAACTACGTAAATAGAATGCACTCTAGAAACGTTTTCTGCTTGAGCTCGCATTTCTTTTACACAAGTAAGAACATTCCAGTTTTCGTTAACTTTTACAAGCTCTTTTCCCATTAATCCACCGGCAGAATCTTCATCGTAACGTAATAAGTCAACAATGTCTTTTGCGTGTTCAACGTCTTCTAATTCCGAAATTACTTGTTCTTTTTTGTGTTGTGGTAATTCGGCAATAATGTCGGCAGCGTCATCAGTACTAAGTTCGTCTAACTCTTCTGCAATTTCTTTTGGTGAAAGGTTTTTTAAGATTTTCTCACGAACTTCTTCATCTAATTCAAGAAGAATTTCGGCTGTTTTTTCAGAATCAAGGGTGTTAAATATATAAGAAGCGCCATAATCATCGAGTTCTTCCATGATTTCGGCAATATCAGCAAAGTGAATATCTTCAAGAAGTGTAAGTAATTCTTGCGATTTGTTTTCACTTATAAGTTGTTCTATTTCAGATAGAAACTCTCTGCTGATTTTAAACTCCATCGGCTGCTATTTTTTGGGTGATTTCAATAAATTGTTCTACCGAAAGTTGCTCCGGACGCAGGTCAAAGATACTATCTTCTTTTAAATTATCAGAAAAATTCAATGTTTTTAAGCTATTTCGCAATGTTTTTCTTCTTTGTTGAAAAGCGGTTTTCACTACTCGGAAGAATAATTTTTCATCACATGGTAACGAATAATCTGCTTTTCTTCTTAATCGCATTACACCAGAATCTACTTTTGGTGGTGGATTGAAAACATCCGGCGGAACTGTAAATAAGTATTCTGCCTCATAAAATGCTTGGGCTAAAACGGATAGAATTCCATAGGTTTTACTTCCTTTTTTCTCGCAAATTCTTTCGGCTACTTCTTTTTGAAACATCCCAGCGAATTCCGGAATTTGATCGCGCATTTCTAGAGTTTTGAATACAATTTGAGTCGAAATATTGTATGGAAAATTTCCAATAATTGCAAAAGGTTCGCCATTGAAAACTTCGTTTAAATTGTATTTTAAAAAGTCTTTCGAAATGATATGATTTTCTAATTTTGGATAGTGAACGCCCAAATATTCTACCGATTCTTTATCGATTTCAATTACAAAGGTTTCGGTTGGTTTGTCCAATAAATATTTGGTTAAAACACCCATTCCTGGACCAATTTCCAAAATTTTAGAATAGCCTTCTAGCGAAAGTGTATCAGCAATATCTTTTGCGATGCTTTCGTCTTTTAGGAAATGTTGTCCTAAGTGTTTTTTTGCGGTTACTTTTTCCATTTTAATTCGTTTCTCCGTAGAATTCTTCCATCACTTCCAACTCCGTTCTAAACGCTAACATTTTATCTGCAAAAAGTTGTAAGCCTTCTTGGCGTAATCTTGGTGCGTGATTTTGGTAATAGTCTTCCAATTTGGCTCTAGAATCGGTAAAATATTGAACGGCATATGTTACGCCACCCATTTCTTCTTCTACCAAAACGCGAACCATTTTAGCATTGGTAAACAAACCGGTTGCTAAAACATCGTTAATATGTTTGTTTTGCATCCACTTTAACCAAGCGGAATGAATGCTTTCGTCTACGTTTATGGTTACGTTGTATATAATCATTGTTTATGTTTAATCGTTTATGTGTTTAGTTGTTTAACTTTTTTCTTTAAATTGTCGAATCACCTCGCAATGTTCTGTATTGTTTTCTACTTTCGGTATAATACAAACTATCGGGATGTTCTAAAACTACTTTTTCGTATAATGCTTTTGCTTTTTCGTTGTCTAAAAGATGTTTTCTATAAATCTCTGCTGAAAAGTATAAAGCTTCATCTTTGTAAATTCCGTCTTTATGGTTGTCTAAAATATTTTGATAATACGTTAAGGCTTTGTTGAAATCACCTTTTTCTTCATAAATTTTGCCAACTTTGAATAAGGTTCCTTCTTCGATTCTTTCGCCTTTGTGTTTTTGTAAAATGGCTAAAAAGAGTTGAAGTGCTTCTTCTTTTTTATTCTGATACAATTTTAAATCCGCTGTTGAATAGGCTTGAAGTGCTACTCGTAAACTGTCTTCGGCTGAATTGTCTTGAATAAGTAAAAACATTTCAATCGCATCATTTGCAATTAATAAACTTGGCGATTGTTTCAAAACTTTTACTTGTTGCAATGTCCAATCGAAATCTTTTTTATAGAAGTTGGCTTTTGCTAATTTCAGGCTTGCTTCGTGCGCTAAAACATCGTTTTTTAAATTATCTTCTACTTGTGCATAATACAAAATGGCTTGATTGAATTTTTCATCATAGACCATAATATCAGCTAATTCCATTTTTACTTTTGATTGTTCTCTCACATTTAATGGAAGTTTCAAGGTGTTTTGCAACAATTCAATTCCTAATTTCGATTGATTCAAATAAAACGTTTTAAAGTGAGCCGAGAGAATTTGCAAGTCTGTTGAATACGGACTAATGCCATATTTTTTCAACAACTCTTGAAGTTTTAAATCAATAGCAGGATAGTCTTTTGAAGTCGCTGATTCCATTTCCATGGAAATTAGAAAATGATGCGCTTTCATTTGTAATTCTACATCTTGGGTATTTTCCAAAACAAATTCCAAAATTAGTTTAGTATCCTCAAATTGTTTTTCTTCCATTGCCATGCTTCCCAAAGTGACAATGTTGTAAAAACTTTCTGGATTTCTCTTGTAAACCGCTTTCTCTTGAATAAATGCTTTTCCGTATTCTTTTTGCTGAACGAAAAACCAACTTAAAAATTGGTTCCAATATACATCTTGCGACTTTTGAGTTCTTAGCAATAAGTTTTTTCGAATAGTCGCTGCAAAAGTACCATCGGTATCGTCCATTAAAAAACGAGTCAACTGATTTTGAACCATTGGAGTTCCATCTGGCGTATTGAAACCGTAATCTAATAATTTGTTCAACATGACTTCTAAATTGCCCAATTGCCCTTGAATCATAGCAGTTTGGTAATCGAAATTTAGATTAGGATTTTTCTTTTGAGCCGTTTCATATGCTTTTAATGCCCAAGTCAACAATACTTTTTTCTCAAAGGAATTAGCAACTTGATATGCGTAATTCGGCTCTTTTTCAACTTCTTGAATGGCTATTTCGTAATTTTTATCCGCTTTGTCGGTGTTTTTTTGAAGTTGGTAATTGTAACCCAATTCAATATATAACAAAGGTTGGTTGTATTTGTCTTTTCGTTTGGTGATTGCGTTTTCCGCTTTATCGTATTGTTGCAATTGTTGGTAACATTCCACTACTTTTTGAAAAAAGAAATAATTGGAAGGTTGTTTGGTCGAAATTTCCTCAAATAAAGTCAGTGCTTTTTGAAACTCGCCTTTTTCAAAATAGTCCATAGCCAATTGCTCATTCTGTGCCGAAACCCAAAACGAGGACAAAAACAATATGAAAAAAGCAATTTTTTGCAACATAAATAAAACAAATAATGTACTAAAGTAACACTTTTTAGCGTCAAATTAGTACATTATTTTATAAAGATTAACGTTTAGTTAATGATATCAAATCCAGTGTATTTTCTTAAAACTTCAGGAACTACGATACCTTCTGGCGTTTGATAGTTTTCTAAAATTCCAGCTAATACTCTTGGTAACGCCAATGAACTTCCATTCAACGTGTGTGCTAATTGGTTTTTACCTTCTTTGTCTTTAAAACGTAATTTCAAACGATTTGCTTGGAATGTTTCAAAATTAGAAACCGAACTAATTTCTAACCAACGCTCTTGTGCTGTTGAATACACTTCAAAATCATAAGTTAAGGCAGAAGCAAAACTCATATCGCCACCGCATAATCTTAGAATTCTATATGGTAATTTTAATTCTTGTAAAATTCCTTTTACGTGTTCCACCATTCCATCTAATGCTTCGTAAGATTTTTCAGGATGTTCAATACGAACAATTTCTACTTTGTCAAATTGGTGCAAACGATTCAATCCACGAACGTGAGCACCATAAGAACCTGCTTCGCGACGGAAACATGGTGTGTAACCTGTGCAAAGAATTGGTAAGTCATTTTCGTTTAATAAAACATCTCTGAAGATATTCGTTACTGGAACTTCAGCTGTTGGAATTAAATACAAATCATCAACTCCAACGTGATACATTTGTCCTTCTTTATCAGGTAATTGCCCTGTTCCAAAACCAGAGGCTTCATTTACTAAATGTGGAACTTGGTATTCTAAGTAACCAGCATCGGTATTTTTATCAAGGAAATAAGTGATTAAAGCACGTTGTAATTTAGCACATTTTCCTTTGTAAACTGGGAAACCTGCACCTGTGATTTTTACGCCTAATTCGAAATCAATTAAATCGTATTTTTTTGCTAATTCCCAGTGAGGTAAAGCACCTTCGTGTAATTTAGGAATTTCACCTTCTTGATACACGTTTAAGTTTTCTTCTGGAGTTTTTCCTTCCGGAACGATGTCGGCTGGTAAATTAGGCAATTTGTATAATTCTTCTTGTAATTTAGTGGCATATGTATTCAATACTTCGGTCAATTCTTTGTCTTTTTCACGAAGTTGAACTGATTTTTCTTTTAAGATTTCAGCTTTTGCTTTTTCACCACTTTTCATTAAATCGCCAATATCTTTGGATAGCTTATTTGACTCGGATTTGATAGTGTCTAATTCAACTTGAGTTGCTCTTCTTTTTTCGTCTAGTACAATTACTTCTTCGATTGCACTTTTAGCATCTAAGTTTTTCTTAGCTAATCGTTTTACTACTTCGTCTTTGTTTTCTCTAATGTACGCTATCTGTAACATAATATATAGGATTTTAAGGATGCAAATTTAAGAAATTGGATTCAGATAATACATAAAAAACGATTTCACTTATGTGTTTTTGTGAATTGATGAAATTCTTACAAAAAGTAGTATTAAAACGAAGATATTGTTGTATATTCGCTTGATTTTTATTTAAATTGATAATTTTATGCTTAAAATATTTGGTATAACAGAATTGTTTTGAATAAAAATTGTCCCTAAAAATTATAACCTACTAAAAAATGAAAAAAATTACTTTTGGTTTAATTCTATTATTTGATGTTTTTTGTTTTGCCCAAACAGATAACAACGAGTTTGATAGAATGGTTGAAGCTGAGATGAAATCAGCATCTTCTCTTCAAAATCTAAGGGTAAATCCAAACACGCAAAATTATGATATTACGTATCATGAACTGCGTTTTACGGTAAACCCAAACAATACAACGCCTTATATTAGCGGTGTTGTAAAATCTACATTTACAGCATTGTCAAACATGAATACGGTTACGTTTGATATGGCAACTGCATTAGTAGTAAGTTCAGTTACTATGAACAGTTCAAATCTTACTTTTAGTCAAAGTAATTATGAACTAAATATTAATTTACCAGCTACTTTAACAACCGGAAATAGTGCTACGGTAGAAATTACTTATGCTGGTTCACCACCGCAAGCAGAAGCTGGATTCACGAGAAGTACTCATAGTGGAACACCAGTTATTTATACACTTTCAGAGCCTTTTGGTGCTAGAGATTGGTGGCCTTGCAAACAAGATTTAACGGATAAAATAAATAGTTTTGATATTTATATTACTTGTCCAGATACTTACATTGGGGTTTCTAATGGTTTGTTGCAAAGTTCAACAACAACTGGCGGAAATACAACGCGTCATTACAAGCACAATTATCCAATACCAGCTTATTTGATTTCGTTAAACGTAACTAATTATACAACGTATAATATTCAAGCAGGTTTAGGAACAGTTGAAAGTCCGTTTTTTCCAATAAATAATTATTTGTATCCTGAAAATAATACTAGTTCTGTTCAAGCTCAAATTGATCAAACTGTTCCAATTATGAATGTTTTCGAAACAAAATTTGGACCATATCCTTATAGAAATGAACAATACGGTCACGTTCAATTTGGCTGGGGCGGAGGAATGGAGCATGCTACTATGTCATCAATGGGAGGATGGAGTAGAAGTTTAATTGCTCATGAATTAGGTCATCAATGGTTTGGCAATAAGGTTACATGTGGTACATGGAAAGATATTTGGTTAAATGAAGGTTTAACAGAATATACAGCAGGAATTGTAGTTGAAGAATTGGATGGGCCTGCAAGTTTTGTTTCTTGGAAAGATAGTAAAATAAATAATATTACATCATCTGCAACTGGAGCAGTTTATTTAACTGATGCCGAAGCGCTAAATGTAAATCGTATTTTTAGTAGTAGATTGTCTTATAACAAAGGGTCAATGGTAACACACATGTTACGTTGGGTAATGGGAGATGCGAATTTCTTTCAAGCATTACGAAATTATTTGTCGGATAGTAGTTTAGCTTATGGATATGCGCTTACCAATGATTTAAAAGGGCATTTAGAAGCACTTCACGGAAGTAGTTTGTCAGAGTTTTTTAACGATTGGATATACATGCAAGGTTATCCTACTTATGATGTGTCGGCTCAAAATTGGGGAGCAGGTCAAGCTAAGATTACAATTAATCAAACGCAATCCCATGCTTCAGTTACGTTTTTTGAAATGCCATTAGAGATTCGTCTAACTGGCGCAGGAGGTTTAGTTCATGATGTGGTTGTAAATAACACAACAAATAATCAGGATTTTATTGTTTCGGTTCCTTTTGTGGTTACAGGAGTTCAATTTGATCCAAACCGACATATTATTTCAAGAAATAATGTAGCAACATTAGCTAATGAAGCTTTTGAATTGGAACAAACCATTTCAATTTATCCAAATCCGGCTAATGATGAAATCCACATTATGATGCCAACAAATTCGCAACTTGAAAAAGTAGAAGTGTATAATACTTTAGGTCAGTTATTAGCAACACACAATACTACCGATTTTAGAATTGATAATCTAAGTTCAGGAATGCACATGTTAAAAATCGTAACATCTGAAGGGGCAATTCATAAAAATTTTATAAAAAAATAGTTCCTAAATAAAATAATGATGAAAAGTAAGGTGAAAACCTTACTTTTGTCGTTTAAATAAAAGCATAAAAATGATTCAAGTAGCACAAATTTTATTCATATTATCAGTTTTAGTAATTCTTCATGAGTTTGGTCATTACATTGCGGCCAAGATGTTCAAAGTTAGAGTTGAGAAGTTTTATTTATTCATGGATGCTGGTTTTTCTTTAATTAAAAAGAAAATTGGTGAAACAGAATGGGGAATTGGATGGCTGCCTTTAGGTGGATATGTAAAACTTTCTGGAATGATTGATGAGAGTATGGATACTGAACAAATGAATCAAGAGCCACAACCTTGGGAGTTTCGTTCAAAACCAGCTTGGCAACGTTTGATTATTATGCTTGGTGGAATTATTGTAAATGTAATTTTGGCTTGGTTAATTTTTACTATCATGTATGCGACTGTTGGTCAAAAATTCATTGCAACAGAAAAAATTCAAGAAAATGGCTTGGCTTTTGGAGAAGTTGGTCAGAAAGCTGGATTTAAAAATGGAGATAAAATTCTTTCGGTAGATGGAAAATTTCAACCAAGTTTTAATAGAATGACATTGGATGTTTTATTAGGAGATAACGTTGAGGTTGAACGTAATGGGGAAAAAGTAGATGTAATTTTAACTGATGAAATGAAAGGTGAGATCATCAGTAAAGAAGGGAAAGGTTTTATAACTGCAAGAAAAGATATTTCTGAGACCTATATAGATTCAGTGGGAGCAAATTCTGCTTTCAAAAGATTTGATGAATTAGTTGGGATTGGAGATAAAAAGTTTAAGTATTTTGATGAGTTTACGGATGAATTAAAAGAAAATAAAGGCAAGACTATTGATGTAATTGTAAGAAGAGATGGTAAAGAGTTAGTTGTTTCGACAAAGGTAGATAATGATGGAAAAATTGGATTTAATAAAACTATTTTTGTGTCTTCTAACTATGAGTTTAAGAATGCGAAAATAGATGAGATTGAAGAAAATTCAGCAGCTGAAAAAGCAGGAATCGAATTTGGTGACATTATAACAGGAGTAAATAATTTACCAATAAACAATATTAAGGATTTTAAACAATTTGTGAGTAACAATAAAAACGAAAAAATTAATATAGGAGTAATAAGGGATGGGGTTGCAAATTCTATAACTGCAACGGTTTCAAAGAAAGGAAAATTAGGTATTGACTTTGATGATAAAACAGCTGAAAAAAAATACACCAAAATTAATGACTTGTCTTTTGGTCAAGCAGTTCCAGCCGCAGTAAAAGAATCTTGGGCATTGTTAGTTTACAATGTAAAACAATTCAAATTAATCTTACGTCCTAAAACAGAAGCTTACAAACATGTTCAAAGTCCAATTGGAATTGCGCGTCGTTTACCAGATACTTGGAATTGGGAGTTTATATGGAATTTCACAGCTTTATTTTCTATTGGTTTAGCATTTATGAATTTATTACCGATTCCTGGTTTAGATGGCGGACATGCTTTATTTACAATAGTTGAAATGATTACTGGAAGAAAATTATCAGATAAAGCTGCAGGTTATGTTCAAACAGCCGGAATGATTATCTTGTTGACATTAATGGCTTTAACTTTTGGAAAAGATATCTATCAGTTAGTAGTAGATAAACTTTTATAATTTTTTCAACAAAATAATTTGCGATAATAAAAAATCAGTTTATATTTGCACTCGCTAAAAAGATAAACACTTTCCTCCTTAGCTCAGTTGGTTAGAGCATCTGACTGTTAATCAGAGGGTCCTTGGTTCGAGCCCAAGAGGGGGAGCAACTTTTTAGCAAAATATAAACCTTTGAGGTGATTCCTCCTTAGCTCAGTTGGTTAGAGCATCTGACTGTTAATCAGAGGGTCCTTGGTTCGAGCCCAAGAGGGGGAGCAAAAGAGCAACACGTATGTGTTGCTCTTTTTTTATGTATGTTATTAAAAAGAAAAGTAATCTTTGATACAAGATTATTAAAATATTAAGACTTAACTTTTAGAATACAAAAGCAGGCTTTGATTTAATAGTTTCTTATTTTTTAATTTATTTATTGGTAACTTTTTGAATTCATTTTTGTACAACTTTAAACAACATAAAAAATGAATAAAAATTACACAGTAAAAAGGAAAAGCTACATTTTGTTTCTTCTTTTGGGATTGTTTGTTTCTACTACTTACGGACAAACATTAGTACATTATTGGAACTTTAACAACAGTACATCAATTTCTGCGATAACAGCTCCTACACAAACTATTGGAGGAGCAACTTTAAATGCAATTCCTGTAGGAATAAGTGTTATTGATTTTGCTAATGGAACAGGTCAAAATTTTAATTTACTTAATTTAAATGCAAGAAATGGTGATGCTTCTGGAACACATTTACGTTTCAACGATCCTATTGGTGGAGCATTAGAATTTGCATTACCAACTACAGGTTACGAAAACTGTGTCGTAAACTTTGCAACTCGTCGTTCAGGTTCGGGTGCTGGAACACAAATTTGGTCTTATTCTACAGATGGTTCCAATTATGTTTTTTTTGCCAATGTAATTCCAAATAATGGTGATCCAGCATTTGCAACTTTAGATTTTTCATCAATTGCTGCTTCAGATAATAACCCTAATTTTAAATTAAAAGTTGAATTTGAACAAGGAAGTGGTGGTACAGTAGGAAATAATCGTTTTGATAACTTTACTTTAGAAGGAACAGTTTTTAGTGGTCCTGATGTTATAGCTCCAGTAGCTACTTTATCTCCTTTAAATAACGCGATTAATGTTGCAACTAATGTTGTGCCAACAATTTCTTTTAATGAAGCAATACGTTTAATTGATAATAGTGCAATTGATAACAACAATGTAGATGCTGTTGTAGAATTGCGATTAAATAACGCATCTGGTGCTATTGTCCCTTTTGATGCTACAATTTCTGGAAATGTAATTTCGATTACGCCTCTTTCAAGTTTAGCAGTTAATCAAACCTATTATGTTGCATTGATGGAAAACGCAATTGAAGATTTAAACGATAATGCTATTACAACGGTTCAATCTGGAGTTTTTACAACGGCAAACCCTAGTATTTCTTTTGCTTCTAATTTTATTACTGTAAATGAAAATCAAGGTACATTATCATTGGTTTTAAATATTATAAATCCAGCTTCTAGTTTAGTAGATTTAGTTGTAAAGTCAGCACCATTTAGTACGGCTGATAATTCTGATTTTACATTGACTTCACAAACAATTTTTATTTCAGAAACGTCATCAACTACTCAGACTATTACGATTCCAATTATAGATGATAGTTTAGAAGAACAACATTCAGAATATTTTGTTTTGAGTTTAGAAAATGCTTCTGGAATTTCAATAACAGGAACACCTACTGCTACTATTTATATTGTTGATAATGATAGTCAGGCACCAGTTCCGAGTAATCAAATTGAATTAAATTATATTGGAAGTTTTGATCCTTCTGGTGTAAGCGCTAGTACTTGCGAAATTGTAGTTCATGATCCTGCTTCTCAACGTTTGTTTACAACAAGTGCGGTTGCTGGATATTTAGATATTATCGATTTTTCAGATCCAACAAGTCTTTCTGTGATTAATTCGATAAATATTAATCCTTATGGAGGTGTAACAAGTGTTGCAGTTAAAAATGGAGTAGTTGCAGTTGCATCGCCTAATGCAGATGAAACTTTAAACGGTTCTGTTTTATTTTTTGATACAAACGGAGTGTTTTTAAATCAAGTAACTGTTGGAGCGCTTCCAGATATGATAACATTTTCACCAGATGGAACTAAAGTGATGACTGCAAATGAAGGTCAGCCAAATACAGATTATTCTATTGATCCAGAAGGTTCAGTAAGTATTATTGATATTTCAGGCGGAATCCCTTCGTTATCACAATCAAATGTAACAACATTATTATTCACAGATTACAATGCTCAAGAAGCTGCTTTAATTGCTTCAGGAGTAAGAAAAATAAAGGCTACAAGTACATTGTCTCAAGATATAGAACCAGAATACATTACAATAAGTTCAGATTCTCAAAAAGCATGGGTTTCTTTACAAGAAAATAATGCAATTGCAGAAATCAATCTTGCAAATAATACGATTTCTGATGTTTGGGCAATGGGAACAAAAGATATTAGCTTGCCTGGAAATGGATTTGATGTTTCTGATAACAATGGTCAAGTTTTGATTGCTAACTGGCCAATTCAAGCTTATTTTATTCCAGATGGAATTGCAAGTTACACTGTTGGAGGAACAACGTATTTGGTAACTGCAAACGAAGGAGACGAAAAAGAATATGGTGCTTTTACTGAAAGAGTTGCTGTAAGTGCAGGAGCTTATGGTTTAGATGCTGCAAATTTCCCAAATGCTTCAGTTTTAAAACAAAATTACAATTTAGGAAGATTTAGAGCAACAAACGTAAACGGAAATATCGATGCTGATGCTCAATTTGAAACAATTCATTGTGTGGGAACTCGTTCGTTTTCAATTTTTAATACAACCACAAAACAAATAGTTTTTGATAGTGGAGATGATTTTGAGCGTTATACAGCGGCAAATTTACCAGCACTTTTTAATGCAGATCACGAAGATAATACGCCAAAAGGTAGAAGCCGTGCAAAAGGTCCAGAACCAGAAGGAGTAACTATTGCTCAAATTGCAACTGAAACTTTTGCTTTTGTTTCTTTAGAAAGAGTTGGTGGAGTTATGGTTTACAATATTACAGATCCTAATAATCCTGTTTTTGTAGATTATAAAAATTCAAGAAGTTCTTCAGCTTATTCGGGAGACCACGGACCAGAAGGAATTACTTATGTTACTCCGGCTAACAGCACAACTGGAAAAGGTTATGTTTTAGTTGCTAACGAAATTAGTGGAACAATCACAATTTATGAAGTGGATGAAAATACATTGTCATCGTCAGATTTTAGCGTTGATCCAAAAACTTTTGTGATTTTTCCTAATCCAGCATCAAACTCTGAGTTGGTTTATTTTAATAGAAAAGCAGATATTGAATTATTTGATTTAACAGGAAAACTTATTTTATCAGAAAAAGATGCGTTGACAATAAATATATCAAAATTACAAACGGGAGTTTACATCGTAAAAACTTCTGAAGGTATTACAAAAAGGTTGGTTGTTAAGTAGTTTTTTTATTTATTTAGTTGAAAAAGCCAGTTAATTATTAACTGGCTTTTTATTTTAATCTCTTCTTAACCAACCGGTAACGCTTAGTCTTGGTTTATGAGCTTCTAAAACTTCATGAACTAATTCATTACTTTTAAAGAAAACCGTTTTTCTGTTTGTAGGTGTTACTTTTTGAGTTACATCACCATCATAAATGCATAATTCTCCACCATCTTCAGGTTGCCAATTTTCATTCAAATACGTAATCATAGAAAATTGTCGGCTCGAATTATCTTGAAATTGATCCAAATGTTTTCTGTAAAAACTTCCTTTGTCAAACAAAGCAAAATGAAATTCATAACCTGTAATTCCGGTATAACAACTTCTATTTAAATACAAAACAAAAGCATCAACTTGATCTAAAAAAGCATTTTCATATTCGTTGTTATTGGCTCTATCTAACCAATAAATAGCATCGCTTCTAATTTCGGTATTCTTAATTAGTTTTGCTGCATTTCCTATTCCTGCTGCTTTAAGTAGATTTTGTTCTTTAAGTTCAAGTAGTCGCTTTATTAAATGCTGCGACAATTCTTCAGATACAAAATGCTCTACAATTCCTACTTTCGAATCCAAATAACTTGAAATCAAAGTTTCAAAACAATCTTCCATTTTATTAAAATTGAAATATGCTACAAAGATATTATTTCCTTTCGAATTTAAATTTGATGTTTTAGCAACAAAGGATTTTCTATTCAATCTGTGTTTTCAATTTTAATATGTAATTTTACATAAACACTTTTGTTATGCAATCACAATTAGAATTTTCAGCCAATACACAACTTTCTTGGAAACAATTATCTATTAAAAATAGAATATCTTTTTTACCACAATTAGCTAAACTACTTTTAGAAGATAGGCAAGAATATGCAACTTGTATCGCCACCGAAATGCATAAACCTATTTCGCAAGCCATTGCAGAAGTTGAAAAATGTGCGCTTTTGTGTAATTATTATTATGAAAATGCAGAATCATTTTTAGCTTCAAAAACAATAAAAACAGAAGTAGCTGAAAGTTTTGTGACTTATGAATCTTTAGGAGTGATTTTAGGAGTAATGCCGTGGAATTTCCCTTTTTGGCAAGTGTTCCGATTTGCTGTTCCTACAATTATCGCTGGAAATACAGTTGTTGTTAAGCACGCTAGTAATGTTCCAAAATCTGCGGAATTAATTCAAGAAATATTTGAACAAGCTGGTTTTCCAAAAGGATGTTATCAAAATTTGCCAATTCCAAGTAATGAAGTGGCTGCTGTTATTGCAAATCCTATTATTAAAGCGGTTTCGCTTACTGGAAGTGAACATGCTGGAATTGCAGTTGCTACAGAAGCTGGTAAATATCTTAAAAAGTGCGTTTTGGAATTAGGCGGAAACAATGCTTTCATCGTTTTAGAAGATGCCAATCTTGAAAGAACAATAGCAACAGCAGTAAATGCACGTATGCAAAATGCAGGGCAAAGTTGTATAGCTGCCAAACGTTTTTTAATTCATGAAAATATCGCAACTGATTTTATTTCTCGATTTACAAAAGCTGTTCAAGAATTAAAAACAGGTGATGCTTTAGATCCAAAAACGCAAATAGGTTCCCTTGCGAGAGTTGATTTAGCCGAAGAATTAGATGTTCAGGTGCAAAAATCGATTCAAATGGGAGCAAAATTAATTTCAGGTGGAAAAAGAACGGGTGCTTTTTATGAGCCTACTATTTTGACTGAAGTGACAACTAAAATGCCTGTTTTTAAAGAAGAAACTTTTGGACCAGTTGCTGCGATTGTGACTTTTAAAAATGTTGATGAAGCAATTAAATTAAGCAATCAATCGGATTTTGGTTTAGGTGTTTCTATTTTTACTCAAGATATTGATTTTATTAAAACCAAGATTTTAGATTTTAATGAAGGGGCAGTTTTCATCAACGAAATGGTGAAATCAGATCCTAGACTGCCTTTCGGCGGTGTTAAAAAATCTGGTTATGGAAGAGAATTGTCTGAAGATGGTATTAAAGAGTTTGTAAATGTAAAAACGGTTGTAATTAATACTTTTTAATTTTTACCCTATATTTCTAGAGGTATTAAATAAAAAATTTATATAAATTATTAAAACAACCCCTATTTTTCATAAAGTTTTTTTTAAATAAAATACTTTTTATTAAATTTACCCTATAAAAAATAGGGGTATGAAAGTTAAAAAAAGATGGTTAGTTTCTTTTGTGATTATTTCGATAGTATCGATAATTAGTTTGTTTTGGGAAAATAAAAACGAATTACAATCACAATTTTCAACGGTTGAAGCCATAAACTTTGCTGATGTTGCTTGGTTGTTAACATCATCATCATTCGTATTATTAATGACGCCAGGATTGTCTTTTTTCTATGGTGGAATGGTAGGAAAGAAAAATGTAATTTCTACGATGTTACAAAGTTTTATATCACTTGGTGTGGTGAGTTTACTTTGGGTTGTTGTAGGATTTAGTCTTTCTTTTGGAGATAGTCTAGGTTTTGAAATTGGAGGTAAACATTACGGAATAATTGGAAACCCATTTGATTTTATGTTTTTTGATAATGTAGGTTCGTTGCCTCACAAACAATTAGCAGGAACAATTCCTTTTGTTTTATTTGCATTATTTCAAATGAAGTTTGCAGTAATTACACCGGCAATTATTACAGGTTCATTTGCAGAACGTGTACGTTTTATAGGTTACTTGTTCTTTATCTGTTTGTTTACTTTATTTATTTATACTCCATTATGTCACATGGTTTGGCATCCTAGCGGATTATTAGGTTCTTATTTTGGAGTTAAAGATTTTGCAGGTGGAACAGTAGTTCACATGAGCGCAGGATTTGCTGCTTTAGCAGGTGTTTTAGTGCTTGGTAAACGTAAAAATAGCGAACATATTCCGACGAATATTCCTTTTGTATTACTTGGTACAGGAATGTTATGGTTTGGTTGGTTTGGTTTTAATGCGGGTTCGGCTTTGGCTGCTAACGGAACTGCTGCTATGGCTTTTGCTACAACAACTGTAGCTTCTGCTTCTGCTATGTTAACTTGGGTATTTTTCGATAGAATTAATGGTCGTAAAGCTTCCGCTCTTGGAGCATGTATTGGAGCTGTTGTAGGATTAGTTGCTATAACGCCAGCTGCAGGATTTGTATCCATTCCAAAAAGTATTTTCTTTGGATTTATTACCGCAATAGTTTCTAATAAAATGTTGTATTGGAAAAAACTTAAAGAAATTGATGACACACTTGATGTTTTTGCTTGTCATGGTGTTGGTGGTATTATGGGAATGATTTTAACAGCTATTTTTGCTGAAGGAGAAAATGCAAGTTTGCTTCACGGTGGTTGGTCGGTTTTTGGACACCACATGATGGCATTGATATTGGTTGCTTTCTTTACTTTTTTTGGATCTATTTTATTATACAAAGTAGCAAATTGGTTTATTCCATTACGAGTTTCAGAAGAATCAGAACAACTTGGTCTTGATTTGTCTCAACATAACGAAAAATTTTAGGTAGAATATGTTATTTTTGATATACTCAATTTTTTAAACAATCAAAAATGAAACTCTATTATCTTTTTTTTCTAGTTATTGTTAGTTGTTCAACTCATCAGAATTTAGATACTCAAAAATCATCAATTAATGCTATTTTAGATAATTGGCATAAGGCGGCAGCGCAAGCAAATTTCAATGCCTATTTTGATGCAATGTCAGAAGAATCAATTTTTATTGGAACTGATGCAACAGAAAATTGGGACAAAAAAGAATTTCAAGCTTTTGCAAAACCTTATTTTGATAAAGGAAAAGCATGGAATTTTAAAGCTATTGAACGAAATATTTATTTTAGTTCAGACGGGAAAACGGTTTGGTTTGACGAATTGTTGAGTACTCAAATGAAAATTTGTAGAGGTTCAGGAGTTTTAGTTCAAGAAAACGGAGAATGGAAAATTAAACATTACGTTTTATCGATGACCATTCCTAATGAAAATGTAGATGAAATAGTTAAAATTAAATCAATATTAGAAGATAAAATTCTATCAGATAAAAAATAATGCAAACATTTTGTTTGTTTTAAAATCCCAAGGTAAATAGCCTTGGGATTTTTTATTTTAAAAAAAAATCAGTTTGAGAAAACCAAGGCAATTTATTTTTCGTAAATGCTACTAAACAAAAAATCTCAACATTATGAAAATTAGTAAAAAATTCAAAATCGCTATTGGAAGTGTTTTAGCATTTTCGACACTTCTTTTTGTTGTATTGGTTGTTCATATAGCTACAGCCAAACCAATTGTAATTGATAATGCATCGTTACAAATTAGTAGAATTGATTTTAAAGAGCCTTTGGATTCAATTAAAGCTAAAGAAATTCACAGGAATCTTAAAAAAATTCCAGGTGTAAAAACAGATAGAATTAATATTGAAACTGGTGCTTTGGTTTTTTTTCATGATTTAAAGGTTGCCGATTCAAAAACCATTTATGATAAGTTAATGGCAATGGGAAATTATAAAGCTGAAAGATATATAGTTTCAAATGAGCTTGCATCAAAACAAGTTTGTCCGGTTATGAATGAAGATAGCTTTAGTTACAAGTTTTCAAGAGGAATACAAAGAATATTTAATTAACTTCCAAATACTATTACTATGAAAAATTTTTCAAAATTAGCCTTAATGGCTTTGTTTATTGTTTCAGGATTATTTGTTGTGTCATGTAATGATGATGATGATGACAGAGTTGCTGAACCAGCATCTTTATATGCTAAATTAGGAGGAACAACTCTGGTTTCTGATCCTAATAATCCAAGTCAAATGATTGAACAAGGACGCTTGAGTTATCGTTCAGTTGTTGATTCTACTATTACTTTAATTGTTGCAGATGTTTTAGATGGAGCTGAAGGTAATTTAGGAGAACATTTTGCTCCTATTCTTTCAGAAGCATTAAGTGGAAACACTACAAATGTAGCTATCTTAAGTAAAAATTTAACAGATTTCTTTTCAGCAAATACTGGAGGCGGTGCAACAAATGTTTACACAGGAATGAATATGGTTGCAGCTCATGATCCAGCTCAAAATCCTCGTATGGGAAGAAAGTCTAATGATGCTAATTATGATAAATTTATAGGATATGTAGGTGCAGCTGCTGGTTTAAATGGGGTTACTGATCCAGAATTAATCGGCGAAGTTGTTGCGGTATTAGAATCATTGAGAGCTCCTATTGTACAGGAGTAAGTTTGTTTTTTTGTTTTAATTGAAAACGCTCCAAGAAATTGGAGCGTTTTTTATTAATTGTAAGTATGTTCTTTTAAATTTTTGAACATATCAACTGTCATGTTTTCTATGTTAAAATCATTTTTCCAGCCCCAATCTTCTCTAGCTGAAGAATCATCAATACTGGCTGGCCAACTATCAGCAATTTTTTGACGGAAGTCTGGCTCATAACTCAACTCGAAATTTGGATAATGTTTTTTTATTTCTTCACCAATTTGTTTTGGAGTAAAACTCATTGCAGCTAAATTATATGATGAACGAATTTTTATTTGCTCAGCTGGAGCTTGCATAATTCCTATGGTTGCTTTAATGGCATCATCCATATACATCATTGGTAATTCTGTGTTTTCAGATAGGAAACTTGTGAATTTTCCGTCGGTAATTGCTTTGTGGTAAATGTCAACCGCATAATCAGTAGTTCCACCACCAGCTTCAGTACTCCAACTAATTAAACCTGGGTAACGAATACTTCTTACATCAACACCATATTGGTTATAGTAATATTCACACCATCTTTCTCCAGTTTGTTTCGAAATTCCGTAAACTGTTGACGGTTCCATTATAGTATATTGAGGTGTGTTTTCTCTAGGAGTTGTTGGTCCAAAAACAGCAATACTTGAAGGCCAAAAAATCTTTTTGATTTTACCTGCTTTAGCCAAGTTTAAAACATGGAATAAAGAGTTCATATTTAAATCCCATGCAAAAGCTGGATTTTTTTCAGCAGTTGCAGAAAGTAAAGCCGCCATTAAATAAACATCAGTTATTTGATATTGCTCAATTAAATGCTCAATTTGATTATAATCTAAAGCATTAACAACTTCAAAAATACCATTGTTAACTACATCATTATTTAATTTTCTAATATCTGAAGCAACTACATTGTTTACACCATATGTTGCTCTTAATTTAGCAGTAAGTTCGGTGCCTATTTGACCACAAGCACCAATAATTAATATTTTCGTATCCATTTTGTTGTGTAAATGAGGTAACAAATATAGCATTTACAAGTAATTTTTTAATCGAAATTTTGTGATATTTTTATAAAACACAGCCGATATTTGGATATTTAATAAATTAACATGTTTTAAATGATTATTCTTAATTGATTAACAAAATTGATGTTAAGATATTGTAATAAAAAACGCTACGTTTAACAAACATTTGTACCTTTGCATTTTAAAAATTTAAAATGAAAGTTTTCTTATATAGTTTATTGTTTTTGGTTTTTACTTTATTTGCTTGTGAATCTGAAAATCAGCAAGTAGAAGCACAACGTGTTGCTCAAAAAAATGAAGCTGTTTTTAAAAACATTTCTAAAATGTGGCAGTTTCAATTTCCAAATCCAAGACCAGAAGTTAATGCTACTTTAAACAGATGGAATGAGTGGAGACAATTTGAAATAGAAATGTTGCAAAAGCCGCAATCTACTTTAACGGCTTTTCAAATGAAGACCAAAAATTTGTCTTCTAAAGCTGATACTTTGGCTATAACTATTCCATCAGAATACAATAAACCTCAAATTTTAAGTAGAATCACAACCCTTAATACGAAACTAAAATCGTTAGAAACATTTATGAATTTAAGAGTAATTCCAGAGCAAAGAATTGCCAAATTAATTCCAGAAATAAATGAAGAAATTAAAGGATTGTATAATCAATGGGATGAAATTATTATCAAAAAAGCTATCCCAAAAGAAATAGGGGAAGAACTAATGTTACAAGCATTAGATACTGCTCGCCATGCTGATCCAAACAGAATGCGTGAGAAGATGGAAATTTCAGACGGAATCAAATAAAATATTTTATTATATTTACTATCAAATAGTTACACATGAAAAAAAATTACTCTTTAATAATCGCGACAGTTTTCGCATTATTTCATTTACAATCAAGTTTAGCTCAGGCTACTTTATTCTCTGATAGTGCTGCTAATTATGGTACATGGACAAATGGAAGTAACGCTGGAACTGGTTTTTCAGTTTGGGATTTATGGACTCAAAATACCGATGGAACTCATTTTGCAGGGCATTTTTTAGGGAGTTCTTCTGCTCAAGGATTTGGAGATATTAATACTTCTGGAAGTTCTTTTTCTATGTATGCAAATCCAGGAGGGACATCTGTTCAAGCAAATGCACAACGTTTTTTAACAAACACTGGTTCGCCTGCTGTTAGTGGTCGTCAGTATTTGTTGCCTGGAGAATCTTTTAAGATTGATTTGGCAATTGCATATAGAAACGGCTATAAAGGAATCGATTTAATGGACCAGAACTTTGGTGCGTTATTCAATTTTAATGTTGGTTCAGATGTATATTCAACAACAACGGTTGCAGATTTGGGTTGGGCTTATGATCAAGCATCAATTTTTATGTTGCAAGTAAATCAAACAGATGTAAATTCGTATGAAGTAATCATAACGAGAGGTTCAGAAGTTTATTCTTCAGGAATAAGAACTGGGCAGTTTTCTGGATTCAAATTATATGTTGGTAATACAGATCCTGGAAATGATTTAAATAATTTACATGCTAACAATTTATTGGTTCAAAAGTGTGCAATGACTACCACTTGGAACGGAACGTCATGGGATAAAGGTGAACCAAATGCTAATAAAAATGTTGTTTTCACAGGAGATTATTCTTCTACAGCAAATTTAGCAGCTTGTTCTATTTCTGTTTCAAACAACGCAATTGTAACTATCAATTCAAATCACACTTTATCTGTTGAAAATGGAGTTAATGTTGTTGCTGGATCAAATTTGGTTTTTGAAAATGATGCAGCTCTTTTACAAGCAAATGCTTTAGCTGTAAATACTGGAAACATTAATTACAAGAGAAATGCAAAACCAATGCGCCAATACGAATTTACATATTGGGGAGCGCCAGTTTCAGGTCAAGTTTTAAATGTGTTTTCACCGCTTACTTTAGGAGATAAATTTTATTCATATAATGCAAATCCGGCAGTTAATAACTGGGTGATTGAAAACCAATCAAATGTTATGGCTCCAGGTAAAGGTTATGCAATTAGAGCGCCACAGGGTTATACAACTACACCGCAAGTTTTTAACGGAGAATTTGTTGGAACTCCAAACAACGGAAATATTTCAGTAAATGTAGAAGCATTTAATCCAATGTTGTTGAACTATAATTTTATTTCAAATCCTTACCCTTCTGCAATTAATGTAATTACTTTGATTGATAATAGTAATTTAGGGACACTTTATTTTTGGACGCATAATTCCGCAATTACGAATAATGTTTTTACAACAGATGATTACGCGATTCGTACAAGAACAACGGGAACTGCCGCAGTAACTGGTGGTGATGCTCCTGGAATTTACATTGGTGCAGGACAAGGTTTCTTTGCCTCAGCAGCTACTACTTCATCTTTTAATTTAACTAATGCAATGCGTGTTGGCGGAAATAATTCGCAATTTTATAGAGAAGCGCAAGACTTACCTTTAAATTATTATTACCATCTAAATATGACTAATACACAAGGGGCTTTTAAACAAATAGCGATTGGTTATCAAGAAGACGCAACGGATGGTTATGATTTTGGATCTGATGCCTTAGCGTCAACTCAGGGAGCAATTCGTTTTTATTCTTTAATTCCGTCTTTAACGTTTCCATTAGGAATTCAAGCAAAAGCGTATCCATGGGTAATTACAGATGTTGTTCCTTTAGGATATATGACAACACAAGCGGGAACTTTTGAAATTGCAATTGATCATTTTGATACATTTTTTGCAGACAAAGACATCTTTTTAGAAGATACAAATGACGGAAGTTTTCATAATTTAAAAGGTAATAATTTTAGTTTTTCAACTGCAATAGGAACTTTTGATTCTCGTTTTAGATTGCATTACGAAGACACTTCACTTTCAAATGATGATTTTGTTGGAAACGAAAATTCCGTTTATGTTTTCACACAAGATAATCAACCTAAAATTGTATCAACAAAAGCTGCTATTTCAAGTGTTGTTGTTTACGATATGTTAGGAAGAGTGGTGTTGTCTAAAAATAAAATTAACGCATCAGAAGTAGTACTTTCAGAATTAGCAACTAATAATCAAGCATTAATTATTAAAACAACACTAGAAAACAACGTAACAGTAGCTAAAAAGTTCATTTTTTAACACTCGTTTCATTAATATTACCACTACTTTTCTATCGAAAACGTAGTGGTTTTTTTATTTTTGTAGTCAATTAAAAGTATCATTTTGAGTAAGTCCGATATCATTTCTATTTACGATAAGTCGCCTAAAATTTCAATTTTAGAAAGCACATTTGCATCTCGCCAAAAATCACAAGTAACAGGTTTGGTGGGTTCGTCATTGTCATTTGTTGTTCATTCGTTATTCAAAAAATCGGAACTTCCTTTTTTAATTTTATTTCAAAATAAAGAGGAAGCAGCTTATTACTTAAATGATTTAGAACAGCTACTAAATTCTGAGGATGTTCTTTTTTACCCAAGTTCGTACCGTAGACCTTACCAAATTGAGGAAACCGACAACGCTAATGTGCTGCTTCGTGCTGAAGTTTTAAATCGAATCAATTCGCGCAAAAAACCAGCAATTATTGTTTCGTATGCCGAAGCCATTTTTGAAAAAGTAGTTACTCGAAAAGAGTTAGAGAAAAACACCTTGAAATTGTCTGTTGGTGATAATTTGTCTATTGATTTTATCAACGAAACTTTATTTGAATACAATTTCAAACGTGTCGATTTTGTTACCGAACCAGGCGAATTTTCCGTTCGTGGTGGAATTATCGATGTGTTTTCTTTTTCTAATGATAATCCGTACAGAATCGAATTTTTTGGAAACGAAGTTGATAGCATCCGAAGTTTTGATGTGGAAACGCAATTATCGGTTGAAAAACTTAAAAAGATTTCGATTATTCCAAATGTCGAAAATAAATTACTGCAAGAAAACCGTGAAAGTTTCTTAGATTATATCAATGAAAAAACGGTTTTAGTCATTCAAAATACCGAATTGCTAAGCCAACAATTGGATAAATTATTCGACAAAGCCAATGAAGCTTTTGAGAAATTATCTAAAGATATTCAACACGCGCCACCAGAAGAATTATTTCTTAACCAAAAACAGTTTTTAAAACGAGCTTTAGATTTTACAGCAATTGAATTAAGTTCAAATTCAGTTTTTAAAA
This sequence comes from Flavobacterium channae, assembly GCF_021172165.1. Taxonomy (NCBI): domain Bacteria; kingdom Pseudomonadati; phylum Bacteroidota; class Flavobacteriia; order Flavobacteriales; family Flavobacteriaceae; genus Flavobacterium; species Flavobacterium channae. The sequence goes on along the minus strand of NZ_CP089096.1, from coordinate 2,620,520 downwards.
CAGATAAGAAAGTTGAATTTCATATTCAACCACAACCATCATTTAATAAACAATTCGATTTATTATTGAATAGTTTGAGCGAGAATCATTTTAATGGCTACAAAAATTATTTGTGTTGTTCAAATGAAAATCAGGCAAGTCGTTTTCATGATATTTTTGAAGATATCGATGAAGCCAATCATGAAAGTATTCGCAAGCAATATAAAACCATGGTATTGCCATTGTTTGAAGGTTTTATCGATGAAGAAAATCAAATTGCATGTTATACGGATCATCAAATTTTTGAGCGTTACCACAAGTTTTCTATCAAAAATGGTTATTCAAAAAAGCAAACCATTACGTTAAAAGAATTGACTTCGTTGTCGGTTGGCGATTATGTAACGCACATCGATCACGGAATTGGAAAATTTGGTGGTTTGCAGAAAATTCAGGTCGAAGGCAAAACACAAGAAGCCATTAAATTGGTCTATGCCGATAACGATATTGTATACGTAAGCATTCATTCGCTACACAAAATCTCAAAATACAATGGAAAAGATGGCGCGCCACCTAAGATTTATAAATTAGGAAGCAACGCTTGGAAAGCCTTAAAACAAAAAACAAAAGCGCGTGTAAAACATATTGCGTTCAACTTAATTCAGTTGTATGCAAAGCGAAGATTAGACAAAGGTTTTCAGTTTGCACCCGATAGTTATTTGCAAAAAGAATTAGAAAGTTCCTTCATTTACGAAGATACGCCTGACCAAGTTACCGCAACAGCCGATGTAAAAGCCGACATGGAAAGCGAACGTCCAATGGACCGATTAGTGTGTGGTGACGTTGGTTTTGGAAAGACAGAAGTTGCTATTCGTGCAGCTTTTAAAGCGGTAGATAATGGAAAACAAGTTGCCGTTTTGGTTCCAACAACCATTTTAGCGTATCAACATTACCGAACATTTTCTGAACGTTTGAAAGATATGCCAGTTACCGTAAGTTATTTGAACCGATTTAGAACAGCGAAACAAAAATCAGAAACACTTCAAAAACTACAAGAAGGGAAAGTGGATATTTTGATTGGAACACATCAATTGGTCAATAAAAATGTCGTGTTTAAAGATTTAGGTTTGTTGATTATCGACGAAGAACAAAAGTTTGGTGTAAACGTAAAAGATAAATTAAAAACCATTGCAACCAATGTTGATACACTAACGTTAACTGCAACTCCGATTCCGAGAACATTGCAGTTTTCATTGATGGCAGCTCGCGATTTATCCGTAATTACAACGCCTCCGCCAAATCGTTATCCGATTGAAACACAGGTCATTCGTTTTAACGAAGAAGTGATTCGTGATGCGGTTTCGTACGAAATTCAGCGTGGCGGACAAGTCTATTTTATTAACAACCGAATTGAAAACATCAAAGAAGTTGCCGGAATGATTCAACGTTTGGTACCAGGCGCAAAAGTAGGCATCGGTCACGGTCAGATGGATGGAAAAAAATTGGAAGAATTGATGTTGGCTTTCATGGAAGGAGAATTTGACGTTTTGGTCGCAACTACCATTATTGAAAGTGGTTTAGATGTGCCAAATGCTAATACAATTTTTATCAATAATGCCAATAATTTCGGATTGTCTGATTTACACCAAATGCGTGGTCGCGTAGGAAGAAGTAATAAAAAAGCGTTTTGTTATTTCATTACGCCACCGTATTCGATGATGACGGGAGAAGCGCAAAAACGTATTACGGCTTTGGAACAATTTAGCGAATTAGGAAGTGGTTTCAACATTGCGATGAAGGACTTGGAAATTCGTGGTGCGGGTGATTTATTAGGTGGTGAACAAAGTGGTTTTATCAACGAAATTGGTTTTGATACCTACCAAAAAATCATGAACGAAGCCATAGACGAGTTGAAAGAAAACGAATTCAAAGACTTGTACCAAGAAGAAAACGACATCGAAACCAAAGAATTTGTCAAAGACATTCAAATTGATACCGATTTCGAATTGCTGTTCCCAGATGAATACATCAACAACATTACCGAACGTTTGAATTTATACAACGAATTGAGTCAAATTAAAGACGAAGCGGCTTTACAACAATTTGAACAAAAATTAATTGACCGTTTTGGAGCTTTACCAAAACCAGCTATTGCCTTGCTAAATAGCGTGCGTATCAAATGGAAAGCTACCGCTATGGGAATTGAACGTTTGATGATGAAACAAGGCAAAATGATTGGTTATTTTATTGGCGACCAACAAAGTGATTTTTACCAAAGTAACCGTTTTATGAAAGTGCTACATTTTGCTCAACGCAACGGCAATGTTTGTAAAATAAAAGAAAAAGAAACCAAAAACGGTTTACGCTTGTTGTTGACTTTTGATAATGTGAAATCAGTGAATAAAGCGTTGGAGTTGTTGGAAGGGATTTAGGTTGATTAGTAATTTATAATTATCTTTTCCCAATTATTTAAAAAAACCATGAAATATCACGATAATTCTTCTTTTGCATCTGATTCAATTGGAATTGATATCGATTTAAAAAAATTGAAGTTTCTAATTCCAGAAATAGTAGGGCCAATTCAAAAAATTAAATATAAATTAAAGAATTGGGGCTTTTCAACCCATATTGAAGTTATTTCTGAGCATATAAAATATGGAGATAGTCAAGGAGCAATTGTTGTAAAAACAAATCCATTGTTAATTGCAGCTTATAATGAGGATGTTGATTGTATTGTAATGCTTGTTTTTGAAGACAAAATTCAAAAAAAATACAATTTTGAGGTGAAAGATAGATTGGTTTGTGTTAATACTTTTGCAAATATTCCAGAATTACAATCTGATTTGATTCCAGGTGAAAATAATTCAGGTATGTGGACATTAGTTCATCCTATAATTGCTGATTTAGTTTCAAGCGATGAAATAAAAATTGAGAAAAGAAAAGAGGAAATAGGAGATGAAGGTTATGAATATATTTGGCAACTTGCCACAGATTATTTGAAATTAAAAAAAGGAGTATCTCGGTTAGGTAAACCTTTATATTCAGATCAAGTTATTCCTCAATCTTATTAATTTATTCAGATCATTTCTCATTAAAATTCATCTTAATCCCTAAACAAATCAATAAAATCTCGGTCTTGTTTTAATTTCTTAATTTTTTTCTTGTCTTGAATTTTAAAAGTAACTAGCATAATAATGCAAAGTACAATATAAGATAATGCTATAACCGAATAGCACAAAGGATAATCGTAGTTAAAATAATAGATTAAATTTTTTGAACCTCTTGTAGTGTATTCAGGAGTAATAATAGTAACAGATATTCCAATTAAAAGTAATCCTAACCCATATTTTTTAAAATAATTGGGTTGATTTTCTAACTCTTGAATTCGATAATCAAGGCTTTTTAATCTTCTTTCTTTTAAATCATCCATTACCCAAACAATTCACTTACCACATCTTCAATTTTTGCTACTAAAACAATTTTGATTCCGGTGTTTTTTAAAGAAATTTTATTGTGTTTCGAAACAAAAATAGTGGTAAAACCTAATTTTTCTGCTTCCTGAATGCGTTGTTCAATTCGGTTAACGGGTCTAATTTCACCTGAAAGTCCAACTTCTCCAGCAAAACAAAAGCCCTCTTCAATTGCAATGTCTTCGTTTGAGGATAAAATGGCAGCCACAACGGCTAAATCAATTGCAGTATCTTCTACAGAAATTCCACCAGTTACGTTAAGGAAAACGTCTTTCGTTCCCAATCGAAATCCAGCACGTTTTTCTAAAACAGCCAAAATCATATTCAAACGTTTGGCATTGTAGCCTGTAGTACTTCTTTGAGGAGTTCCATAAACTGCAGTACTTACTAAAGCTTGAATTTCAATCATCAAAGGACGCATACCTTCTAAAGTAGTGGCAATTGCAGTTCCTGAAAGTTGCTCGTCTTTATGTGAAATTAATATTTCTGATGGATTATCCACTTCGCGTAAACCAGAACCTTGCATTTCGTAAATTCCTAATTCGGCAGTTGAGCCAAAACGGTTTTTTAACGAACGTAAAATACGATACACGTGATTTCTGTCTCCTTCAAACTGTAAAACTGTATCGACCATGTGTTCCAAAATCTTTGGTCCCGCAATGGTGCCATCTTTGGTAATGTGACCAATTAGCAAAACAGGTGTGTTTGATTCTTTAGCAAATTTTATCAACTCAGCCGTACATTCTCTAATTTGGGAAATACTCCCAGCAGACGATTCAATATAATCCGTATGTAAGGTTTGAATTGAATCGATAATAACGATATCAGGTTCAATTTCTAAAATTTGACGAAAGATATTTTGGGTTTTGGTTTCGGTTAAAATGTAGCAATTATCACCATTTGATGTAATGCGTTCGGCACGCATTTTTATCTGCTTTTGGCTTTCTTCTCCCGAAACGTAAAGTGTTTTGTAAGGTAATTTTAAAGCAATTTGTAGAAGCAACGTACTTTTTCCTATTCCCGGTTCGCCACCTAATAATGTTAATGATCCTGGAACCAATCCACCACCTAAAACCCGATTCAACTCATTGTCAGTTGTGTTCAATCGGATTTCTTGTGCGGTGTCTATTTCTTTTACTAGTAAAGGTTTTGTAACGGCTTTAGAAGTTGCGGTTGTGGTTTTCCAAGCAACCTTTTCTTCTTTTTGAACCAATTCTTCAACTATAGTATTCCATTCTTTACATGCATTACATTGTCCTTGCCATTTCGAATATTGCGTGCCACAGTTTTGGCAAAAAAAAGCCGTTTTTACTTTACTCATTTGATATTATTATTCCTGTTTTTGTTCTTCTGTTGGTGTTTCTTCAGCAGGTGCTTCTGCCGGAACATCTTCAGTTGGTTTGTCTTCTTTACCTTTTAAAGCTTCAGCTCTGTTTAACATAAAATCTTTTGACAATTCACGAATTGCTTCTTGAGTAAATGCTCTTTGGTAAGTTTTAATTGCTCTTTTGTAGTTACCTGTTTTTTCGTAATACAAAGCTTCGTGGTATGTTCCTAAAGTAGTCTTAGGATAATGTTTGTTGGCAAAATCACTTAAAGTAAGTAAATCATTATATCCTTTGTTCTTTAAAATAGCGGCTTCAATTGCTTTAAAATCGCTTAATCTTGGTTTGATTTTGAATCCAAATCTTTTTTCTAATTCATCGTATTTTGCAATAAGATAGTCAGTATAACCGCCATCTAATTTTAAGATTTTATCTTGGAATTCTACCATTGAAATTGGTTGGTAACCATCAAAAATAAAATAGATGGCATTAGGGATTGCTTTAGCGACTAATGAATAATGTGACGCTCCTTTGAAAGCATCGTTTTGATATTTAAAAGTTGGACTAGGAATTGCTTTAATATTGGCATCTAATTCAGCAGCTTTTTCGTTGATTTCTTTTAAATCACCTTCACCGGTAGCTTGGTAATAAAAAAGAGGCTTTGTGATTTTTGCCAAGCGTTCAGCAACACGTTTTTCCATTTCAGGAGCCATTTCAGGAGCTAATGAAATATAAGCATTAAAAATTGGATTGTCTTTGTATAAATAGAAATTCAAGAATCCCGCTGTAGTGTCATGACCAGCAACCATTCTAAAAGGAATAGTTCTGTATTTTTTATCAACGTAAGGATATAGTTCTTGTCCAATGAATTCAAAAAAGTTTGCTCCAGAACCTGAAGGGAAACCTGCTTCATCAAATTCGCTATCAGCAAAACGAGTTTCGCCATAATTTTGATTAACAGCGATGATAATCATTTCTGGTAAATCATCCCAATATGCACCATATTTTAAAATTCCTTCAAAAGGATCTAATAAATATTCGCCATCTAAAACTAATAATGTTGGATAGCTTTTTTCAGGACTTGAAGCGTATGAAGGTGGCGTAACCACTGTAAAAGTACGAGTTCCTAATTTTTTAGTTTCGATAGTTTCAGGATTACGTTGCGCAAATAGCCCAGACGTTATCATTAAAACGAATAAGATTAATTTGATTTTCATTTTAAATAATTTGGTTAAATAGATTAGCAATTTACTAATTTATTTTTTATTTAAAATAGGTAAGAGTAAATAAGATAATAATCCTAAGAAAATGGTTAAAAGAGTTTGAGAAACCCAGATTAAATAACCAAATGCAGTTCCAACACCTTCCGATATTCCGTAAAGACTTAAAATAGATGCTACAGCTAATGGATAAGCGCCTAAACCTCCGTTAGTAAAGCCGACTGCTAGAGTTCCGAAAATGAATCCCATTACTACAATATCAAAGCTAATATCTGAAGTTTCAGGTAATGCAAAAATGGTAACATAAAACATAGCTAAATATGAAAACCAAATAAAAAAAGAGTGGAAAATGTATTTCCATTTGTCTTTCATTTTTAAGATACTTTGCATGCCTTCGATTAATCCAGAAAGTTTTTGTTTTAATTTTAAGATGATTTTCCATTCGGCGTAAATCCAAATTAAAATAAAAACCACAAACAAAACCAATCCTAATATTCCAGTCCAAATTAGAGTTTCAAACTCTACTCCGTTTTTGATTAAGTACTGATAGATGGTGTCAAATTGTGATAAAAATCCGATTGCAACGAAAAGTAAAAAAATCAACATATCTACAATTCGTTCAGCTACAATTGTTCCAAAAGCTTTGTCAAAAGGAACATCTTCGTATTTTTTTAAAAGCGCGGCTCTAGATACTTCTCCTGAGCGCGGAATGGTAAGGTTTACCAAATAGGAAACACAAACAGTAAGTAAGTCGTTGTGAAATTTAGTTTTGTAACCTAAATGTTGTAAAGCAAATTTCCAGCGATAAGCTCTTGACCAATATCCGAAAAGCGCAATGAAAAGTGATAGATAGATATAGAAGTAATCAGCCTTAATAAAACTAATTTTGATTTTTTCTAACTCTTCTGATGTAAGCGTAGTATATTGATAATAAATAATTCCTAACCCAATTAAAAATGGGATAGTAATGCTTAGAAATTTTCGGATTCCCGTTTTCAAACTACGTTAAAGAATTATCTTTTTCGTTAGGAAAAACTAAAGTAGGTTTGAATTTTTTAGCTTCTTCAAAGTCCATAATTCCATAAGAAATAATGATAACAATATCTCCTCTATGAACTTTACGAGCTGCTGGTCCGTTTAAAGTAATTTCTCCAGTGTTTCTTGGACCTTTGATTGCATACGTTTCTAATCGTTCTCCATTGTTAATGTTAACGATTTGTACTTTTTCACCTTCAATAATATTAGAAGCTTCCATTAAAGCTTCATCAATGGTGATACTTCCTATATAATTCAAATCGGCACCCGTTACGGTTACTCTATGAATTTTCGATTTTACTACTTGAATTTGCATGATGCAAAGTTAATTAATTTAGTGAAATATTATCAATTAATCTGATATTCTCGATGAAAATTGCGATAAATCCGCGATATTTTTTATCTGCTTCTTTTTTTGAAACAGGTAAAAGCGAAGACTCTTCTGCTATTTCGAAATACTCCAATTGAAATTCAGGGAATTTTTTAAATTCATTTTCAACAAATGAAATGGTAGCTTCGGGTGAATTATTTTCAAAAAAAGTTTTAGCACTTTTTAAAATTTTAAAAATTTCGGCTGCTTTTTCTTTTGCTTCGTATGAAAGACGTTCGTTTCTTGAACTCATTGCTAATCCGCTTTCTTCTCTGTGAATTGGGCAACCAATAACAGCAACAGGGATTTTGTTTTTTGAAACCATTTTTTTTACAATTTGTAATTGTTGAAAATCTTTTTCTCCAAAATACGCTTTGTTTGGTTGAATAATTTCGAAAAGTCGTTTTACAATTGTTCCAACACCATCAAAATGGCCTGGGCGATGTTTGCCTTCCATTTGATTTTCTAAACCATCATAATCAAAAGATTCAGAAACTGTATTGCCTTCATAGATATCGTCAACTTCTGGTGCATAAACGATGATGTTATTGCTCAATTCTTGCATAATTTCAACATCTCGATTTAATGTGCGAGGATATTTATCTAAATCTTCGGCGTTATTAAATTGGGTTGGATTTACAAAAATACTCATTACGGTTACATCGTTTTCAGAAAGCGATTTTTCCAGCAATGACAGGTGTCCTTTATGTAGTGCTCCCATAGTAGGAACAAAACCAATTGACTTATTTTGGTTGATTAACGGGCTTAAAAAAGCACTTAAATCGGACTTTTTGTTAAAAACGAGCATTTTTCTCAATGTTATTTCGAGTGCAAACTTACTATTTTAGTGGATAAATCCATAAAATTTTGTAATTTTGCAAGGTTTTTTAAACCAATAATTAACTAGAATACATTATGGAAGACAAGAGGATATTGTATGTATCATCTGAAGTGGTGCCTTATTTAGCGGAAAACGAAGTATCAATACAATCGTATGAAATGCCTAAAATGATTAATGATTTAGGAGGTCAAATACGAATTTTTATGCCTAGATATGGTAATATCAATGAAAGAAGACACCAATTACATGAAGTTATCCGTTTGTCAGGGATGAATTTAGTGGTAAACGATATGGATATGCCACTAATTATAAAAGTAGCTTCAATCCCAAAAGAAAGAATTCAGGTTTACTTTATTGATAACGACGAGTATTTTAAGAGAAAAGCAACTTTTTCTGACGAAGAAGGTGTTTTGTATCCAGATAATGATGAAAGAGCTATTTTCTTTGCAAAAGGAGTAGTTGAAACTGTAAAGAAACTAAATTGGGTTCCAGATGTTATTCATGTTCATGGTTGGATGGCTGCTATGTTGCCGGTCTATTTAAAACATTATTACAAAGATGAAGGTATTTTTGCTGAAACAAAAATTATTTCATCAGTTTACGACCAAGGATTTGAAGGAGAATTAGATAAAGAATTCATCAATAAAGTTTTATTTGACAACATAAGTAAAGATGCTGTTTCTGATTTGGAATCGCCTACTTATGAAAACATAATGAAAGTTTCTATAATGCATTCAGATGCAGTTGTAGTGGGCTCTGAAGCCTTGTCTCCAACTTTAACAAAATTTATAGAAAGTTCAAACAAACCTTTTTTACCTTTCGCCTCTAAAGACACAATTAAAGAAGTGTATACTTCATTTATTAAAAATCACGTATTATAAAAGGGTTTTACCATTATGAAAAAAAGTTTTTTAAAAATAACCTCTCTATTTGTTTTATTTGTTCTAATTGTTTCATGTGATAAAGATTTTAATTCTTTAGATTCAGATGTTATTGGTGATCAGAATTTTGTTTTAGAAAAATACCCAGTAGAAAGTTTAATTGCTTACACAAAACAAACTGGATCTGTTCAAACAAATAATTTGCCTTTAAATGCACTTGGTATTTATAATAATCCACGATTTGGTCTTACAAAAGCCCATTTTGTAACGCAGGTTGAGTTGGGTAATGAAAACCCTTCTTTCGGATATAATCCAGTAGTTGATTCAGTTTATTTATACATTCCATATTTTGTGGATCCTGATTTTACTACTGAAGCTAGTGGAGAGAGAGTTTATGAATTGGATTCTGTTTTTGGTAATCCTATAACTGCAAAATTCAGATTGAATGTTTATGAGAATGGTTATTATTTGAGAGATTTTGATCCAACAGATAATTTGCAATCTTCTCAAAAATATTATAGCGATGAAAAAAATATTATTGATCCTTTTAAGGGGACAGAGCTTTTAAATAATAGTGTAAATACTGCGCAAAATTCTGAATTTTTTTATGATAAGAAAGAATTGTATATTTACAAAACAAATGGTGTTGGTTTGTATGTAGACAGTAACGATGATGTTTTAGCGGATCAAAATGATGTGACGTTACGAGTGATTAAAGAAAGAAAAACACCTGGAATGTGGTTGGATTTGAAAAACAGTTTCTTTCAACAAAAAATATTAGATGCATCATCATCTGGAAATTTATTTAACAATAATGTTTTTAAAAACTATTTCAGAGGGCTTTTATTTGAAGTAGAAGAAACAACACCAGGTCAGGGAGCTTTAGCTATATTGGATTTTTCAAAAGCGGAATTCAAAATTTTATACAAAGCTTCTGCAGAACCTACTGCCGAAAATCCAAACCCTGCTAGGACAAGAAGAGAGTTTTCTTTAAAAATGGGTTATAATGCATCGACTAATTTAAGGAATAATAGTGTGAACTTTTTTGATTACACTAGTTCAACAGAATACACTAATGGCTTAGCGGCTTCAGACGAAGTTGTAGGGAGTGATAAATTATACATTAAAGGAGGTAATGGTTCGCTAGCTTTTATTGATTTATTTGGAAATGGAGAGCTTGAAAGTTTGCGCGATAATATTGAGGCTAATAACTGGTTGGTTAACGATGCTCGATTAACATTTTACATTGATAAAGACGCAATGCTAAGTGCAACTGATGAGCCAGAGAGGATTTATGTTTATGATGCAACAAACAATGTAGTTTTGATTGATTATACGTATGATACATCAAGTGGATTAAATCCAAAAAATAATAAATTAATTTTTGGAGGAATTATTGAAAGAGAAGATTTGTCAAGTGGAGGTAAGGGTATTAAGTATACTGTAAGACTAACGGAACATATTAATAGAATTCTAAAAAAAGATGATAATGGAAATTATCAAAACAACATTAAAATAGGAGTTTCTGTTACTGAGTCTATTAACTTGGTTGCAACGGCGAAATTAAAAACGCCTTTTACGACAAACGGAGTAACGATTAATAGTTTGCCTTTGGCTGCAATAATTAATCCTTTGGGAACTGTATTATATGGAAATATTGTTACAGATCCTAATCCTGATGAACAAGCAAAAAAACTAAAATTAGACATTTATTTCACTAAACCTAATTAATAATATATGTGTGGAATTGTAGGTTATATTGGACATAGAGATGCGTATCCTGTAATTATAAAAGGATTACACAGACTTGAATATAGAGGTTATGATAGTGCCGGAATCGTTCTTTATGATGGGAAAGATTTAAAATTATCAAAAACTAAAGGTAAAGTTTCGGATTTAGAAGCTAAAGCTGAGTCTGAGAAAACTACAATCGGAAAAATAGGAATGGGTCATACACGTTGGGCTACTCATGGTGTGCCTAACGATGTGAATTCACATCCGCATTTTTCTAATTCAGGTAAATTGGTGATAATACATAATGGTATTATTGAGAATTATGAGCCTTTGAAGCAAGAATTAATTAAAAGAGGTTACACTTTTAAATCAGATACTGATACGGAAGTATTGGTTAATTTGATTGAAGAAGTAAAGAAAAACGAGAATTGTAAACTTGGAAAAGCTGTTCAGGTAGCTTTAAATCAAGTTGTTGGTGCTTATGCTATTGCTGTTATCGATGTTGAAAATCCAGACGAAATAGTAGCAGCTCGATTAGGTAGTCCTTTAGCAATAGGCATAGGTAATGATGAGTTTTTTATTGCTTCAGATGCAACTCCTTTTATTGAATATACTTCAAATGCAATTTATTTAGAAGATGAAGAAATGGCTATTGTAAGACTACACAAGCCATTAAAAGTTAGAAAAATTAAAGATGATTCTTTGGTTGATCCTTATATTCAAGAACTTCAGTTAAACTTGGAGCAAATTGAAAAAGGAGGTTACGATCATTTCATGATGAAAGAAATCTATGAGCAACCAAATGTAATTAAAGATACTTATAGAGGAAGACTTTTGGCAAATCAAGGAATTGTTCAAATGTCAGGTGTTGAGGATAATTTAGAAAAATTCTTAAATGCCAATAGAATTTTAATTGTAGCTTGTGGAACTTCTTGGCATGCTGGTTTAGTAGCTGAATATATTATTGAAGAATTTTCGAGAATTCCTGTTGAAGTTGAATATGCATCTGAGTTTAGATATAGAAATCCTATTATTAATAAAGATGATGTTGTAATTGCAATTTCACAATCTGGTGAAACGGCAGATACATTAGCTGCTATTAAATTGGCAAAAGAAAATGGTGCTTTTGTTTTTGGAGTTTGTAATGTTGTCGGTTCTTCTATTTCTCGTGAAACTCATGCAGGCGCATATACGCACGCTGGTCCAGAAATTGGAGTAGCTTCAACAAAAGCATTTACAACTCAAATTACAATCCTTACTTTGTTGGCACTTCGTTTAGCTAAAGCAAAAGGGACTCTTACTAATTCAAGTTACCAACGTTATTTGTTAGAGCTAGAAATCATGCCTGAGAAAGTTGAAGAGGCTTTATTGACGAATGAGGTTGCAAAACAAATTGCAGAAATATATAAGGATGCAACAAATTGTTTGTATTTAGGTAGAGGTTATAATTTCCCTGTTGCTTTAGAAGGTGCTTTGAAATTAAAAGAGATATCTTATATTCATGCAGAAGGCTATCCTGCTGCAGAAATGAAACACGGTCCAATTGCTTTAATTGACGAGCAAATGCCTGTAATTGTAATAGCTCCTAATAAAGGACATTATGATAAAGTAGTAAGTAATATTCAAGAGATAAAATCAAGAAGTGGAAAAATTATCGCAGTTGTAACAAAAGGAGATGTGCAAGTTAAAGCTTTAGCTGATCACGTAATTGAAATCCCGGAAACTAATGAGGTATTTACACCTTTATTAACTACAATTCCTTTGCAATTATTGTCATATCACATTGCAGTTTTAAGAGGTTGTAATGTTGACCAACCTAGGAATTTAGCAAAATCAGTGACTGTAGAATAACATTTTAGAAGCGAAATTGGAAAATTTCGCTTTTTTATTGCAAAAAATTCAAAAAATAAATTGCAAAATTGTTTTAGAAAAAACTATCTTTGCACTCGGAAAAATATATCATTTTTTCTGCACTAATTAGCTATTAAATAAATACATAAGCAATGTCTAGAATCACAGGAAAAGTTGCACAAATTATCGGGCCAGTTGTTGACGTCGTTTTTGATGACGCAAATAACGAATTACCTAAAATTTACGATTCATTAGAAATCACTAAAAAAGATGGTACTTTATTAGTACTTGAAGTTCAATCTCACATTGGTGAAAATACTGTACGTACCATTTCTATGGACTCTACAGATGGATTATCAAGAGGTACAGAAGTTGTATCTACTGGTGCGCCAATTCAAATGCCAATTGGAGGAGAGGTTTTTGGTCGTTTATTTAATGTAATTGGAGATGCAATCGATGGTTTAGGAGATTTACCTAAAGCAGGTGAAAATGGATTATCAATCCATAGATCAGCTCCAAAATTTGAAGACTTATCAACTTCTACTGAAGTTTTATTTACAGGTATTAAAGTAATCGACTTAATTGAGCCTTATGCAAAAGGAGGTAAAATTGGTTTATTCGGTGGTGCTGGAGTAGGTAAAACAGTATTAATTCAGGAGTTGATTAATAATATCGCAAAAGGTCACGGAGGTTTATCAGTATTCGCTGGAGTAGGTGAAAGAACGCGTGAAGGAAATGACCTTTTAAGAGAGATGTTAGAATCTGGAATTATTAAATATGGTGATGAATTCATGCACTCTATGGAAAATGGAGGATGGGATTTAGCTAAAGTTGACAAAGAATTAATGAAAGATTCTAAAGCAACTTTCGTATTCGGTCAGATGAATGAGCCACCTGGAGCACGTGCTCGTGTAGCTTTATCTGGTTTAACAATCGCAGAATATTTCCGTGATGGAGCAGGAGATGGACAAGGAAAAGATGTACTTTTCTTCGTTGATAATATCTTCCGTTTTACACAAGCAGGTTCTGAGGTATCTGCGTTATTAGGACGTATGCCATCAGCGGTAGGTTACCAACCTACATTAGCAACTGAGATGGGTGCTATGCAAGAGCGTATTACTTCAACTAAAAAAGGATCTATTACATCTGTACAAGCGGTTTATGTACCTGCGGATGACTTAACTGACCCGGCTCCTGCAACAACGTTTGCTCACTTAGATGCTACTACAGTATTGTCTCGTAAAATTGCTGAGTTAGGTATTTATCCAGCGGTAGATCCATTAGATTCTACTTCTCGTATCTTAACTCCAGAAATCTTAGGAAAAGAGCACTATGAGTGTGCACAAAGAGTAAAAGAGATTCTTCAAAAATACAAACAATTACAAGATATCATCGCTATCTTAGGTATGGAAGAGTTATCAGAAGATGATAAATTAGCTGTAGCAAGAGCACGTCGTGTACAACGTTTCTTATCTCAGCCATTCCACGTAGCAGAGCAATTTACTGGTATTCCTGGAGTATTAGTAGATATCAAAGATACTATAAAAGGATTTAATATGATTATCGATGGTGAGTTAGATCACTTACCAGAAGCAGCATTTAACCTTAAAGGTACTATCGAAGAAGCTATCGAGGCTGGACAAAAAATGTTAGCAGAAGCATAATAAATATAGTGTTCAGTTAACAGTGGCAGTAAACAGAATACTGAGACTGAAAACTGAGACTGAAAACTAAAAGAAAATGATTTTAGAAATAGTATCACCAGAAGCAACATTATTTAAGGGAGAAGTTATCTCGGTAGCGGTTCCTGGAATTAATGGTGAATTTCAAATGCTAAATAATCACGCGCCAATTGTTTCATTGTTAGCAAAAGGGAATGTGAAAATTAATGCTCAAAACTTTAAAATTGAAAAAGAATTTGTTTCTAAATTCAACAAAGTAAATGAGCAAACCTATTGGTTACCTATTAATTCGGGTACAATAGAAATGAATGAAAACAAAATTATTGTTTTAGCTGACTAAGACAATATAGAATTATAGTAAAAAGTCCTGCAATTTGCAGGACTTTTTTTATTTAAACGATTGATATTTAGGTTTTTTTTTGATTAAAATGTTTCTAGGCAGATTATTTGTTTATTTTTGTTCAACAAACAATTTTTATGAAGTTAAAATATTACTTAATTTTATTAGTGACAACTTTTGCGTTTTCTCAAGACAATTGGCAAAAGAAAATGTCAGACAGGAATGAAAATTTTTTCGATATCGAAAGAGATTTTGAGGTTTTTAAGCAATCTGTAATGAATAATGGGAAAACCATTCCAAAAGGTTTTGGTATTAAACAATTTGAGAGATGGCGTTATTATTGGAAAAACAGAGTTGATGTAAATGGTGTTTTTCCTATTGAAGGCTATGTTTTAAATGAAATACAAAGATACAGTAACTATCAATCTAATTTTAGATATGCATCAGGTACTGGAAATTGGCAGCAATTAGGTCCAATTCCTACCCCTTTAAACGGAACAAGTCAATTAAATGGAAGTGGAAGATTAAATTGTGTTACTTTTCATCCTACAAATCCAAACATTATTTATGTTGGTGCCCCAGCAGGAGGCTTTTGGAAATCAGAAGATAATGGAGTAACTTGGAGAGAATATTCTAGTGGTTTAGTACGACTTGGAGTTTCTAGTATAGTAATTCATCCTACAAATCCAGATATAATTTATATTGGAACTGGAGATAGAGATGCGGGAGATGCACCTGGTTATGGTGTATGGAGAAGTACTGATGGAGGTTTAACATGGACATCTAGAAATAGTGGAATGGGTAATGTTACAGTCAATGAAGTAATAATGGACCCAACGAATTCTAATCGACTTATAGCAGCAACAAGCAATGGTAGAATTTATAGAACTACCGATGCTGGAGCAACTTGGACGGGAGCAACTTCTTTAGGTACAAATCCAAAAGATATTGCTTTTCATCCTACAAATGCTAATATTATTTATGTAGGAACATATAGTAGTGGAAGATTTTATCGTTCAACAGATGGAGGTGTAACATTTACACAAATTACAAGTGGTTTAGGTACTACTGGAAATCGCTTAGCTTTAGCAGTTTCGCCTAATCAACCGAATTGGGTTTATGCATTAATAGGTAATTCTTCAGGTTTAGTTGGTATTTATAGATCTACAGATAGTGGGTTAAATTTTTCAACAAGAACAAGTACACCAAATATTTTAGGGTATGATACTACTGGTGGGACAGGAAGTCAATCATTTTATGATTTAGTTATTGCTGCAGATCCAACAAATGCAGATGTTATTTACACAGGAGGAGTTAATCTTTGGAAATCAACTAACGGAGGTTCAACTATGAATTGTGTTTCTTACTGGGTTGGAACTAGTGGCGCAATTGATGGTGTTCATGCTGATCAACATGCATTAGAGTTTTCGCCTTATACTAATGATGTTTATTCTGGTAATGATGGAGGTTTGTATGTAACTTCTGATGGCGGAACAAATTGGAATGATTTAAGTAACGGATTAGCAATTGCTCAATTATATAAAATTGGAGTTTCACAGACTGTTGCAGATTTAGTTATAAATGGACATCAAGATAATGGAACATCTGTAAGTAGGGGATCAACTTTTTCTACCGAGATTGGAGGAGATGGGATGGAATGTATTATTGATCCTACTGATGAAAATTATATGTATGGTGCATTATATTATGGAGATATTCGTCGTTCTACAAATGCTGGTTCAACTTTTTCAGGCAGTATTTCAAGTTCAATTACTGAAAGTGGACCATGGGTTACACCATATAAATTAGATCCTAATAATGCTAATACAATGTTTGCAGGTTTTGCGAATATTTGGAAAAATACGACTGTTCGTACAGGTACTTCTTGGACACAAATTTCAAGTTTTGGAGGAACAAATTATATAACTGATATTGCAATTGCGCCTTCAGATAGTAATGTGATGTATGTTTCAAGAGAAGGGACAAATAAATTTTATATAACAACAAATGCTTTAGCAGCAACTCCTGCTTGGACAGATATTACGGCTAATCTACCTGTAGCTTCAACACCTAAAGACATTGAAATTGACCCTACAGATCCAACACATTTATTTATTGCTTTAGGTAATGATATTTATGAGTCAACTAATAGTGGCGTAAGCTGGACAAATATTGCTGGAACACTTCCAAATATTTCTTTAAATACGATTGTTATAGATAAAGATAGTAATGTAGATGCAATGTATGTTGGGATGGATGTAGGAGTTTATTATAAAGATAATTCTATGTCAGATTGGACTCCTTTTGGAACAGGCTTGCCAAATGTAGAGATTACCGAGTTAGAAATTCATTATAATAATAATGAATGTAAAAGCACTATTTATGCAAGTACTTATGGACAAGGTTTATGGAAAGGAGATTTGAAAAATCCTGGAAATTTAGCACCAAAAGCTTGTTTTTATGCTAATACAACAAATGGATGTGTTGGAAACACATTTACATTATACGATAATTCAGATTATACACCTACATCATGGTCTTGGACAATTACACCAGCTACCTTCATTTATGTAGATGGAACATCAGCATCTTCACCAAATCCAAAGATTCAATTTACTGCGGCTGGTAATTATACAGTAGCTTTAACAGTGACTAATGGTTTTGGAAATGATATAAAAACGAATCCATCATATATTCAAGTTAATGGTGGAAATATAGCAACCGCATTAAATGATAATTTTGAATCTTATGCGTTGTGTGGAGTATCATCAGATTGTGGAACTACGGTTTGTGGATTAGGAGGATTATGGTCTAACTTAACAAATGGATCTGAAGATAATATTGATTGGAGAGTAGACGAAAATGGGACTCCTTCAGCTAACACGGGTCCATCAGTTGATTATAATCCAGGTACTTCAGCAGGGAACTATATGTATATTGAAGCTTCTAGTTGTTCAGGTCAAACAGCAATTTTAGAGAGTCAATGTATACTTTTAGACCAAGAGTATGATTTTGTTTTTGCATACCATATGTATGGAACATCTATGGGAAGTTTACATTTGGATGTCTTTGTTAATGGAACTTGGAATGAAGATTTTATTCCTGCACTTACAGCTAATACTGGAAATGTTTGGAATGTTTCAACTACACAGTTATATGCTTATCAAGGAGAGACAATAAAGATTAGAATTAGAGGAATTACTGGAAATGGTTTTGAATCAGACATTGCAATAGATGATTTGAAATTTGTTCCAAAGTGTTCTGCTACTACAACTTGGAATGGAACAGCGTGGTCAAATGGACTCCCATCAACTACAAAATCTGCGATTTTTACAGGAAATTATTCTTCTACTAGTGATTTAAATGCTTGTACAGCAACAATAACAAATAATGCACAAGTAATTTTTAATTCTGGACATACTTTTATTGTAGATAGTAATTTAACAGTAAATGCAGGTTCATTATTAACTATTGAAAATAATGCAGCTTTGCGTCAAGTAAATGATAGAGCATCAAATAGTGGAAATATTATTGTTAAACGAGATGCTTCAATAATGAATAGGTTAGATTATACAGCATGGTCTTCACCCGTTTCAGGACAACAATTACAAGCTTTTTCACCAAATACGGTGTCTACTCGTTTTTACGAATATTTGTATACAGGAACGACAACAGCTACAGCATATCAATCAGTTGATCCTACAACTAATTTTATGGAGGGTAAAGGTTATATGATTCGTGCTGATAATTCGTATACTGGACCAACTGTTTTCAACGGTCAATTTACTGGAGTTCCTTTTAATGGAATTGTAAATCAAAATATTGGAACAGGAATCAATGTTATAGGAAATCCATATGCGTCTCCTATAGATGCAAATACTTTTTTGGAAGATAATACTAGTATTGGAACCTTATATTTCTGGACAAATACGACTCCTGCAAGTGGAGGTTCGTATCCGCAAAATAATTTTGCGGCTTATACAAAAGGAGCTGGTGGAGTTCCTGCATTTTCAAGTGCTAAGATTCCTAATGGAACTATTCAAACAGGACAGGGTTTTTATATTCAAACAAATGCTACTGCTGTTGCAGAATTTAATAATGCACAAAGAGAAAATGCTTCTGTAAGTACTCAGTTTTTTAGAAATGGCAATGATAATGTAGAAAAAGATAGAGTTTGGCTAAATCTAAGTAAAGATGATATGCCATATAATCAAATTTTAATTGCTTATGTAGAAAATGCTACAAATGGAGCAGATTATGGTATAGACGGAAAAACATTAAGTCAAACTAAAACTACGCTTTATAATATTGTAGAAGATAGTGAATATGTAATTCAGGGAAGACCTTTGCCTTTTACTGAAGACGATATTGTGCCATTAGGATTAAGAGTAATTACGACTGGTACTTATAGTATTTCTATTGATAATCAAGAAGGTTTGTTTAATAATCAAGATATTTTCATTAAAGACAAATCAATAAATATGATTCATGATTTAAAAGTAAGTCCTTACATGTTTACATCTCAAGACGGTATATTTAACGAAAGATTTGAAATTGTTTATAAAGATAGCACATTGAGTAATGACGATATTATTGATGAAGCTTCGGTTAGTGTTTTTGTGAACAATGAAGTTGTTTATATCAACTCTTCTAATGAATTTATTAAAGAAGTAGTCGTTTTCGATTTATTAGGAAGAAAAATATATCAAAGTAGTAATGTAAATCAAAAAGAAATGAAAATTTCTGGTTTACATTCTAGTAATCAAGTTTTAATGGTTAAGGTTAAACTTGAAAATAATCAAGAGTTAACTAAAAAATTACTGTTCAAATAAAAGTCAAATAAAAAGTCCTGCAAATTGCAGGACTTTTTTTATTTTTGGATACATGAAACTACCTAAATCGTTACAAGAAAAATTAAATAAAAGAATTGCAAATAATGCTTTGCGACAATTGACAACTCAGTCAATTTCAAGAATAGATTTTTCTTCTAATGACTATTTAGGCTTTGCTCAATCCGAAACTATTTTCAACCAAGCACATCAATATTTGTTAGATAATAATATTAAAAGTAATGGTGCTACAGGGTCACGTTTGATTTCTGGAAATCATTCTTTATATAATGATGCTGAAAATTATATTGCGCAGTTTCATAATTCAGAATCGGCTTTGATTTTTAATTCAGGTTACGATGCTAATGTTGGCTTTTTCAGTGCAATTCCACAGCGCAACGACTTTATTTTATATGATGAATTGTGTCACGCCTCTATTCGTGATGGAATTCAAATGAGTCATGCAAAATCATTTAAATTTTCACATAACAATATTCATGATTTAGAAGAGAAAATAATAAAACTTAAAGCGCATAGCGGAACAATTTATATAGCAACTGAATCTGTATTTTCAATGGATGGCGATGTCCCAAACTTTGAAAAAATGATTCAAGTTGTTGAAAAACACAACTGTTATTTAATTGTAGATGAAGCTCATGCATTAGGAGTTTTTGGGGAAAAAGGTGAGGGTTTGATTCAAAGTTTAGGTTTTCAGGATAAAGTTTTTGCACGAATAATGACTTATGGTAAAGGATTAGGTTGTCATGGTGCAGCAATATTAGGAAGTCATGAATTGCGCACTTATCTAGTTAATTTTGCAAGAAGTTTCATTTATACAACCGGACTTTCTCCTCATAGTGTAGCAACTATTTTAGTTGCATATAAAGAACTGTCTTCTAATATTTCGGTTATAAAACAATTAAATTCTAACATTGATTTTTTTAATCAAACTAAAAATGAGTTGAATCTAACAAATGTATTCGTGACAAGTAACTCTACAATACAGTGTGCTATTGTTCCGGGTAATGAAAAAGTAAAAAGTATTGCAAAACAACTTCAAGAAAAAGGTTTTGATGTAAAACCTATTTTATCACCAACAGTTTCTGAAGGTCAAGAAAGATTGCGTTTTTGTTTGCATTCGTTTAATAAAAAAGAAGAAATTACTCAAGTATTATTTTTGTTGAGTACAATTATAAATAATGAATAAAGAAACATTTAAAATAGTTGCAACTTATATTTATTCGTCTGAGGCTATTATTTTCAAAGGAAAATTAGAGTCGGAAGGGATTGAAGCCTTCCTTAGAGATAACTTTACAATAGATACAGATCCTTTGGTAAGTAATGCTGTTGGTGGTGTAAAGTTATATGTGAAAAGTGAGGATTTTGATCGTGCAATTGAAATTTTAGACTCTATTCCTAAATATGAACTTACTGATGATGGAAAACCAATAGTTTGCACAAAATGTGGTGGTAATCAGGTACAACAGTTTTCAGTAATAGATGATGCTAAGTCTTTCTTATCAATGTTAATTGCTTTGTTATTTATTGTTCTGCCATTATATATTAAAAGAAGATATCGTTGTAAAACGTGTCATTTTGAATTTAAAAAAGAGAAAAAATAATATGAAAATATTTATTACAGGAATAGGGACTGATGTTGGTAAAACAATTGCTTCTTCAATTGTAGTTGAAGCTTTAGAGGCTGATTATTGGAAACCGGTTCAGGCTGGAGATTTAGATAATTCAGACAGTCATAAGATTAAAAGGTATATATCTAATTCTACGACTAAAATTCACGATAATAGTTATAAATTAAATACTCCTGCAAGTCCACATTTAGCAGCAGAAATTGATGGAATTACAATTAATCTGAAAGAAATCAAAGAGCCAAAGACTGAGAATAATTTGATTATTGAAGGTGCGGGAGGTATTTTAGTTCCTTTAAACACAAATGATTCTATAATTGATTTAATTAAAAAAGATTATAAAGTTATTGTGGTTTCAAGACATTATCTAGGAAGTATCAATCATACTTTGATGACAATTGAAATGCTGAAAAATAAGAAAATAGAAGTAGCTGGTATTATTTTTTCAGGCGATGAAAATCAGTCAACGGAACAAATTATTCTATCTAAAACCAATGCTAAATTTATCGGAAGAATTGAAAATGAACCTTACTTTGATCAAAATGTAATTAAATATTACGCTGATAAGTTTAGAGATAATCTTTTAGCTTTATAAATCAATTTAACAATAAGTAAAAAGGCAGATTGTTTATCTTTGCATTACAATTATAAGAAATAGTTGAAACCTTATCTATTTCTTTCATTTTCTATACCATGAACCTTACAGAGAGAGATAAATTATACAACTGGCACCCATACACCCAACATAAAACAGCAAATAAGTTTCCTGCAATTGTTAAAGGAAAAGATGCTTTGTTGTGGGATGAAAATAATAAAGAATATATCGATGCAATTGCATCTTGGTGGGTAAATCCATTCGGACATTCTAATACTGTAATTGCAGATGCTATTTACAAACAATTAACCACTCTAGAGCATGTTTTGTTTGGTGGTTTTACTCATGAACCTGCAGTTCTTTTGGCTGAGAAATTAATGGAAATTTTGCCTTCTAACCAAAAGAAACTCTTTTATTCTGATAATGGTTCTACATCGGTAGAAGTGGCTATCAAAGTGGCCATGCAATATTTTTACAATCAAAATAGTAAAAGAACTAAAATCATTGCATTTGAAGATGCATTTCATGGAGATACTTTTGCAGCAATGGCAGCAAGTGGAATTTCTTTTTTTACGGAAGCATTTCAAGGTTCGCTTTTGCAAGTAGATAGAATTCCGGTACCAACAAAAGGAAATGAAGAAAAAACGATTCAAGCTCTTGAAGAATTGGTACAAACTAATGAATATGCAGCTTTTATTTTTGAACCATTGGTACAAGGTGCGGCAGGAATGGTTATGTATTCTCCAGAAATTTTAGATAAATTATTGACTATTTGTAAACAGAATAATGTATTTACAATTGCCGACGAAGTAATGACAGGTTTTGGAAAAACAGGTAAAACATTTGCGTCGGATTATCTAACACATAATCCAGACATGATGTGTTTGTCTAAAGCTTTAACTGGTGGAACAATTCCAATGGCAATTACAACTTTCACTCAGGAAATTTTTGATGGATTTTATGATGAAGATACCAATAAAGCATTATTCCACGGTCATACATTCACAGCAAACCCAACAGGATGTGCGGCAGCTTTAGCTAGTATCGAATTGTTACAAACTGATGAAATTCAATCAAGTATTACTAGAATAAATCAAAGTCATTTGAATTTTGAAAACGTAATTAAAAATCATCCAAAAGTGAAAACTACTCGTGTGCTTGGAGTGATATTTGCTTTAGAAATAGTAACTAATAGTGAAGAATCATATTATGGTAAACTTAGAAACAAGTTGTACGATTTTTTTATTGAAAACGGCGTTATTTTGAGACCTGTAGGAAATATTGTCTACATTTTACCGCCATATATTATTTCACAAAATCAACTGGAAAAAGTATATCAAACAATTGAAAAAGCGTTAGAATTAGCGTAGTTTTGTACCATTGTTATAATTGATTTTGTCTTTTCGACAACTTTAATTATTCAAGACGAATTATCATGCAAACTAAAATCGCCCTAACATCTTTAGCGTCAATTTCTCCTTTGGGAAATAATCCTGAGGAAATTTGGAATAATTATCTATCAGGAAAATCCTTAATTAAATTAAAGGATTATTACGGTGAACCCCAATTTGTTGCACAGATTCCAAGTAATTTAAGAGTAGAAATTGAGTATCTAAGAAATTCAGATAGCAAATACAAAGCTTTAGACGAAACTGTTTTAATGGCTATTTTAGTATCGCGAGAAGCTATTAAAAAAGCAGGTTGGAATTCTGGAGATGATTTCGGAATTAACATTGGTTCATCTCGTGGAGCAACACAATTGTTTGAAAAACATCACAAGGAATTTATAGAAACTGGTAAAGCAGGAACTTTAGCTTCTCCAACAACAACACTTGGAAACATTTCATCATGGGTGGCTCATGATTTAAAAAATGATGGACCAGAAATTTCACATTCTATAACCTGTTCAACAGCTTTACATGCAGTATTAAATGCAGTGGCTTGGTTGCAATCTGGAATGGCGAATAAGTTTTTAGTTGGTGGTAGTGAAGCCCCATTAACAGCATTTACTATTGCTCAGATGCATGCGTTAAAGATTTATCAAAAGCCGAGTAATGTTGAAAATTTCCAATACCCTTGTAGAGCATTCGATTTTTCTAAAACAAAAAATTCAATGGTTTTAGGGGAAGGAGCAACTGTTGCTTGTTTAGAGGTTGGAAAAAAAGAAAATGCGTTGGCTTATATCGAAGGAATAGGATATGCAACTGACGATATTGAACACAATATTTCAATTTCAGACGAAGCAAATTGCTTTCAGAAATCGATGAAAATGGCGTTGAAGAATTCCAATTTAGAAGATGTCGATGCTATTGTTATGCATATGCCGGGAACTTTAAAAGGGGATACTTCAGAATATAAAGCAATTCAGAAAGTATTTGGAGATAATTTACCTATGTTAACTACAAATAAATGGCAAGTTGGTCACACTTTTGGTGCTTCTGGAATGTTGAATTTGGAAATGGCAATTTTGATGATGCAACACAATCAATTTATCGAAGTGCCATTTGCCGAAAAGCAGAATATAAATAGAAAAATAAATAAAGTTTTGATAAATGCTGTTGGGTTTGGAGGAAATGCAGTAAGTGTATTGCTTTCTAAAGATTTCTAAATTAACATTAATGGTGTAATTTTTATCTGAATTCCTTACATTTGAAAAATAATATGAAAATGATGAATACAACTAGACATAACTGGACCAAAGAAGAAATTATTGCTTTATACAACAAACCGATGATGGATTTATTGTACGAAGCTGCAACAATACACAGAACAAATCATGATCCTAATGTAGTACAAGTTTCTACATTATTATCTATTAAAACAGGCGGATGTCCTGAAGATTGTGGATATTGTCCGCAAGCAGCAAGATATCATACCGATATTGAAACAAACGACTTAATGTCAGTGCAACAAGTAAAAGCACAAGCTTTACGTGCTAAATCATCAGGTTCTTCAAGAGTTTGTATGGGAGCAGCTTGGCGTAATGTTAAAGACGGACCTGAGTTTGAACAAGTTTTAGAGATGGTTAGAACTATCAATAAACTAGACATGGAAGTTTGTTGTACTTTAGGTATGCTTACTGAAAACCAAGCAAAACGTTTAGCTGAAGCTGGTTTATATGCTTACAATCACAATTTAGATTCTTCTGAAGAATATTATAAAGAAGTTATTTCTACTAGAGGATATGAAGACCGTTTAGAAACAATTGCAAACGTTAGAAAAACTAATGTAACAGTTTGTAGTGGTGGAATTATTGGAATGGGAGAATCAGTAGAAGACAGAGCAGGAATGTTAGTAGCTTTAGCTTCATTAAATCCTCAACCAGAGTCGGTGCCAATTAATGCATTAGTAGCTGTTGAAGGAACACCATTAGAAGATGAAAAACCAGTTGAAATTTGGGATATGATTCGTATGGTAGCAACTACTCGTATTGTAATGCCAGATACACAAGTGCGTTTATCTGCAGGAAGAACTCAAATGACTAGAGAAGGACAAGCAATGTGTTTCTTTGCAGGAGCTAATTCAATTTTTGCTGGTGATAAATTACTAACGACTCCAAATCCTGATGTGAATGAAGACATGAAAATGTTTGAATTGTTAGGATTGAATCCTCAAAAACCATTCATCAAAAAAATGCAACCAGAAACAGTTGAAGCATGTGATTCTCAATATGAAGCTTTAGGTGAAAAACCAAAATGGACAAGACCAGGGCATAAAATTGAAAAGAACATTGAAGCTTCTGTAGCAAAAAAATAAACAAATAAAACAATTTTGAAAGTCTGTAGTAATACAGACTTTTTTATACATTTTTATGAATACAATTATTAGTTACCAAAAAGAGATTCCATTTTTTAAGCGTTTTATCGGAGTTGCATTTGCAAGTTTAGGGTTTTTAATGCTGGTTTTAACCGGAAGTTTAATGGCGCTTATTTTTATAGTAATAGGTTTAGGGTTGAATGTAGTAGAAGGTTCAGATATTAATTTAGAAACGAAACAATTTAGAACTTTTCACAAATTATTTAATTTTAAAATAGGGAAATGGATGCCAATTCCGAATTTTGAATACGTTTCGGTTTTTAAAACTAAAGAAAGTCAAACTGTGAGAGTAGTTACAGCTGAAACAACTCAGAAATATGAAATTATAAAAGTAAACCTATTTTACAATCGTAATAAGCACATAACATTTTATAAAACTACCAATAAAGAAGATGCATTTGCGGTTGCTAATAATTTTAAGTTAGCTTTAAATATTGATGTTTTAGATGCTACTGAAAGCGAAACAAAATGGTTATAAATAAAAAAAGTCCCGATATAATCGGGACTTTTAATCTTTCTAGGTAATCAAAAAATACTTATATTATTCGATAACTACTACTTGAGCAGCTACTTTACCTTTTCTTCCTTCTTCTTCTTCGTAACTTACGCTATCTCCTTCGTTTAGAGTTTCTACTTTCATTCCAGTAGCGTGTACGAAAATGTCTTTTCCAGTTTCATCGTCAGTAATAAAACCGTAACCTTTTGATTCATTGAAGAACTTAACTTTTCCTGTTCTCATTTTGTAATGTAAAAAATTAATAATTATCAAAGATATACTTATTTATGACACGAACAAGAAAAAGTTAATTTTTTTTGTAATTTATTAGTTTTCAGTATTTTCTTTTTTCTTTAATTCAAAATTTAACATTCTATCTCGAACTTCTTTATTTCTGAATCTAGAAAATAAAAATAATGGAATCAAAACAAATGTGCTGATTAAGATTCCAATTCCAATCCATTTATCGCCATTTAATCCGTTTTGTTTTTGAATATATCCAAACGAAATAAATCCAATAATAATTATGATGAGTGCAATTAGAACCTTTTTCATTTTATACTTATCTTAATTTTATATGTAATTCTTGTAATTGCGCTTCATCAATTGTAGATGGGGCATCAATCATTACATCTCTTCCTGAATTATTTTTAGGGAATGCAATAAAATCACGAATCGTTTCTTGTCCTCCTAAAATTGAAACTAAACGGTCTAATCCGAAAGCTAAACCTCCGTGTGGTGGCGCTCCAAATTCGAATGCGCTCATTAAGAAACCAAATTGAGCTTGTGCTTCTTCTTTGCTGAATCCTAATAAATCAAACATTCTAGACTGTAATTCTCTATCGTGAATACGAATAGATCCTCCACCAATTTCATTTCCATTTAAAACCATATCATAAGCATTAGCACGAACTTTTCCAGGTTCTGTTTCAATTAATGCCATATCTTCTGGTTTAGGAGAAGTAAATGGGTGGTGCATTGCATGATAACGTCCGCTTTCTTCGTCCCATTCTAATAATGGAAAATCTACAACCCATAAAGGAGCAAACTCATCCGATTTTCTTAAACCTAAACGAGTAGCAACCTCCATACGAAGTGCAGATAATTGTGTTCTTACTTTGTTAGCATTACCCGATAAAATTAAAATTAAATCGCCTGGTTTTGCATTTGTAATTTCAGCCCATTTTTTCAAATCTTCTTGATCATAGAATTTATCTACCGATGATTTAAATGTTCCGTCTTCTTCACATTTCACATATACCATTCCCGAAGCTCCAATTTGAGGGCGTTTTACCCAATCAATTAAAGCATCAATTTCTTTTCTTGTATAATTTGCACAGCCTGGTGCAGCGATTCCAACTACCAATTCTGCTGAATTGAATACTGGGAAATCTTTATGTTGAGCTACAGCATTTAACTCTCCAAATTTCATTTCAAAACGAATATCTGGTTTGTCATTACCGTACGTTTTCATTGCGTAATCGTAAGTAATTCTTGGGAATTTATCTACTTCAATTCCTTTGATTTCTTTTAGTAAATGACGTGTTAAACCTTCAAACATATTTAAAATGTCTTCTTGTTCTACAAATGCCATTTCACAGTCGATTTGTGTAAATTCTGGTTGGCGGTCAGCACGTAAATCTTCATCACGGAAACACTTTACAATTTGGAAATATTTATCCATTCCACCTACCATCAATAACTGTTTGAATGTTTGTGGCGATTGTGGTAAAGCGTAAAATTGACCTTCGTTCATTCTGCTTGGTACAACGAAATCACGAGCACCTTCTGGAGTAGATTTAATTAAATATGGTGTTTCTACATCACAAAAACCTTGGTCAGAAAGATATTTTCTAACTTCCATCGATACTTTATGACGGAACAATAAGTTGTTTTTAACCGGATTTCTTCTGATATCTAAGTAGCGATATTTCATACGAATATCTTCACCACCATCCGTATCATCTTCAATAGTGAAAGGAGGTAATTGCGCTTCGTTTAAAATTGTTAATTCTGAAACCAAAATTTCAACATCACCAGTAGCCATATTAGCGTTTTTCGATTCACGCTCAATAACAGTTCCTTTAACCTGAATTACGAATTCTCTTCCTAAAGATTTAGCAAGTTCAAAAACAGTTTTGTCTGTTCTTTGTTCGTCAAAGATTAATTGCGTGATACCATAACGGTCACGTAAATCAACCCAAATCATAAAACCTTTATCTCTTGATTTTTGAACCCATCCAGCAAGGGTAACTTCTGTATTAATATGTGAAGCGTTTAGTTCGCCACAGTTATGACTTCTGTACATTTTGAAAAAATTTTATGCAAAAGTAAGAACAAAAAAGAAAATTTTAGAGTTCAATTGTTAATTAAAATAGAATTTTAATTCGATTTTATCGTTTTTTAAAATATTAGTATAATTTTACAGAAACCTTATTTACGTATTTTATGAAAAAACTAGTTTGCTTATTACTATTGTCGGTTGGTTTTTCTTTTGCACAAACTACTGCAAAAGGAAAAGTTAAGTTTTCGGCTAAAATTGAAAACAGAAATAGCGACACTTTAACTATTTATGGTCCGAATAAATTTAAACAAGTAATTCCTGTTAACAAAAAAGGAGTTTTTGAATCAACTTTTGAAGTGACTGATGGATTACACCAATTTAGTGATGGTTCTGAATCTTCGTTAATGTATTTAAGAGGAGGAGATGAGCTTACTTTAAAATTGGATGCTAAAGATTTTGATGAAACAATTGTTTATTCTGGTAAAGGAGCTAAAGAAAGTAACTTTTTAGCGCAGAAAGCTTTATCTGACGAGAAGTTTGAAATGGAATTGGAAGCTTTGTTAGAAAAAGACGAAGCAACTTTTAAAGCTGCATTAGAAGCAAAAGGTAAAGAAGATTTAGCAAAATTAGAATCTGCTGGTTTAGATGAAAAATTAGTTAGCCTTTTAAAGCCAAGAATTGCACAAGAAGGCATGATGCTTACGCAATATTATAATCAAAAAGCTGCTGCTAAAAAAGTTGAAGGAACTGCTTCACCATCGTTTGATTACGAAAATCACAAAGGAGGAAAAACAAAATTAGAAAATTTAAGAGGGAAATATGTTTACATTGATGTTTGGGCAACTTGGTGCGGACCATGTAGAGCTGAAATTCCTCATTTGAAAAAAGTAGAAGAGAAGTATCATGGAAAAAACATCGAATTTGTTAGTATTTCAGTTGATGTTGATAAAGATCACGAAAAATGGCAAAAATTTGTTGTTGACAAAGAATTAGGCGGAATTCAATTGTTTGCAGATAAAAACTGGAACTCAGATTTTATTAAAGCATTCGGAATTAATGCAATTCCTAGATTCTTATTAATTGATCCATCTGGTAAAGTTGTTAAGGCTGATGCTCCAAGACCATCGTCTAATGCTTTAGTAGAATTATTAGATACTTTAGTGAAATAATCATCTCTTTTTTATATATAATTCAAAGCCAATACATTACGTATTGGCTTTTTCAATGTTAAATTTTTACCCAATGTTACCAAATTGTTAAGCAAAAGTTTTTTTATTGTAAAATAAGTTCTATATTTGTTACTGTAATGTTAACCTAAAAAAGAAAAGACTATGAAAAAAGTAATTATTGCTGCGGTGTTGTTGGTTTCTAGCTTGTCATTTGCACAAGAAGTAAAACCAAAATTAGAGGTGGTTGACCAAATGGTAAAAGCGACATATTATTATGATAACGGACAAGTAAAACAAGAAGGATATTACTTAGACGGCAAATTACATGGAAAATGGACTTCTTATAATGAAGATGGAACTAAATTAACCATGGGAGAATATAAAAATGGAACTAAAACAGGTAAATGGTTCTTTTGGAGTGATACTTCTTTAAGCGAAGTAGATTTTTCAGATAGTAGAATTGCTGAAGTAAAAAAATGGTCAAGAGACGTTTTAGTTAAAAACTAATCGTTTTTAAATTATACAAAAAAAGTCCCGATTTAATCGGGACTTTTTCTTTTTATACTGATGGTAAAACTTCCGTTTCGGTAGGTTTCCCTTTTTTTATTCTAATCTTCATTCTGTTTAGTAAGTAGAACATTACTGGAACAATAATTAGTGTTAAGAACGTAGCAAATATTAATCCGTAGATTACCGTTTTAGCTAATGGTCCCCAGAAGATTACGTTATCACCTCCCATATAAATGTTTGGGTTGTAATTGATGAATAATCCAAAGAAGTCAATATTTAAACCAATCGCAAGTGGGATTAAACCAAGTACAGTTGTGATTGCTGTTAACAATACTGGGCGTAATCTTGAACGACCACCTTCTACAATTGCATCAAAGTAATCTTGTTTGCTTAAAATTTCACCTTCTTCTAATCCTATTTCAGCTGCTTTTCGGTCAAGTAATAATTGTGTGTAATCTATTAATACAATTCCGTTGTTTACTACAATTCCGGCTAACGAGATGATTCCCATCATCGTCATGATGATTACGAAATCATTTCTGAAAATTACTAATCCTAAGAATACACCAATAAAACTTAGAATTACAGTAAACATAATAATTGCAGGTTTAGAAATAGAGTTGAACTGCGCTACCATTACTAAAATAATTCCTCCCATCGCAATTAATAAAGCTTTGAATAAGAAAGAAGAGTTTTTCTCTTGTTCTTCTTGTTCTCCTGTAAAAGCAAAGTTGGTGTCTTTTGGCATCTTATAAGTTGCCATTTCTTTTTTAAGTGAACCAACAATTTCATTTGCATTATATCCTTCTAATACATTTGAATAAACCGTAATTACTCTTTTTAAGTTTTTACGTTTAATAGTGTTGAAAGAAGAAGTGTTTGTTTTTTCAACCAAAGCAGCAATTGGTACTTGTTGTAATCTTCCTGTAGCTTGATCTCTAAATGTTACAGGCTGATTGAAAATTGCACTGTTGTCATTTTTTAAATCCTCGTTGAAACGAACATTAATTTCATAATCGTCTTTGTCTTCTTTATAAGTAGAGATTTTTTCTCCATATACAGAACGACGTAATGTTTGACCAACTTGAGCAGTAGAAATTCCTAATTGTCCAGCAACTTTTCTATCTACAACAACTTCTAAACCTGGTTTAGATTTGTTAACATCTAGTTTTAGTTCTTCAATTCCAGCGATATTTTTAGAGTTGATGAAATCTTTTACTTTTTCAGCTTCAATAAGCATATCGTTGTAGTTTTCACCAGAAATTTCAATATTTACTGGATAACCTGAAGGGGGTCCGTTTTGATCTTTTTCAACAATTATAGAAACACCAGGATAACCTTTAACTGCTGCACGAATTTCGTTCATCAAGTCGCTACTATTAACCCCTTTTCTAAATTTGTATTCGCGCATTGAAAGCGTAATTTTTCCTCTATGTGGCATTTCATTTTGTGAAGCACCATCGGTTTGAGGGTTTCCAGCACCTTCACCCACTTGAGCAACTCCAGATTCTACCATGAAGTTGAAATTTTCTTCATCAGTATATTTGTTAGCAACAGCATATACTTTTTTCTCTATTTCCTTTGTAAAAGCATTGGTTTTAGCAATATCTGTTCCTTCAGGAAATTCAATGTAGGTCATGATTTGATTTGGTTGATTTTCCGGAAAGAATAAAACTTTAGGCTGTGCAATACCAACTAAAACAAATGAAAATATTAATAATCCAATAGTACCAAATAAAAATATTATTGGTTTTTTTCCGCTCAATGCAAAAATTAATGCTCTTTTATAAAAGTTCTCTAGTTTTACTAAAACAACTTCCATGAAATATACTTGGGCTCTTGATAAATAATATTTGTAAATCCAAAGCATAATAGCAAAGAAAACCATTAGGTTTCCAATACCTTTTAATCCGTTTGCACCAGATGAAAAACCAAGGATAACTAAAACTAATCCGATTCCACCAACAATGCTACTTAAACGAATTAATGTTTTTTGAGACATTTCTTTTTCTTCCAATTGCATGAATTCAGCTGTAATAAGTGCATTAATTACTAAAGCAACGAATAACGATGAAAATAATACAACAGAAAGTGTCATTGGGAAATAAATCATGAATTTACCCATTGTACCAGGCCATAAACCTAGAGGGAAAAAGGCAGCTAATGTAGTTGCAGTAGAAGCAATAATAGGCCATGCAATTTCTCCAACTCCTTCAATTGCAGCTTGCTTTCGGCTCATTCCTTGACTCATTAAAGAGTGAACGTTTTCAACTACTACAATTCCGTTATCTACAAGCATTCCAAGTCCCATTACTAAGGCAAATAATACCATTGTATTTAATGTAACTCCAAATGATGACAAGATGATGTACGACATAAACATAGATAGCGGAATCGCAAAACCTACGAATAAAGCACTTCTAAATCCTAAGAAGAACATTAAGACACCAACAACTAATAATACACCAAATATGATATTGTTTACTAAATCATCAACCTGGTTGATAGTTCTTGAAGATTGATCGTTTGCCATCGAAATTTTTAAATTCGAAGGGAAGTAATTGTCTTGCGCTTCTTTTACAATTTTCTTGATGCTTTCAGTAGCCTCAATCATGTTTTTACCACTACGTTTTTTAACGTCAAGCATAACAACAGCATTTCCATATTCTCTAGCATGCGTAGTTGCTTCTTTTGGTTGAAACTTAATCGTAGCAATGTCTTTAAGATAAACAACACCGTCTTGTTTTTTTACAACAACGTCTTCTAGTTCAGCCGGATTTTCAATTTCTCCAACAACGCGAATGTTTTTCTTAATACCATTGTTTACTACATTACCACCAGAAATAGTTGTATTTTCTCTAGAAACAGCTCCAATGATATCATCAAAACTCACTTGAGCTGCAGTCATTTTATAAATATCAACTGCAATTTCAACTTCTTTTTCTTGGGCACCACGAATAGCCGCTTCTTTAATTTGTGGAAGACGTTCGATTTTATCTTCTAAATATTCGGCATAATCTTTCAATTTATCTAAAGGTAAATCTCCCGATAAATTGATGTTTAAGATTGGTTGTTCTTCGGCAATGTTTAAGTCAAAAACATTTGGTTCTACTTTTTCTCCACCTGGCATAACTGGCCAATCGGTTTCCGATTTTACTAAGTCAACCTTATCTTTTACTTTTTGTTTTGCCGCATCTACTGTAATGTCTTCATCAAATTCTACTAAGATCATAGAATAATCTTGTAAAGTGTTTGATGTAATTTTTGTTACTCCAGAAATATTGTTAAACTCTTCTTCTAGAGGTTTTGTAATTAATTTTTCAACATCTTCTGCTGCGTTTCCAGGGTTAATAGAACTAACGTAAATTTTAGTTTCAATGATTTCAGGGAAATCTTCACGAGGCATTGAGTAATAGGAAATTAATCCTCCTATTAATATGATGGCTGTAATTACATACACGGTCATTTTGTTGTTAATGGCCCATGTAGAAATTCCAAAGCTTTTAGTTATTTTGTTATCCATACCAATAATTTTTTAGCACTTATTTTTTAAGAATTTCAACAACATCACCATTTTGAACACTTCTTGCTCCGTCGATAATGATGGTTTCTCCTTTGTTTAACCCAGATTTTACTTCAATATTAGCACCTGAAATTAAACCAACTTCGATTGTTTTTTTAATTGCTTTCGGCTCTTTACCACTTGCATCAACAGTATAGATGATTTTTTCACCTGCTGCATTTTCAGTTACGATACTTTCAGGAATTAAAATTGCATTAGGTTTTTTGTAATCTTCAATTTTTAAAACAGCAACTTGGTTTGGTCTTAACAAATTATCAGTATTTGGAACAGCAACTTCAATACTAAAGTTTCTATTGTTTGGATTGATATAATTACCAATTTGTCTTACTTTTCCTTTATATGTTTTTCCAGTAGATTTTACATTTACGTCTACAATAGCACCTACTTTAATTTTACCAATAAAACTTTCAGGAACGTTTGCAGAAACATACATATCTGATAAGTTTACAATTCTCATTAATTGTTGTCCAGGACCAACTACTTGTCCTTTTTCAGTAATTACTTCATCAATAACACCGCTAAATTGAGCTTTTACAACTGTTTTAGCAAGTTGTGCTTTCATTTGAGCAACTGCTTTTGTTTGTGCTTCATAATTTGTTTTAGCTTGTAAAAACTGAATTTCAGAACCAATTTTTTTATCCCAAAGATTTTTTTGTCTTTCAAATGTTGTTTTAGCTAAAGCAGTTTGTGTTTCCATTTGCGCTAATTGATTGCTTAATCCGCCATCGTCAATTCGAGCTAAAACTTGTCCTTTAGTTACATTTTGACCTGCTTTTACATAAACTTGAGATAATAATCCTGAATATTCTGGATAAATAATTAAGTTTTGTTTTGTATCTATATTTCCTTGAATATCGATGTAGTGTGTAAAAATGGTGTCTTTAACAACTGCTGTAGTTACTAAAGCCGATTTTTTTAATGTGTCTAATTCTGCAATTGCTAAATCTAGTTTTGCTAATTCTGTACCAATTGCATCGTATTGCTTTTGTATTTCAGCTCTTGTTGCTTTAATTGTTGCTACATTTTTTGATTCAATAGCTTTGTCAACTGAAGCTGTTTTTGAATCACCTCCACATGAGGTAATTAGTAAACCTAATAAACTGATGTATACTATTTTTTTCATTTTTCGAGTTAATTATTTTTTATTAGTTAGTTTGTCTAAAGTTGCTTTTTTGTTCATTACATCAATCATAGCTTGTAAATAATTTTGTTGCGCTGTATATAATTGACGTTGTGCTTCTGTAAATTCAAAACTTGTAGAAAGTCCTTCTTTGAATTTTACTTGTTGTTTTGCTTCAATTCGTTCTGCTAATTTCAAATTACTTTTAGAAGCACCATATTGTTCAATGCTAAATTCGTAATCCGTTTTTGCTTGTTGGTATTGAAGTTTTAAACGTTGTTCTGTTTCGGTTACTTGTGTTTTAGCTTGTTCAAAAGCAATTTTAGCTTGTTGTGTTCTTGCTCTATCTCTAAAACTACTAAAAATAGGAAGGCTAATATTTACACCAAAATTTGAATAATTGTACCATTTTTGATCCGTTGTTAAAAAGTCAAAACGGTTAGCAAATGTGTTAGCTCCGTAATTTAATTGTGCACCAATGGTAGGTAAAGCTCTAAAACGCTCTAATTTTAAAAGTAAACGTTTTGATTCTTCGTTGTTTTTTTGGATTTTAAAATCAATCGAATTGTTTGCGTCAAATTGTTCATTTAAAACAGCTAAATCAACGTTACTAGTAGCTAAATCATCTAATTTTTCAGTTAAAATCACCTCGTTGTTGATGTCAATTCCTATTGAGATTTTTAAAAGATTTAAAGCAATTTCTTCTCTTTTCTTAGCATTCGATAATGAACTTGTTAACTGAGTAAGTGTTATTTGAAGTTGCTCTACATTTTCTTCTTCAGTTAAACCATTTTTAAAAGTTTCATTTGTTTCAAATAATGTTTTTTCTAAAGTGGCTTTGTTTTTTTCGAAGATTAAAACACTTTCTCTAGCTAATAAAACATTTCCGTATGCATTAGTAACCAGTTCTCTGATTTCTAAATCGGTTTTTTCTTTAGCGTTTTCAGAAATTTGAAGATACACTTTTGCAGATTGCAAACCTACAATATACGAACCATCAAAAATCAATTGGCTTAAAGTTGCCGATGCATTCATGCTGTGTTTTGTTCCAAAAGCAATTGTTGTAATAGCATTTGGATCGCCACCAGGGTTAAAAGCATTACCCGAAACCCCTTGCGCTTGAAAATCTAAGTTATTCAAATATTGAACATTACTAGTAATTTGAGGAAGTCCAGAAGCGGTAGTTTCCCATTTTTTTTGTTTAGCCGCATCAATATCACGTTTTGCATTCATAGCCGTGTAATTGTTTTCAATGGCGTGATCAATTGCTTGTTGTAACGTAAAAGAAAACGATTTTTTCTCGCTTTCTTGTGCTGTTATTACAGAAGCAATAATTAAGCAAATTATGGTTAATTTTTGTTTCATATCTATTTATTGGTTTTTAATAATTGTTCTAATTTTTCTTTTCCTTTTTCTGTACAAATTCCTCTTAAATGATATTCTAAATAATGTTCTTGAATTTCTATTGCGTTAAACTGATTTTTTGGAAATAATTCTTCGTCTTTTAAACTATTCATTCCAGCAAAATAAAAGCGCCCAATGATTTCTACATTAATATCTTCTCTAAACAAACCATCTTGTACACCACGATTTAAATTATCTAGGACACATTCACTCATTTTGCCAAATTGTTTCTTTTTAAGTGTTGAATAAATTTTTGGGTAATATTTATTTAATTGATAAAAAGGTGATGCAGCTTCGTTTTTTAAATGTTCTAAAACAAAGTTTTTAATGGCAAAAAGTTCTTCAATTGGGCTTTTTCCTACAGCACAAATACCATCAATACCACATGAAATAGTTTCAAACAGATGTAAAGTAACTTCTTTTACTAAAGAATCTTTGTTGCTATAATGTTGATAAATGGTTTTTTTGGAAATTCCCATTTCAGCAGCAATATCATCCATCGTAACGCTCTTAAATCCTAGCGTTAGAAACATATCAGTTGCTTTAATTAAAATTTGGTCTTTCATCTTTATTTTTTTATTTAAAACTTTTTTTAGGTTCTAAATTTTGATGCAAATGTATGCAGGAAACTTTTAACACCAAAATAGTTTCCAAAGTTTTTAAGAAAATTTAACATTTGATTAATTTGCCACATTTCAGATTATTGAAGTACTTTAGCAAAAAAATCAAAAAATGCATTCTATTTCCCATTATCAAGAGAAAATGGTTAG
This sequence comes from Flavobacterium channae, assembly GCF_021172165.1. Lineage (NCBI taxonomy): Bacteria > Pseudomonadati > Bacteroidota > Flavobacteriia > Flavobacteriales > Flavobacteriaceae > Flavobacterium > Flavobacterium channae. Next base: position 2,583,573 of record NZ_CP089096.1, on the reverse strand, counting down.
TCAATTTTCTCAAATTGTAGCTAACAAAGAACCTAAAAATTTATACGAACCAATTCAGTATATTTTATCACTTGGCGGAAAAAGAATGCGTCCGGTTTTAACATTAATGGCTGCAGAAGTTTTTAATGTAGATTGTGAAAAAGCCATTCCTGCAGCAACGGCGGTTGAGGTGTTTCATAATTTTTCATTAATCCATGATGATATTATGGACGATGCTCCGTTAAGGAGAGGAAATCAAACTGTTCATGAAAAATGGGATTTGAATACGGGAATTTTATCGGGTGATGCAATGCTTATTTTAGCGTATCAATTTTTTGAGAATTATGAACCTAAAACATTTCAAAAATTAGCGAAATTATTCAGTAAAACTGCTCTAGAAGTTTGTGAAGGACAACAATATGATGTGGATTTTGAAACGCGTGACGATGTTACTATTCCGGAATATCTTAAAATGATTGAATACAAAACGGCTGTTTTAGTAGGTGCTGCTATGAAAATGGGAGCAATTGTAGCTGAGACATCCGAAGAAAATGCTGATTTAATTTACGATTTCGGACTAAACTTAGGAATAGCATTTCAATTACAAGACGATTATTTAGACGCTTTTGGAAATCCAGAAACTTTTGGAAAACAAGTTGGTGGTGATATTATTGAAAATAAAAAAACCTATTTGTATTTAAAAGCAGTTGAATTTGCATCTTCAGATGAAAAACAACAATTAATGCATTTGTTTTCGATTCAACCTTCCGATAATACAGATAAAATAGCATCTGTTAAAGCAATATTTAACTCGTCTGGAGCTAGCGATGCTACTAAAAAAGCGATTCAAGATTATACTTTTAAAGCTTTTGAAACGCTTGAAAAAATGAGTATTGAGGATGAAAAGAAAGCCATTTTAAAAGCTTTTGGAGAAAATTTAATGGGAAGAAACGTGTAATAATGTGCCAAATATTCAATTAGACAATGTGTCAATACTACTAAAAAATGAATTTTATAAATCCAGCAAATATTGACGCATTAATCACGCAAGCCGAAGAAGCACATTTGTACTTCAAGTTGATTGAGCAAGTGAATAAGGATTTTGCTTTGGCGAATGAGCCTTTAGATGTACCGGCAAGTATTTTTCCATTCGAATTTAAGAATTTAGTCCAAGAGAAAATCTACAAACTCATTCAACACAAATTTGCTGAATATTTGAATTTACTCTACATCATAGATGTTCCAGAAGAGCAAATCAAAAAATTAGATGGTTCCGACTTAGTGGAATTATCGGAACAAGTTGCTTTTTTGGTCTTAAAACGCGAATGGCAAAAGGTTTGGTTTAGAAACCGAATGTAACTTTTAACATTACATATCTTTCAATTAGGTTGTGTGATGATGTATTATTTGAAAAGTTTGTAACACTGCTCATAAAAAACGATTTATTATTTGTTAGATTTTTCCCAATTAATGAATAAGTGATTTTTTTATTTTTTGAGGTATAATTTATTTCAGATTCTAAGAAAAAATAATTGTTGTTTACCTTTAGATTTGGACAAATAAAGTTTCCAATTACATTTGCATTAAAACGCTCATTTTTCTTAAGTACAATTTTTGTTTGATTTGATAAACTTTGAAAGTTATTTTTCAAATTCTCTTTGATGACAGTAAAATTATTGTTTATAAAAGAAGTTTTATTTTCAACAACAACTATTTTTTTTATTCCTCTTCTAGCAGTGAAGTTCAAAAACAGGTTTTCATTTTTTATTTCTCTAATTTCAGAACTATTAATTATGTTATTATCAAATGAAAGATTGAAGTTAGAATTTAATTGAAATGTCGTTCTAAAGGGATGAAAGTAAGTTTCTCCAGAAATAGATAATCCATAATCTTTATTTCCAATATTACCATAAAAACGATTAAATATTGTTATGTCTTGATTAATTATAGTGTTGTAAAAATAGTTATTTGGGCGATAGTTATGGTTTAAGTTTACACTTAATTGCGTAAGGTTAAAAAAGTCATTATAGTTATAAGTTAGATTATATGAATGTGTTTTAAGATATTCTAAAGAAAGTTCATTAGAAATAAAGCCGCGATAACTTGTTTGAACCACTCCAGTAAAAGTTTTGTCTTCATCGGGAAGCATCTGATTGTAATCATAACTAAAAGTTGTGCTATTTTTTTTGTCAAATCTGTATTTTAAAGCTAGTTTTGGTGTAAAAAAGAGGTTGTTATTTTCTTTTTTTGACGAACTTTCTTTAAAATAAACAGAATTGTAAATAGCATTAATACCTAATTTAAAAGAATATTTTTCGGTATTAAATACTATTATAGGATTTATATTAAAATTAGTGATTTTATATAAATTATTATTAACAAAATCATTATTTAAAATTTGATTTGATTCGTCAAGTAATTTTGAATTTAATCGGTTTTCGTTAATAAAATAGCTTGAATGTATGCCATATTTGAATTTGTTTTTACTTAAGTAATAAGATGCATTTACATTAAAGTAATCTTTTGAAAATTCACTATTTTGTTGAGAAGCTATTAAATTATTGAAGCTATCTATTGTTGTACCTGGATTAGTTAAAAGTGTTTGCGGACTTTTACTACTTACGTGATGTAAAGATGTAACTAAGGCTTTGTTTTCAGAAATTTTATAAGTTGAATTAACAAATTGATTTAAGTTCAAGTTTTCAGAATCAACAGTATTGTCTTGAAGCAAAGTGTTATTAATACTTGAGTCGTTAAAATTTGTTTTATTGTAAAATAACTTTCCTAAATATTCCCAATGGAAATTCTTTTTTTCTTTATTTGAAAACTGAACTTTTAAATCGTATAACTGTGGTGTTTTAATTTGATTATTGATTTCATTAACTTCAAAAGTTTCATTTTCTAGAGTAATAACTGAATTACTTTTGTTTATCCTTTGGAGTTTATCATCGTAATAACCAAAATTTAGCCTTACATTAGAATTTTTGTAAACTTTGTTTAGAAAATTTAAACTGCTATAAAAATTATTGTTTAATCGGTGAAAGCTATCATCTATTTCAGAATTAAAATTACCTTCATTAATTAAAGATTGTGTATTTAAGTTTCTGTTTTTTAAATTTTCGAGTGATAATACTTGTGAATCAAAATCATAAGGTGTGTTATTTTGACCTACATTATTGTAAGAAGCAATTCCAAAACCTTTGATTTTACTGTTTACTAAAATGCCTGTAAGATTTCCGTAATAGCGATTTTCAACGCCAAAACCTAAGGTTGCATTTCCTGAAAAATCTGTTTTTCCCTTTTTAAGTACAAGATTTAAAGCAACTTTATCCGAATCTCTTATTCCTTTTAATAAACTATTTTCTTCAAAGTTTTCAATCCCTTGTATTTTATCTATCATGTCAACATTGATATTTTTGCTACCTATGGTATAGTTAGCATCAAATAAATCATCGCCATCTAAAAGCATTTTTTTTATAGGCTTGCCTTTAAATTTTATTTCACCATTATCTTCAACTTTTATACCAGGTAATTTTTTTAGTAAGTCTTCAATAACTCGTTCACTACCATCTTTAAAGCTTTCAGGGTTGTATACGAGCGTATCTTTTTTAGTTACAATTGGTATCTTTTTTTCTACAATAACTTCTTTAAGTTTAGTAACTCTTCCACTTAATTTGATGTCAATAATAACTTCATTATTTTTACTAACATAATCTTTTAAAGAGATTGTTTTGGGTTCATGTGTTAAATTAGTTACTTCTAAAAAAAGAATTTCTGCATTATTTTTTAAGAGAATTTTGTAAAAACCATTTTCATTGGTTGAAGTATATTGTTTAATAGTATTGTTGCCGTCTTTTAGTAATATAGTAGCAAAAGGAACAGTTCCAATTGAATCTGAAACTGTTCCTTTAATAGTGTTTTGAGAATGAATTTTCGTTGAGAATATTAAGAAAGTAAAAAATAGTATTTTATTCATTTATAAACTTCTCTATGTATCCCTTTGGAATACTAATTGTAACACCATCTTCAGAGACGAAATTTTGAACCTTATCAAATCTCCTTTTATAAAATTTTGTAAATTCAAGCCATGTAATCTTGTCTTTTTGTTCAAAATTATCTATTGATGGGAAAGGTATATTTTGAGAAACTTCTAATTCATAAGCTTCAATATTTACACAACCATCTGTAGAAACTATTTTTAAAATTAGACCTGGTAAGCCATCAAATTTAAAAGGTCCATTTTGATATGGAATATCTTTTAAAAAATAAGCCTTGTAATTTCGCCCTCTAAATGAACCAATTGCTTCTTGACAATTATATCCCAGCACATTTAAAGTATTATCGTTAATTTTCCAAGTTATTAAATTTGTAGAATCAATAATAATTTTCTTTGCCCCATAGTTTCTATCATATAATAAAACTTTTTTTTCAAAATCTTTTATATAAATGTATTTATAATCAGCATCAAAATTATTTAAATCTCCCATTGATAAACTTGATAATAGTGTGTCTCTTGGAGTTTCATAATATATACTCTTTTTGTTATTTGTTATGAGAGTATTGTTTTCGTAATAAAAACAACTAAAATCTTCTGTCTCATCAATTAAAAAAGTTTTATATTTTATGGTTAAGAACTCTTTATTCTCTTGAGAAAATAAAAAGCTACAACAGCAAAATATGGAATAAATATATATATACTTTCTCATTTCTCAATATTTATCCTGCCGCCTCAATTGCAGCTTTAACCATTTTAAGTGCTTTTTTGCATGCTTCACCCATATCAATAGCGTAGTCTCCTGTAGACGGTACACATGCTCTAGCGGTTGCATTTTCACCATTAGGTAATGTTTGTCCTCTTCTGCAACAAACATCTTGAACCTCTTTTTTCTTTTCATTTGTCTTCTCTTTTTCTGAGTTTCCAGCAAAAGCCCCTGTTGTCAGTAAAGACAATCCTAAAATCAAAATTATTTTTTTCATAATTAAAGTTTTAAATGTTAATGTAACAAATTTAACAAAGGGGGGGGGTAAAATGCAAAATTAAACTCGTTAAAATTTTGTTAAATTAAAAGAATATCCTCACAAACGGCATAAATGGCTCCGCGTAAATATTATCTCTATCACGATGAAGAATGTTATAACGAATTCCTAAAGTTATGTTTTCATTACGATATCCAGCGCCAAAGAATAATGCAGTGTTCCAAAAGTCTTGAGAGGCACTTCCAAAAGTTCCTTCATAAGTTCTGTTAATTCTCAATTGCTCTAATTCCGCAGAAATTTGAACTACTTCTATCGGATTAATTAAGGTAATTAGACTGCCTCCATACATGTTGGCGCTATAAAAATCGCGTTGTTTTACATAATTATATTGTGCTCCTAATCCTAAAGCTACATATTCATTAAAATTGTAAATAGCACTTGGCGCAATCATGATATCGGCATAGCCATTTCCAAAACCTAAACCTAGTCCGCCACCAAATTGAACATGATTCCAAAAATCACTTTTTGTTTTATTTTCTGGTATTTGTTGTGCAAAAATTTCAGATTTAAAACTAAATAAAACCACAATAGTTAACAAAAATGTTAAATTCATTACGAAATTCTTTTTCATAAAACCATTTTAAAAAAATTAATGTTATAAAAGTATTAATTTCCATGAGAAATTATCATAAAATGTTTTACTTTTGCGTAAATTTTTAATTAAAAGGTCTTTCAGACAACACAATATGGATAGGTTTTCCTTTTTAAACGCTGCACACACTGCTTTTTTCGCAGATTTATACGAACAATATTTACAAAACCCAGATAGCGTTGAGCCAAGCTGGAGAAGTTTTTTTCAAGGATTCGATTTTGCCCAAGCTAATTACGGTTCTGATGAAGTAGCTCAGCAAGTTGCTTATGTTGCTTCGGGAGATTCAGGTGAGATTTCTGAAAAAATGCAAAAAGAGTTCAATGTTCTTAAATTAATCGAAGGATACAGAACTCGAGGTCATTTATTTACAAAAACAAATCCTGTAAGAGATAGAAGGGTTCACGCGCCTTCTTTAGCATTAGAAAATTTTGGTTTGTCTCAAGCAGATTTAAACACGGTTTTTGATGCTGCTAAAATGGTTAACATGAAACCAAGTTCATTAACTGACATCATCAAGCATTTAGAAAATGTATATTGTCAGTCAATTGGTGTTGAGTTCATGTACATTCGTGATCCGAAAGTTCAAGATTGGATTAAGAATAGATTGGATATCAACGATAATCAGCCTAATTTTTCTGTTGATCAAAAGAAACATATTCTTAAGAAATTAAACGAGGCGGTTTCATTTGAAAACTTCTTACATACAAAATATGTTGGTCAAAAACGCTTCTCTTTAGAAGGTTGTGAGGCTGCTATTCCAGCATTAGATGCTTTAATCGAAGGTGCTGCTGATAGAGGAGTTGAGCAATTTGTAATGGGAATGGCGCACAGAGGTCGTTTGAATGTTTTAGCTAATATCTTTGGAAAAAACACACAAAATATTTTCTCTGAATTCGACGGAAAAGATTACGATGAAGATGCTAACTTTGATGGTGACGTAAAATACCACTTAGGTTTAACATCGGATAGATTAACGGATTCTGGTAAAAAAATCAACTTAAATTTAGCTCCAAATCCATCCCACTTAGAAACTGTTGGTGCAGTTATCGAAGGGATTACAAGAGCAAAACAAGACAGACATTATCCAAATGATTTTTCAAAAGTATTACCTATTGCCGTTCACGGTGATGCTGCGGTAGCAGGTCAAGGTATTGTTTATGAAATCATTCAAATGGCAAAACTAGATGGTTATAAAACGGGTGGAACTATTCACTTAGTAATTAATAACCAAGTAGGTTTTACAACAAACTATTTAGATGCTCGTTCATCTACTTATTGTACAGATGTGGCTAAAGTAACTTTATCGCCAGTTTTACACGTAAATGCTGATGATGCAGAAGCTGTAGTACATGCTATGTTGTTTGCCTTAGATTATAGAATGGAATTTGGTGGTGACGTATTTATCGACCTTTTAGGATATAGAAAATACGGACACAATGAAGGTGATGAGCCAAGATTTACACAACCAATTTTATATAAAGCAATTTCAAAACATAAAAATCCTAGAGATATTTATGCAGCTAAATTGCTTCAAGAAAATGTAATTAGTACTTCTTTTGTTAAAGAATTAGAAGATGCTTACAAAGCGAAGTTAGATGAGAATTTAGAAGAATCTCGTAAAAAAGAACTTACTGTAATTACGCCATTTATGCAAAATGAATGGGAAGGTTACAAACAAGTTTCTGACGATGTAATGCTTCAAAAATTTGATACAACTTTTGACAAATCAGAATTAACAGAAATTGCTAAAACAATAACAGAATTACCTTCAGACAAAAAATTCATTAGTAAGATTACTAAACTTATTAATGATAGAAAAAACATGTTTGAGACTGATAAATTAGATTGGGCAATGGGCGAATTATTAGCTTATGGTTCATTAATAAAAGAAGGTTTCGATGTGCGTATTTCTGGTCAAGATGTGGAACGAGGAACATTCTCACACCGTCATGCTGTAGTTAAAGTAGAAGATTCAGAAGAAGAAGTAATTCTTTTAAATAAAATAAAAGATAAAAAAGGGAACTTTTATATCTACAATTCGCACCTTTCAGAATATGGGGTTTTAGGTTTTGAATACGGATATGCCTTAGCATCACCAAAAACCTTAGTAATTTGGGAAGCACAGTTTGGAGATTTCTCTAACGGAGCTCAAATTATGATTGACCAATATATCTCAGCAGGTGAAGACAAATGGAACAACCAAAACGGATTGGTAATGTTGCTACCTCACGGTTATGAAAACCAAGGAGCAGAGCATTCATCAGCACGTATGGAGCGTTACTTACAATTATGTGCAAAACACAACATGTACATTGCCGATGTAACTACGCCAGCCAATTTCTTCCACTTAATGAGAAGACAATTAAAAACAGAATTCCGTAAGCCATTAGTAGTATTCTCTCCGAAGAGTTTATTACGTCATCCAGATGTAGTTTCTTCAATGGATGATTTAGCAAACGGACAATTCCAAGAAGTATTAGATGATCCAAATGTAACAGACAAAAAAGCAATCAAAACTTTGGTTTTCTGTACAGGTAAATTCTATTATGATATTATTGCAAAACGTGCTGAATTAGGTAGAAATGATGTGGCAGTAGTTCGTTTAGAGCAATTGTTCCCATTAGCGGTTGACCAAATCAAAGCGATTATCGATAGTTATCCAAATGTGGATGATTACGTTTGGGCACAAGAAGAACCTAAAAACATGGGAGCTTATGGTTATATGTTGATGAATTTTGATTTAGTAAAATTAAGATTAGCATCACCAAAAGCATACAGTGCACCAGCAGCAGGAAGTTATGAGCGTTCTAAAAAACGTCATGCAAACGCGATTGCTATGGTTTTCGACAAAAAATTATTTCAATAAAAAAACAACTCAATTATCACCCTGAGCTTGTCGAAGGGTAAACTTTTTAAATAAAAAGATATGATTTTAGAAATGAAAGTCCCTTCTCCAGGGGAATCAATTAAAGAAGTAGAAATTGCTACATGGTTAGTAAAAGATGGTGATTATGTAGAAAAAGACCAAGCAATTGCTGAGGTTGATTCAGATAAAGCAACATTAGAATTACCAGCAGAAGCAAGTGGAATCATTACATTAAAAGCAGAAGAAGGCGATGCAGTAGCAGTAGGTGCTGTAGTTTGTTTAATCGATACAGGTGCAGCAAAACCAGAAGGTGGTGCAGTTCCAGCAAAAGAAGAAGCAAAAGCAGTTGAAGCTCCAAAAGCTGAGGCTCCAAAAGCGGCTCCAGTTGCTGAGAAAACATATGCAACTCAAGCGCCATCTCCAGCAGCTAGAAAAATATTAGAAGAAAAAAACATCGAGCCATCTGCAATTGTAGGAACTGGTAAAGGTGGAAGAATAACTAAAGATGATGCTGTTAATGCAGTACCATCAATGGGAACTCCAACAGGAGGAAATCGCGGAACAGAAAGAACAAAACTTTCGATGTTACGTAGAAAAGTAGCAGAGCGTTTAGTTTCTGCTAAAAATGAAACTGCAATGTTGACAACTTTCAATGAAGTAGACATGTCAGCAATTTATGCTATTCGTGATCAATATAAAGAAGAGTTCAAAGCAAAACATGGTTTAGGATTAGGCTTCATGTCGTTCTTTACTAAAGCGGTAACTCGTGCTTTACAATTATATCCAGATGTAAACTCTATGATCGATGGTCAAGAGAAAATTTCTTATGACTTCTGTGATATTTCTGTAGCGGTTTCTGGGCCAAAAGGATTAATGGTTCCAGTAATGAGAAATGCAGAAACATTATCTTTCAGAGGTGTTGAAGCTGAAATCAAGAGATTAGCATTAAGAGCTCGTGACGGACAAATTACTGTTGACGAAATGACTGGAGGAACTTTCACTATTTCAAATGGTGGTGTTTTCGGAAGTATGTTGTCTACACCAATTATCAATCCACCTCAATCAGGTATTTTAGGAATGCACAATGTTGTAGATAGAGCAATCGTTAAAAATGGTCAAATCGTTATCGCTCCAGTAATGTTCGTAGCGTTATCTTACGACCACAGAATCATCGACGGACGTGAGTCAGTAGGATTCTTAGTAGCAGTTAAAGAAGCATTAGAAAACCCAGTGGAAATTTTAATGGGTGGTAATGTGAAAAAAGCATTAGAACTTTAATTGTCTTGCTGAACTTGTTTCAGCATCAAAATAATAAAATCCCAAACTTCAAAAGAGTTTGGGATTTTTCTTTTCTTTGTAATTCAAAAAATTGCCATGAAGAAATCTAAAAAACAAGCAGCAGTAGGTTTTATATTTATTACGGTTTTGCTTGATGTAATAGGCTGGGGAATTATCATTCCAGTAATTCCAAATTTAATCAAAGAACTTATAAACGGAGATATTAGCGAGGCTGCTAAATATGGTGGTTGGTTAACATTTGCTTACGCAATTACCCAATTTATTTTTGCTCCTGTTGTTGGAAATTTAAGCGATAAATATGGTAGAAGACCAGTTTTGCTAATTTCTTTATTTGGATTTTCATTAGATTTTTTACTATTGGCATACGCACCAACTATTATTTGGTTGTTTGTTGGAAGAATTTTATCAGGAATAACAGGCGCTAGTTTTACAACAGCTTCCGCTTACATTGCCGATGTAAGTACTCATGAAAATAGAGCGAAGAACTTTGGATTGATGGGAGCTGCTTTTGGATTAGGATTCATTATTGGTCCTGTTATAGGAGGTTTATTAGGTCAATTTGGCGTTAGAGTTCCATTTTTTGCAGCTGCATTTTTATGTATGTTGAACTTTTTATATGGTTATTTTATTCTTCCAGAATCGTTAGATAAAGATAAAAGAAGACCTTTTGAACTAAAACGTGCTAACCCAATTGGTGCTTTTGTGCATCTAAAAAAATACCCAAACTTAATTGGTTTGGTTTTGGCAATTTTCATACTTCATGTTGGATCGCATGCGGTTCAAAGTAATTGGAATTATTTTACTATGTACCAATTTAATTGGGATGAAAAAATGGTTGGAATTTCTCTTGGAATAATCGGGTTGTTAGTCGGAATTGTTCAAGGAGGTTTAATACGCTGGATTAATCCTAGAATAGGTAATGAAAAAAGTATTTATTTCGGATTGGCATTATATACATTAGGAATGTTTCTTTTTGCAATGGCAACCGAAAGTTGGATGATGTTTGTGTTTTTAATTCCATACTGTTTGGGAGGAATTGCCGGACCAGCATTACAAGCAGTAGTTTCCGAACAAGTTGATCCTTCAGAGCAAGGTGAAATTCAAGGAACGTTAACCAGTTTAATGAGTGCTTCTGCAATTGTAGGTCCGCCTATGATGGCTTCTGTTTTTTATTACTTTACTCATGGCGAAGCACCATTTTTATTTCCTGGAGCACCGTTTGTTTTAGGCGGAACCTTAATGTTGTTGAGTACAATTCTTGCTTTTAGAGCTTTGAAAAAGAATAGAAGTAAATAATTTATTTTAAATATAAGTAATGGTTGCTGTAATCAATTATTGCTTTTCCTTTTAATAGAATATCAGCGCCAATAATGCCATCAACAGGTTTGGTTTTATAATGCATCAAAGCTTCATTTACATGACTCATGTCAAAGACAATTAAATGAAGTTTGTTGTTTTTCCATCTTCCTAATTGAATTTCATTGTTTTTTGCCAATTGTGTTTCAATTCCTGTTGCGCCAGCTCCAGCAGCTTTAGTTTCTGAAAATTGAGCATCCAATTGAAAATGTTCAATACTCTCATATCCTACACAACTATTACTGGCTCCTGTGTCTAAAATGAAATTGCCTTTAACACCATTTATCTTTCCTTTGATTAATAAATGTTGGGTTTTTAGCACTGTGAACTTTATCTTTTTATATTTTTTCCCCTTTAAAAAGTCTTGCAAATCTTCCATGAATCAAAAATAGAAAATAGTTGTATTATTTCAGTCTTAATACTTTTATTTTAACTTTGCACTTTGTAACCCAATCTACTAATGATACTAACAGATACACACACCCATTTATATTCTGAAGAATTTGATCAAGACAGAAGCGAAATGATGCAAAGAGCAATCAATGCTGGAATTTCACGCTTTTTTGTTCCTTCAATCGATTCTAATTATACAACTAAAATGTATGATTTGGAAAAACAGTATCCTGAAAATGTGTTTTTGATGATGGGTTTGCATCCAACGTATGTGAAGGAAAATTACTTAGAAGAATTGGCGCATGTAGAAAAAGAATTGGCTTCGAGAAAATTTTATGCTGTTGGAGAAATCGGAATCGATTTGTTTTGGGATAAAACCTTTTTGAAAGAACAACAACATGCTTTCAAACATCAAATCCAATTGGCAAAAAAGTATAAACTAGGAATCAACATTCATTGTCGTGATGCTTTTGATGAGGTTTTCGAAGTGTTAGAAAGTGAAAAATCGGATGATTTATTCGGAATTTTTCATTGTTTTACGGGTGATTTGGTTCAAGCCCAAAGAGCTATTTCATTAGGAATGAAATTAGGAATAGGAGGAGTGGCAACTTTTAAAAATGGAAAGATTGATCAGTTTTTGAACGAGATTGATTTACAACAGATTGTTTTAGAAACCGATTCGCCATATTTAGCACCAGTTCCATATCGTGGAAAGCGAAATGAAAGCAGTTATACCTTGCTAGTAGCACAAAAGTTAGCCGAAATTTATCAGCTTCCAGTTGAAGAAATTGCGAGAATTACTACAGAGAATTCAAAACAAATTTTTGGAATTTAATTTAAAATAAAGGTTCATTTCATAAAATTTTTGTTCTTTTGTGAACTGTTTTTAATAAATATGACAAAATTCGATTCTATTCGCCCGTATTATGATTCTGAAGTAAACGAAGCTTTAAAGTCTTTGTTACATCATCCTATGATGAAGGCTATGATGGATTTTACTTTTCCTGAATTAGAAGATGAAGTTTGGAAAGAGCAGTTGAGTAGAACCCATTCTATTCGCGATTTTCAAGTTAATTTTGTTTATCAATCAATACAAAGAGTTTTAGAAAGAAGCTCAGAAGGGCTTTCTACTTCTGGTTTTGAAAAATTAGAGCCTAATACATCATATCTATTTATTTCCAATCACCGCGATATTATCTTAGATACGTCGTTATTGAACGTTTCGTTGTTTGATTACGGTTTGGTTATGACAGCTTCGGCTATCGGAGATAACTTAGTTCAAAAAGATTTTCTTTTAAAATTATCAAAACTCAACCGAAACTTTTTAGTTCAACGTGGTTTATCGCCTAGAGAATTATTACAAAGTTCTAAGTTGATGTCGGAATACATGTATCATTTATTATCAAAGGAAAATCGTTCGGTTTGGATTGCACAAAGAGAAGGAAGAACGAAAGATGGTAATGATGCAACACATCAAGGTGTGTTGAAAATGATTGCTATGGCTTCTGATGAAGCTTGTTGCATGAACTTTTTTAAGAAATTAAAAGTTGTTCCTGTTTCAATTTCGTACGAATATGATCCAACAGATGCTTTAAAAATGCCTCAATTGATTGCGCTTTCTAAAGATGAAGTATATATTAAGGAGAAAAACGAAGATTTCATTACATTGTTAAGTGGAATCATCGGTCAAAAGAAACGTATTCATATTCATATTGGCGATGTTTTAGAAAACGAATACGAAAAAATCATAGCTGAAAACGATAATAATAACAAACAAATCCAAGCTTTGGCACAAGTAATAGACGATTCTATTTTGCAATCGTATAAATTATGGCCAACCAATTTTATAGCTTACGATATTTTGTATAAAACCAACCAGTTTCAACATTTGTACAACGAAAAAGAGCGTCAATTGTTTGAAAGAAGATTAGAAATGCGAATTGATGCTGATAATGAAACTATGAGAGAAGGTTTCTTGGCGATGTATGCTAATCCGGTTGTGAACAAACTAAAATACACTAATGACATCTGTTAAACCAAAAATACTCTTAATCTATACCGGTGGAACTATCGGAATGGTAAAAGATTTTGAAACAGGAGCTTTGAAGGCTTTTGATTTTAATGAGTTGTTAAGCAGAATTCCCGAATTACATTTATTGGATTGTCAAATTGAAACAATTTCATTCGAAGTTCCTATCGATTCTTCGAATATGAATATTTCCAATTGGCAAAAAATGGCTAAAATCATTGAAGAGAATTATACTTCTTTTGATGGTTTTGTGGTTTTACATGGTTCGGATACGATGTCTTATAGTGCATCGGCATTAAGTTTTATGTTGGAAAACCTGGCAAAGCCAGTAATTTTTACAGGATCTCAGTTGCCAATTGGAGATTTAAGAACAGATGCAAAAGAAAATTTGATTACGGCAATTCAAGTAGCTTCTTTACGAGATGGCAAAAAATCTGCAATTCAAGAAGTGTGTTTGTATTTTGAGTATAAATTATACAGAGGAAACAGAACAACAAAAATAAGTGCCGAACATTTTAATGCATTTACTTCTCCAAATTTTCCCGAATTGGCGGAATCTGGAGTGCATTTAAAGGTGAATTCTGACATAGTTATCAAACAAAATTCTAATAAAAAGCTTAAAGTACATACAGAGTTTGATGATAATGTGGCGATTTTAAAAATTTTCCCTGGAATCAATCAGCATGTTTTGGATGCATTTTTTGCAATTCCTAATCTAAAAGGTATCGTTTTGGAAACTTACGGGTCAGGAAATGCGCCTACAGGAGAATGGTTTGTATCAACATTAAGTAAGGCAATTAACAATAATATCCATGTAATTAACGTTACACAATGTAGTGGAGGTAGTGTTTCGATGGGAAATTATGAAACAAGTACACAATTAAAAAATATTGGCGTAATCTCAGGAAAAGACATAACAACAGAGGCGGCTATAACTAAACTAATGTATCTTTTAGGACAAAAAGTTTCAAATAACGTTTTTAAGACCATTTTTGAAACCGGAATTCGAGGAGAAATGTTTTAAAAATAACATATAAAATTTTTATACATGAGATTTTTTGCGTTATTTAGCACCCTTAAAATCGAGTATTGTGCCGATAGAGAGGTGGCCGAGTGGTCGAAGGCGCACGCCTGGAAAGTGTGTATACTCCACAAGGGTATCGAGGGTTCGAATCCCTTCCTCTCTGCAGAACGATATTAATTTTAAATTTTTTATAAATATTTTTATATCTTTAAACCCAATTAACTAATTAAATTTAAGAACAAAAGCGATGAAAAGATTATTTTCTATTTTAGCAATCACGGGGCTTATGACTTTTGGAAATGTTCAAGCTCAAGATTCAACTCAAGCGGCAGCTCCTGCTACAGAACAAGTTGCTGATTCAACTGCAACTGAAGCTACAACTGATGAAGCTACTGCAACAACTGACGAAGCTGCTCCAGCTGAAGAAGTTACTTTCACTCAAGGAATGAAAAAACGTTTTATTGAAGGTGGACCTGCTTTCATGGGAATTGTATTAATCTGTTTAATTTTAGGTTTAGCAATTGCTATCGAGAGAATTATCTACTTAAACTTATCTTCTACAAATTCTAAAAAATTAATTAGTGAAGTAGAAAGTGCTTTAAATTCAGGTGGTGTTGATGCTGCTAAAGAAGTAGCTAGAAATACTTCTGGACCAGTTGCATCTATTTTCTACCAAGGTTTAGATCGTTATTCTCATGGTTTAGATTCAGCTGAAAAATCTATCGTAGCTTATGGTGGTGTTCAAATGGGTCAATTAGAGAAAAACGTTTCTTGGATTTCTTTATTTATTGCATTAGCACCGATGTTAGGATTCATGGGAACGGTAATCGGGATGATCGAGGCGTTTGACCAAATCCAATCTGCAGGATCTATGGAGCCATCTTTAGTTGCTGGAGGTATTAAAGTTGCCTTATTAACAACTGTATTCGGACTTATCGTTGCTATTATCTTACAAATTTTCTATAACTATATCACTGCAAAAATCGATTCTATCGTTAATGATATGGAAGATGCATCTATCAGCTTAGTTGATATGTTATCTGATTACAGCAAAAAATAATTAATAAATATATAACTGTTATGAATTTACACAAAGTAACAAAAATAGCAGCTATTGTAATTTCAATATTAAGTTTAGTTGCCTTAGGAGGCTTAATGGCTACAAGTGATAGCGAAGACAATAGTTGGATCTCTCCTCTTATATATTTATCTTATGTAATTCTACTTGCTTGTGTAGTAGTAGTTTTAATTTATGTATTTAAGAACTTATTCTCTCACAAAGAGAATTTAAAGAAAACTTTAATCTCTGCAGGAGTATTTTTAGCAGTAGTATTAGTTTCATTCATCTTAGCTGATGGTAGTGAAGTTAAATCTGCTACAAACGAGGTTATTGCTTCAGAAAGTACTTCAAAATGGGTTAGTACAGGTTTAAATACGTTTTATTTGTTAGCAGTTGCGGCAATTGGAACTATGGTTTGGACTGGTTTTAACAAAATTAAAAAATAATTATGGCTAGAAAAGGAAGAGGTTTACCACCTGAAGTAAATGCCGGTTCTATGGCAGATATTGCTTTCTTACTTTTGATTTTCTTCTTGGTAACTACAACTATTGGAGTTGACCAAGGGATTAACAGACTCTTGCCTCGTTGGGAAGAAAACCCACCTGTTCCGCCTATTAATGAAAGAAACATTTTAACAGTTTTGGTTAATAAAGACAACCAACTTCTTGTTGAAGAGAAGATAGTTGAACTTAAAGATTTAAGACAAACTGCTATTGAGTTTCTTGAAAATAATGGTAATGGTAGTTGTGCTTATTGTAATGGGAAAAAAGATCCTAATTCATCAGATAGTCCTGGTGATGCAGTAATTTCCTTAAATAACGACGGGCAAACATCTTACGAAATGTATATTGCTGTTCAAAACGAATTAGTTGCAGCTTATAACTTTTTAAGAGATAGAGAATGTAAGAGACGTTACGGTATGACTTTTACAGAAATGGAATACATTTATAATGATCCAGCTTCTAAAGCAACCGAAGGTTTAGTAGAGGATTTGAAACCGAAAGTGGAAAAAATTCAAGAATTATTTCCAATGAGACTTTCAGAAGCAGAACCAAAAAAATAATTAATATAATATTAAGAAAGTATGTCTAAATTTAAAAAGAAAAAATCGGGTGATCTTCCTGCTATTTCAACTGCATCTTTGCCAGATATTGTATTTATGCTTTTGTTCTTCTTCATGACTGCTACTACAATGAAAGATAGTGACTTGAAAATTGAAAATACACTACCTAAAGCAAATCAAACAGCTAAATTACATAAGAAACAATATGTTATGTATATCTATGCAGGAAAACCAAGCGAGAGATATCGCGCTACTTTAGGTGCTTCTGACCGTATACAATTAGCTGATAAAATGGCTTCACCTGCTGAAATAAGAAATTTTATTATTTCTGAAAGAGCACAACGTAATTCTGAAGACGAAAAATACCTTACTGCATCCTTAAAAATTGACAAACAAGTTAAGATGGGATTAGTAAGTGCAATCAAATTAGAGTTGCGTAAGATTAATCAATTGAAAGTAAATTATACTACTGCACAAGGAAATCCTGTTGAATAGTATAAATTTCATAAATAAAAAAAGGTACGCATTAGCGTGCCTTTTTTATTATTTTTATAAAAAAAATTAATGCGACAATTTAGATCTCTTTTTTTTCTATTTTTTTCTATAATTGGTTTTTCACAATCAGAGAATAAACCCGTTGTTGATTCTTTGTTTCGTGAGGATCAATTTTATATTTCTGTTTCTTATAATTTTCTTCAAAAAACGCCTGACAATTTTAGTCAGTATTCTTTTTCTACTGGTTTATCAGGTGGATTTTTGAGAGATTTTCCTTTTACTAAAAACAGACATTGGTCTATTGCTCCTGGAATTGGTTATTCGTTTAACGATTTGAAGCAAAATATCGATTTATCCTCTGTATCTACGAGTACTTCAACTACAGTTGTTAAAAGTAGAATGCTACTTCATTATTTAGATTTTCCTATTGAAGTTCGTTGGCGAAATGCAACACCAGAAAGTCATAAATTTTGGCGTATTTATGGGGGTTTTATGATGAGCTATTTAATTAATGGAAACTTCGAATATGAAGGCGCTATTGGTTCTGGGGATGAAAACATCAACGTTATTTTAAATAAATTTCAATACGCTACCTATCTAAGTTTTGGATTCAATACATGGAATGCTTACATTCATTATGGTTTAAATCCGTTTTTTGATAAAGATAAAACGGCTGCAGAAAATAAAGTTACTACCTTAAAAATAGGATTGATTTTTTATATTTTATAACCAATACTGATATAAAAAAACTTGTGGTGCAGCACCAATTAAGATACCAGCAATAAGTTCTGTGTATGTATGCGCTTTCATATACAATCGAGAAGAAGCAACTAATCCAACACAAACTATACAAAAAGCAGTTAGGTTTACAAACGGTAATTGATAATACATGCTCAAACCATAAATAAAGCATGTTAAAGCACTTATTCCTATCATGTGCAAACTAGCTTTGAATTTTAATAAAACAGCTGCTAAAACGATAATACTGCTTATTAATCCGCCAAGGAAAAAGAAATAGAGCTCGGCAACAGTATCTCTTGAAACACTAAATTGGATTAACACAAATAATAATATTGCTTGAACGGCAATTGGCATTTTTCTTTCACTAATGCTGGCTTCCGTAAAGGAAGTAACTACACCTAATGAGCGAAATAAAAAATACATCGACAAAGGTAGAAGCAAGGTTAATATTGTTACTTGAATTAGTGTAACTAATATTTGTGAATTATAAAAAAATGGACTCGCGATTAAAAAGAAGAAAAGCGTTCCATATAAGGAAACAAATATGGGATGAAAAATATAGGAAAAAACAGGTAATATTTTTTTTAAATCCATATTCTTAGATTTTTTTTCTCAAACGCGCTACTGGAATATCTAGTTGTTCGCGGTATTTTGCGATGGTTCTTCTAGCAATTGGATAACCTCTTTCTTTCAAAATTTCCGCTAACTGATCATCTGGTAAAGGTTTTCTTTTATCTTCTTCCGAAATAACTTGTTGTAAGATATTTTTAATTTCGATTGTTGATACTTCTTCACCTTGATCGTTTGTCATCGATTCACTAAAGAATTCTTTGATTAGTTTTGTTCCGTATGGCGTATCAACATATTTGCTATTGGCAACACGCGAAACCGTTGAAATATCTAAACCAACCATATCGGCAATGTCTTTTAGAATCATCGGACGAAGTTTGGTTTCTTCTCCTTCTAAAAAGTATTCTTGCTGATAAAACATTATCGCATTCATGGTCACATACAATGTTTCCTGACGTTGTTTAATCGCATCAATGAACCATTTTGCCGAATCTAATTTTTGCTTGATAAATTGAACTGCATCTTTCTGCGAACTCGATTTTTCAGAAGTGTCTTTATAACTCTGCAACATTTCTTGATAATCTTTAGAAACGTGCAATTCTGGAGCGTTTCTTCCGTTTAACGAAAGTTCTAGTTCGCCATCAACAATTCGAATAGTAAAATCAGGAACAATATGTTCTACAGCTTTTTGATTACCGTCGAAACTTCCTCCTGGTTTCGGATTTAGTTTTTCAATTTCGTCAATAGCTTTGCGCAGTTGTTGTTGCGAAACGTCAAATTTTTGTAACAATTTATCGTAATGTTTTTTGGTAAAAGCATCAAATTGTTGTTCAATCACATTAATAGCTAAAGCAATCGAATCCGATGGCGTTTTGTGTTTTAATTGTAACAACAAACATTCTTGTAAATCGCGAGCACCAACACCTGCAGGTTCTAAGTCTTGAACCAAATGTAAGATGCGTTCTACTGTTGGCTCGTCGGTATAAATACCTTGAGTGAAAGCCATATCATCCACAATATCTTGAATGCTTCTTCTGATATAGCCCATATCATCGATACTTCCTACTAAAAACTCAGCAATGTCTCGTTCCTCATCAGTTAAAATAAAAGTATTCAACTGATTGATTAAATCTTGATGAAAACTTACTGGAGCCGCAAAGGGCATCGTTTTGTCTTCATCGTCATCGCTGTAATTGTTGGTTTGATATTTATAATCTGGCGTTTCGTCATTGCTTAAATATTCGTCAATGTTGATGTCGCCTGTATCGATGTGTTCGTTATCGTAATCGTCGTAATCATCAGTATCACTTCCATAATCATCTAAATCGTAATTATCTTCCTTGCTACTTTCTTCCAAAGCAGGATTCTCTACTAATTCTTCCTGAAGACGTTGCTCAAAAGCTTGCGTAGGCAATTGAATTAACTTCATCAACTGAATTTGTTGAGGCGATAATTTTTGAGATAATTTGAATTGTAAACTGTGTTTTAACATTAATGTTTGTTTAATTGATTTAATCGTTTAACTGTTTAATTGTTTATTAAATTTACTATTTAATACATCGACAGTTAAACAATTTAACAAGATTCTAAAATTCTGCGTTTTGTGGTGTTCTTGGGAAAGGAATTACGTCTCTAATGTTACCCATACCAGTTACAAAAAGCACTAATCTTTCAAATCCTAATCCGAATCCTGAGTGAACAGCAGATCCGAATCTTCTAGTATCTAAATACCACCAAAGTTCTTCTTCATCGATTCCTAAGGCTTTCATTTTTTCTACAAGTACATCGTAACGCTCTTCTCTTTGAGAACCTCCAACGATTTCTCCAATTCCTGGGAATAAGATATCCATGGCTCTTACAGTTTCTTTTCCTGGTTCAGTGTTGTCGTTCAAACGCATGTAAAACGCTTTAATTTTTGCGGGATAATCAAATAAAATTACCGGACATTTAAAGTGTTTTTCTACTAAGAAACGTTCGTGCTCACTTTGTAAATCAGCACCCCATTCGTTAATGATATATTGAAATTTTTTCTTTTTATTTGGTGTTGAATCTTTTAAAATATCAATTGCTTCTGTATAAGAAACACGTTTGAAGTTGTTATCAAGTACAAAACTTAATTTTTCTAACAACGTCATTTCGCTTCTATCTGCTTGTGGTTTTGATTTTTCTTCTTCTAAAAGTCTTGCTTCTAAGAATTTTAAATCATCGCCACATTTATCAACCGTATATTTGATAACGTATTTGATGAAATCTTCAGCCAAATCCATGTTATCCGCTAAATCATTGAAAGCCACTTCTGGTTCAATCATCCAAAACTCCGCTAAGTGACGAGAAGTGTTTGAATTTTCTGCACGGAATGTTGGTCCAAACGTATAGATTTGACCTAATGCCATAGCAAAAGTTTCGCCTTCTAATTGTCCAGAAACGGTTAAGTTGGTTTGTTTTCCGAAGAAATCTTCTTTGTAGTTGATGCTTCCGTCTTCGTTTCTTGGAGCCGAACCGTCAATTGGTAAAGAAGTTACTTGGAACATTTCTCCAGCACCTTCAGCATCAGAACCTGTGATGATAGGCGTATTTACATAGAAAAATCCTTTTTCTTGAAAATATTGGTGTACTGCAAACGCTAAAGTTGAACGCACACGCATTATTGCTCCAAAAGCATTCGTTCTTACACGTAAATGAGCATTTTCGCGTAAAAATTCTAACGAGTGTTTTTTAGGTTGCATTGGGAATTTCTCTGCATCGCTATCGCCTAAAATCTCTAATTTCGTTACTTGAATTTCTACTTTTTGTCCAGCACCACGGCTTTCTGCCAAAGTTCCTGTAACGCAAATAGCGGCCCCGGTTGTAATTCTTTTTAAGGTTTCGTCAGGTGTGTTTTCAAAATCTACCACACACTGAATATTATGAATAGTCGAACCATCGTTCAACGCAATAAATTGATTGTTTCTAAATGTTCTAACCCAACCTTTTGCTGTTACTTCATGTAATGTTTTTGTGCTGTTTAAAAGGTCTATGACTTTTGAGTGTTTCATTTCGATTTATGATTTATAATGCAAATATACTATTTCTCGTTTGAATTTTCTTCTTCAATATCTTCTGCTAAAATATCTAATGTTGGTTCTAAAAATTCTTGTTGGTTAGCAATCGTTTTATCTAACGAAAGTAACAATGCTGGTAATAGAATTAAATTAGATAACATGGCAAATAACAAGGTTGTGGCAACTAATCCTCCTAATGCAACAGTTCCGCCAAAGCTAGATAATGTAAATACTGAGAATCCAAAGAACAACACTACTGAAGTGTAAAACATACTAATTCCTGCTTCTTTTAGTGTAGCGTAAACAGATCGTTTTATTTTCCAATCGTTAGCTTTTAACTCTTGACGGTATTTCGCCAAAAAGTGGATCGTATCATCCACCGATATTCCAAACGCAATACTAAATACTAATATGGTAGATGGTTTAATTGGGATTCCAAAATAACCCATCAATCCAGCAGTCATAACTAAAGGTAAAATATTTGGTAATAATGATACAACTATCATCTTGAAAGAACGGAACATATATGCCATTAATAGCGAAATTAGAACAATAGCAAAAATTAGCGATTGTACTAAATTGTCAATTAAATAATGGGTTCCTTTTTCAAAAACATAAGCTTTTCCTGTTAGTGAAACTTCGTAGCGTTCTTTTGGGAAAATGTGATTGATTTTGTCTTGTAAACGTTCTTCAATTTTTTGCATTTTGTCCGTACCAATATCTCGCATAAAAGTTGTGATGCGAGCATATTGCCCAGTACTATCAACATAGCTTTTCAGCATATTCTCGTTTCCTTTTTTAGTCGAATTTTTTATGTACGATAAAATGAAAGCTTCTTCTTGTTTGGTAGGTAATTCGTAATATTCAGGATTTCCGTTATAGTAAGCTTGTTTTGAATATTTGACTAAATTAACAATAGAAACAGGTTTAGATAATTCAGGAATTTCTTCAATGGTTTCTTGAAGTTCTTCTATTCGTTTTAATGTTACTGATTTTAAAGCTCCTTTAGGTTTTTTAGTATCAATCACAATTTCTAATGGCATAACACCATCAAATTCCTTTTCATAGAATAAAATGTCTTTGTAAAAAGGAGCCTTTTTCGGCATATCTTCAATAATACTTCCTGAAATTTTAATTTGATAAATTCCAATAATTCCCATCACTAAAATCCCAATGGCTGTTGAAAAAACAGCAACTCGGTGATGTCTAATCGTGTTTTCAATCCAATTCATGAAAGTTGCCATGTAGTTTTTGCCAAGATGAGCTAAATGTTTTTCCTTAGGCATTGGCATATAACTGTAAACAATTGGAATGATAATTAAACAAAGTATAAATAAGAAAACAATGTTTAATGAAGCTACAATTCCAAATTCTTTCAATAATTTACTATCTGTAAAAATGAATGTTCCAAAACCAGCAGCAGTAGTTAAATTCGTCATTAAAGTAGCATTTCCTACTTTAGAGATTACCCTTTGTAAGGATTTGGCTTTATTTCCGTGATTTTTAATTTCTTGCTGGTATTTGTTGATAAGGAAAATACAGTTAGGAATTCCGATAACAATGATTAATGGAGGAATAATTGCTGTTAAAACGGTTATTTCATAATGTAACAAACCTAGTGTTCCAAACGACCACATTACTCCAATAATTACCACAAACATGGAAACCATGGTAGCTCTGAAACTTCTAAAAAAGAAAAAGAATAGTAATGAAGTAATTCCTAGTGCTGCACCAACGAACAATCCAATTTCACTAATAATACTATTAGCATTCAGTGTTCTAATATAGGGCATTCCAGAAACACGAAGATCTAATCCGGTTTCTTTTTCGAAGGCGTTAATTCTGTCTTGGTTAAGATGTTTTTCAATAAATTGTTTTCTTGCTGGCGTGTTTACAATTTTTTTATCCATGTAAATAGCAAAACGCACTGCTCCACTTTCTTTATTGAACAGCATACCTTCATAGAAAGGTAAATCGTTGAAAAACTCTTTTTCCTTTTCTTTTAAATAGGTGTCAGAAATACTATCATTATTGATGAAAGAAACTAACTTGAATTTTTTTGCAACAGTGTCTTTTTCTAAAACTTGTAAATCTTCAATTGAAAGCGTTAGTTCGGTTGACTTGTCTTTCTTAATATCAGCTGTAAATTTTTCCCAAGCTCTGTAGTTTTTCTCATTAAAAAAGTTTTTGTCTTTAAATCCAAGAACTACAAGATTTCCTTCTTCTCCAAATTTCTCTAGAAACGAATTGTACTGAATATTTACTTCGTGATCATCAGGTAATAAATTGGCTTCGGTAAAGGTAAAACGCATGTTTTTCCATTGAAACCCCATGAATATGGTGAAAAGTAAAATAAGGATTAAAAGAAAAACGCGATTTCTTAAAATTTTACCGGCTATATAATTCCAAAAACTAGTGCTCAACCACTTTAACATCTCTCAAAAATTAGGGTGCAAAGGTAGCAAAACTTCCTTAATTTATTGGAACAGAATCAATAATTAAGATAAATTTAAAGTCCTAAATCTAAATAATAAGAAACTTTGATAGCGATGTTGTCATCAAAATTCGCTAATTGATTTGGACCATAACGATAAAAGGCAACCAACCCTAAACCTTTGAAAATTTTATTACATTCTATACCACTTTCAAAAAAACCATCTTCCATTGTTTTATATGCAATTCCTAAATGTTGGTTATTGTGGTTATTTGATCCAAAAGCCATACGTGTAACAACAGTAAATTCAGGATTTATTTTGTAGCCCAATCTTATTTTGTTAAAAGTATGTTTTAATTGTAGTGAAGCGTATTTGTCTGAGAAAAATTCATTAAAATACATGGTTTCAAAACTGTTTTTACCTGCAAAAGTAATACGTTGTAAAATGGCTTCTCTGTTTAAGTTATTTGGAACAATGCTGTATAAATGTGTAATTGGGACATCTCCAAATGCAATTCCTGTTTGTAAAAGAACAGAACTTTTTTGTCCTGATAAATAAGGTAATTCATAGAATGTTTTGAAATCAATCTTAGAAAAAACAAAATTATTATCTAATAAATTTGGTAACGTTTGTGTAAACTGAATTGAGAATTTTGGATGTCTTTTTTCATACTCAATTTTGCCCATTGGTGTTTGCATATAATTGCTAAACGGATTCCATTGAAATGCTAATTGAACTGCAGTTATAGTATAATCCGTATACGATTTATCTCCTTTTACAAAAGTGTAATCAAAAAGCGGTTGAATTTGATTGTGAGAAATTCCAAAATAACTTGATGTTTTTGGTAAAAATTTACTTTCTACAAATACAGAGCTCATTTTGTTGTTGTAAAATGTAGAGATGTTAATAGGTCTTGGGTCATAAATTTTAAATCTACGAGAATCTGTAGCAAAATTTGTTTGTGCAATCTCGCTAATATCATCCGCATAGGAAGCGCTAACCCAAGTTTCCGAATTTTTATGCGCTAGATATGAAGGTGTGATTCCATATTTGAACTCTTCATCTTTCAAACCATAAGCGCCATAAAAAGCAATTTTGTATTTTTCAGATAATTTTGAATTAGTAATAGCGCCTAATCCTAATCTGAAACCTTCAAAATTGTTGTATTTAACAATGCTTCTTAAATCAATATCAAAAATTGAAACAGGATAATAACCATTAAATATTTTTCTACCAAGAAAAAGTTTGTGTTCTATTTTTTCCGAAACCGATAAACTATCAATTGAAGTGTACGTTCTTAGTTTTCTGTTGTCAATAGTATCTTTTTTGAAAGCATTCCAATAATCGTTATCTTGTTTTAGACTTGAATTTGGGACTTCAATTTTTACTCTTGGTTTTGTAAAAGTGATTGACTTGTTTATTTCTATGTCAAAAGGTGTTGACTCAATGGAAACATAAGCTTGGTCGGTGGCATTTTTACTTTCCGTTAAATCCAAATCGGAACTAAATTTTATAGTACCACCTAAGATTTTAATATCTTCGTGATTATTTCCTTTAGAAACTTTAAATTTTCTGTTTTTTGGGAACCAAATATCGATGTCTTTTCTGTAATCAAATGTATAAGTAGCATTGATGTTTACCATACCATAAATTCTGAAATAGGCTTTACAAATAGCAAAATTTACTGTGTCAATATATAACAAACCTCTTAGTCGATTTGTATTTAATTTTTTTGGCTCGAAGTAAATTCTATAAGCACTTCTACCGTCAATTTTAACTGTATCTATTAACTTGTAATTGTAAAGTTTGCGGCCAAAATTTGAAATTGGGTTTTGAACTGGAATTTCCAAGATTTCAAACGGATTTTCATAAACAGAATAAGAAATTAATTTCAGACCTAAATATTCATAAATCGGTTTTTCAAAACCAGCCATTCGAGTAGCTAAAACAGTTTCTTTGTATTGGGATTGATTGTTTTGAATTAGATTTACTTTTTCAGTTTGATACAAATGCTGTTTTTCTGAAAACTTTTTAAACTTGTAGTTAGTGGAATCTAATTTCATTAAAGGCTTTCTCAAAAACCTTTTTTTGTAAATGGAATCAATTTTAGAGGTAATACTATCAGGATTTGCAGTTACCTGAAGATATTCGTAATTTTTATATTGAAAGCTTGATAATCCTTTTTCGGGGTCGTTTGTTTTTTTGTTTTCAATTACTTTTTTAATGATGTTGTTTACCTTGTTTTCGGTATAAATTTCTGCTTTTTTCTCGTTTAAATCATTAATTAATTTAATCGTGATGTTGGTAACTTTAGGCTGTGGATAGGTTATTTTTTCATAATATCCTTTGAAATTAACCTTGATTGGTAATTTGAAATCTTTTACTTCAATAGTGAATTTTCCTTCCCAGTCAGCATTAAATTTTGAGTTATTATAAGTAATAGAGGCAAAGGCAATAGGTACTTTAGTATCATAATCGATAACTTGTCCTTTTACTTTATTTTGTGCAATAAAACTATGTGTTATGAATAAGCTCAAAAAAAGCCAAAAATATTTCATGTAAGTTATTTCAAGTATTCTACAAATATATTCAAAATAAAAATCCCGAATGTTAATCGGGATTTAAAATTTATACTTTCATGATTTCAGCTTCTTTAACAGCTAAAACTTCTTCAATTTTTTTGATGAAGCTGTCAGTTAATTTTTGAACATCTTCTTCAGCTTTTTTACAGATGTCTTCGGCTGTTCCATTTTTTTCTTCTTTTTTGATATCAGTGTTAGCATCTTTTCTGTGATTTCTAATACCAATTTTTGCATCCTCAGCTTCTTGTTTTGCTTGTTTTACCAAGTCACGTCTTCTTTCTTCTGTTAAAGCAGGAATGTTGATGATAATGTTTTCACCATTGTTCATTGGGTTTAACCCTAAATTAGCAATCATAATTGCTTTTTCAATTGGGCCTAACATGTTTTTTTCCCAAGGAGTAACAGTTAATGTACGCGCATCTGCAGCGTTGATATTTGCTACTTGCGAAATAGGAGTTTGAGAACCATAATAATCTACAAAAACACCACCAAGCATTTGAGGAGAAGCTTTACCAGCTCTAATATTTAAAAGTTCTTTTTCTAAATGCGCAACAGAAGCACTCATAGCTTCTTTAGCACTGTCTAAAATAAAGTTAATTTCTTCTGTCATCGTTTTGTTTTTTAAATTTCCTGAATTCTTATTTCGGAATTCTAAATTATATTGTAACTGTTGTTCCTATAGTTGCGCCTTCACAAACTTTTAATAAATTTCCGTCTTTGTTCATATCGAAAACAATGATTGGTAATTTATTTTCTTGACTTAATGTAAAAGCAGTTGTGTCCATTACATTTAATCCTTTTGCTAAAACTTCTTCAAATGAAATATAGTCAAATTTCACTGCATCAGGATTTTTCTCTGGATCTGCATTATAAACTCCATCAACACGAGTTCCTTTTAAAATAACGTCTGCACCAACTTCAATTCCTCTTAAAACGGCTGCAGTATCAGTTGTAAAATATGGATTACCCGTTCCTGCACCAAAGATTACAATTCTTCCTTTTTCTAAATGGCGAGTTGCTCTTCTTTTGATATATGGTTCAGCAATTGCTTCAATTTTTAAAGCTGTTTGCAAACGTGTTTGCATTCCAGCTTCTTCTAAAGCGCCTTGTAAGGCCATTCCATTAATTACTGTTGCAAGCATTCCCATATAATCACCTTGAACGCGATCCATTCCGTTACTAGCTCCAGCTACACCTCTAAAAATATTTCCACCGCCAATTACAATAGCAATTTCTATGCCTTTATCGTGAATTTGTTTGATTTCTTGAGCATATTCTGATAAGCGTTTTGGATCAATTCCGTATTGTCTGTCGCCCATTAAAGCTTCACCACTTAATTTTAGAAGTATTCTTTTGTATTTCATTGGTTGTGTCGTTTATCTAAAAAACAGATTTTGTTTTACTTTGTTCTTGAAATTGAAATTGTTCTTTGAACTTTTAATGGTGCAAATATAGTCAAATCGCTTTTTTCTAAAAAAAATGTTTTAACATTTATAAAGCTAAATTTTCAAACGATTTTTTTGCTTCATCATATCCTATTTTAAATAACGTATCCATCTTGGATTTATTGGTTTCAAAGGTGCTATAATTGGCTAAATCTTTTGGTTCAATTACTAAATCACAAAGATTGAATTTTTGATAATTGTAATTGGCATACAACAAATCAAACGCTCTTGTGGTAACTCCTTTTATCGACTTTAAATCACTTGACTCTATTTTTTGTATTGGACTTACATAAATGCCAATCATAGTATCGCATCGACCTTGTAATAAATCGGTAGGAAAGTGATTTAAAATTCCACCATCGCTATATAATCTGTTTTTAATTTCATAAGGCGACAACATTCCAGGGAATGAAGATGAAGCTAAAATAGCATCAACTAATTTTGTTTCGCCACTAAAAACTTTAAGTTTTCCTTTTACCAAATCGGTTGCGGTAATATAAATTGGAATTTTAAGTTCTTCAATGGTAATGGGACCTAATATTTCTACAAAATAGTTTTTGAAGGATTCTGAATCAACAATTCCGGCTTTTTTAAATGTAAAATGTTTCCAATGGAAAAAGGAAATCGATTTAAAAAAATCTAAAATTTCTTCAGGTTTTTTGCCATAAGCATACAATCCGCCTACAATTGAACCAGCACTTGTTCCTGCAATACAAGATGGTTCGATACCTTGTTCTGATAAAAATTGTAATGCTCCAGCTTGCGCAATCCCTTTAGAACCGCCACCTGACAATACAATTCCGATAGATTTTGAATTTAAATCCATATGTAACATTTCTTACATTTAATTATCAAAATTAGAATTAAATTTGCCAAATAAAGTTAAGAAGATGATAAATACTATAAAACAAGCATTAGAAAATAGTTTTTCTTATTCTGAGTATAGAAATGAAGTAACGAGTTTAATTGCAGAAGGAAAATCTACAGGACATACCCAAACAGAAGATTTGTTGAAATATTCTGAATTGAACGAGACAAGAATGAATCGATTAGAGAAAACGATTCAGATACTTGATGGTGTGCAACATAAATTGCAAAATTTAGAAAAAAATTACATTTGGTTAGTACTAAGTGAGGGTTGGTGTGGTGATGCGGCTCAAATTGTTCCGGTTATTCATAAGATGGCTGCAGCTTTAGATAAAATAGATTTGCGAATTGCTTTGAGAGATGATAATGATGCTTTAATGCAGCAATTTTTAACTAACGGAGGAAAAGCTATTCCTAAATTGATAATTATTGAAAGTGCTACTTTAGAAGTGCTTTCAGATTGGGGACCAAGACCTCAAGGAGCAAAACAATTGATTTTAGACTACAAGGCAGCTCATGGTGTGGTTGATGAAACGGCAAAAATAGAGTTGCAAAAATGGTATTTACACGATAAAGGAATTTCGATTCAGAATGAAATCGTGGAACTACATGAAAGAGTGTTAGCGTAAGCTTCCTATAATTTTTAATTTGTTAGAAGTGGAAATTCCGCCAGGGTTACAACCAAGTTGCCCTTCTGGGATTTCCATTTTTAGTTTAGCATAATAGTCTGCCCAAACTTCAAAATATTCATTTGTATTTGGTGATTTGAAAGTCATTGGATACAAATCAAATAGAGGCTTTTTATACGAATTCAAAAAAGCATCATAAATTAATTCTGAACAATAGTATTTTCCATTATCATACAAATATTCATCGTCATAAGGAACACCAACTTGTTGCAAAGAAAAGCTAATTGCTTCAGGAATATATTTTCGGAATTTACGTTTCAATCTGCCTACATACATTTCGTCATTGGTGTAGGTTTTAAAAGTTTCGTAAGGTGTAACTTTTACTTCTTTTCCAGATGCTTCAATTACAAAAATAGAATCATTTTTGATGTACACCATTCCTAAATGACTAAAATCTTTTCCTTGATAACCTTCAGTAACTTCGTTAATGGCTTCACAAAGCGGACCGCAATTCATAGATTGAAATAATAAATCGCCTGTTTTTAGTTTTACGTTTTGCGAAAAGCTTGAAACAGTAAATAATAAAAGAAGGTAAAATTTAGTTTTCATTATTTATTTCTTTTTCAAAATCTTCAGGTGAAATAGCATTGTTAACTGAATAATCACCAATTTTCGTTCTTCTTAATGCGGTTAAATGACCTCCAGATTGTAGAGCTAATCCAAAATCATAAGCTAACGAACGAATGTATGTTCCTTTGCTGCATTTTACTCTGAAATCTACTTCAGGAAATTGTATTCTTGTAATTTCAAATTCGTAAATCGTAGTTTTTCTTGCTTGAATTTCTACTTCTTCGCCAGCACGAGCGTGTTCGTACAAACGTTTTCCATCTTTTTTTATAGCTGAAAAAACAGGTGGTTTTTGATCTATTTCGCCTAAAAATTGTTTAGTAGTTTCTAAAATCAATTCTTCAGTAATATGTTCTGTTGGAAAAGTTGCATCTATTTCTGTTTCTAAATCATAAGATGGAGTAGTGGCTCCAATTATAATTGTTCCAGTATATTCTTTTGCTTGTGCTTGAATTTCGGTAATTTGTTTGGTAAACTTTCCAGTACAAATAATTAATAAACCAGTTGCTAAAGGATCTAGCGTTCCGGCATGACCAATTTTAAATTTTTTAGGTAAATCGTATTTGCGTTTTAAAATGTATTTCAATTTATTAACCGCCTGAAACGAAGACCACGTTAAAGGCTTGTCGATTAGCAATACTTTTCCGGCTAAAATTTCTTCTGAAGTCATTAAATAATGGTTAATTTTTGAACAAAAAAATGAATTAATAGAATGGCAATTCCTGCTACTATTCTGTAATATCCAAAAATTTTAAATCCGTGTTTCGTTAAAAATCCTATGAAAGATTTTATTGCAATTAAAGCCACAATAAACCCAACAACATTTCCTATAATTAGTAAATTAGTTTGTTCTTGTGTTAGTTCATAACCTGCTTTATAATAATCGTATGATTTTTTTAATGTAGCGCCCAACATAGTAGGAATTGCTAGAAAAAATGAAAATTCCGCAGCAGTTGTTCTTGAAAGTTTTTGTGTCATACCACCAACGATACTAGCACCACTTCTAGAAACTCCAGGTATCATAGCTAAACATTGAAATAAACCAATTTTTAAAGCGGTTAAATAGGAGATTTCAGTTCCTTCAGAATTGCCAAACCATTCGTCAACTTTAAGTAATAAAACACCTCCAATAATTAATGAAACTGCAACAGTGATAGGATTTTCTAGTAAACCATCGATAAAATCACTTAGAAGTAAACCAAAAATTACTGCAGGAATAAAAGCTACAAATAATTTGAAGTAAAAATCAAGCGATTGAAAAAAGCGTTTGAAATACAATACAACTACTGATAAAATAGTTCCTAACTGTATTACGATTGTAAATAATTTGGTAAAATCGTCTTGTGCAATTCCAAAAAAAGAAGAAGCGATTATCATATGTCCTGTAGAAGAAACAGGAAGGAATTCGGTTATTCCTTCAATAATTGCAAGTATAATGGCTTGAAGTGTGTTCAATTTTAACTAATTACTTTTTAGAAGGATTTTTCAAAATGGAATAAACAGTAATTCCAAATCCAATTAATACTAAAGTTGGAGCTAAACGAATTCTTCTGAAATTAAAGATGTCTTCGTTAAACACGTTTGGATTGTCACTACCGCCACCACTCATTAAGATAAATCCTAGTGCAATTACAGCTAAGCCAACTAAAAGAATTTTATAATTTACTTTGTCAAAAAGAAATTCAGGTTTGTTGTTATTTTCCATTTTGTTATTTTTTAATTCACAGTGCCTTCAATTGAATACGGAATATTAGTATAAGTCGTCAGTTTTTAAATTTAGAAAACGTTGTGTTGCAAAAAACGTGCTAATCGAAGTAATAATGATTCCAATTAATAACACTCCAATAACTACAATTCCGATAGAAGTATAATCTTTTGCAATTCCTAAACTTGGGAATAAACCATCAACATAATATACAAGGAATAATAAAGCAATAATTGCCAACACAGAACCTATTAAACCTAGTTTGATGCTTCTCCAAATAAATGGTTTTCTGATGAAAGATTTTGTAGCGCCAACCATTTGCATTGTTTTGATTGTAAATCGATGTGAATAAACCGATAAACGAAGCGAACTGTTAATTAAAAGCATAGCTACTACTGTTAAAACTCCGCTTATAATTAAAATCCAAAAACTGATTTTAGTAACATTGTTATTAACTAAATCTACTAATTCTTTGTCATAAATAATTTCCGAAACCATTTCGTTTTTACGAATGTTACGTTCAATTTTTTTTATACTATCTGCAACAACGTAATCTCCTTTTAAGTGAATATCAAATGAATTTTGAAGCGGATTGAAACCTAAAAACTCCATGAAATCTTTTCCTACGATATCTACATTGTTTTTAGCAGCACTATCTTTATGAACAAATGCGTAGTCTTTTATAAATTTTGCATTTTTCATTTCGGTATCAAATGCATCAATAATAGAATCATTTGCATCGTTATTAAAGAAAATAGTCATCGGAATATTCTCTTTAAAATCATTGGTTATTTTTTTTGAATTAATTACAAAAAGTCCTAATGCTCCTAAAAGGAATAAAACTAAAAAGATACTCAATACTACCGAAAAGTATGAAGAAATCAATCGTCGCTTGTTGTAATTTTCAAAAGATGATGCCATATAATTGTATTTAAGCCGTAAAAATAGTAAAGAAATTTTGTTTACATAGAATATAACAACAAAGTTTTAACTTTAGTATTTATTATCTTTAAATTTGAACCTTTAAATTCTTTAAAATGACATCAAAATTTAAGATTTTTTCATTTTTATTATTTTTTACAATTGTTTTAAATGCCCAAGAAAAGATTTTTCCTTACCGAGAAGGAAATTTATGGGGTTTGTGTAATGAAAAAGCTTTGGTTTTAGTTAAGCCAACATACGATGTTGTTAAAAATGTACGTGGTAAATCGTATGATTTTTTTGAAGTTAAGTCGAATAATAATATTGGAATTTATTCAGGTTTTAAAAATATTATTCCAGTTGAATTTCAAGATTTGATTTATGTCTCTCATAATTTAATAATTGCTATTAAAAAAGATTCATTAAAAAAAGAACAACAATTTCTATACAATATTAATGGTGAACTTTTAATAAATAAACCACTTTCTTCTTTAAAAGCAATCAAAGGAAATGACAAGCGATTCGCAGATACATTTATAATTGGGTTTCATGTAAGAAATCTTGATGGTAAAGAATCGTTGGTAAACCTTGATTATTATGATAAAGATAAGTTGAGTTATGTAATAAAAGATGTTTTCTCAATTGAGTTAGATAATAAAAAATCAAAAGAAGAATTAGCAATTGCTTACATTAAGCAAACTGCAGTAAGTAATACTGAAACCAAATACTTTAAAATTGAAGGAAGTCAAATAATTCTTTTAGATGAAAAAAAAGATAGCCAGTACATTTTAGAAAATACTGGTATTCAAAAGAAAAAGAATAGATATGAAGGTTATGATGACAATGTAGCTGTTCCAGATATGGGAAGCGAAATTGTTATAGATGAACCACAAGTTTATTTAGGAACAGGATTAGGAAGTGGTGATGTGCCAGATCAAAAAAAGGACATTAGAAAAAAACCAAAAGGGAATTCTTATTACAATTATGTGTTAAAAGAAGGTCAAATTGAAATTACAAATAGCGTTAATAAGAATAAAAAAACTGTAAAATTCCCATTTAAAGTTGATAAAATAGAAGTGTTTAAATCAAAAGGTGCTATTGTAGATGAAAAGCCATTTTCGGATTCAATACAAGGGTACTTTAATTACATTATTTATCAGAAGAAGAATAAATTTGGTTTAATTTATAAATATCCATTTCAAAAAAGTTTAGAATATGATTTCTTAGAGCCAATGAAATCTGAAAAGAAATTTGATTATAGTTCTAAAAGTTATTTCAAAGTTGGAGTTTTAGATAAGAAAACAAAAATCATGAAATATGGCGTTATTGATGCTAAACATACTGTTGTTTTGCCATTTGAATATGATGAAGTAAAATTAGGATTTACTATAACTCCTATTGTTAAAGAACAAATATTTTTGGTAAAGAAAAACAATCTGTATGGATTAATTTCGGAAAAATTATTTGCTACTTCTTCAGATGAAAAAGAAATTAAATTACCAATCGATTTTGATGATATTAGATTCAATTCAGAAAATCAAAGTTTTTTAAAAGTAAAAAAAGGGAATCAACATTCGGCATATATTAGCTATTATAGTGGCTCTGATTATGTCCTGACATTGTTGCCGTCTTATTATCCTTATTCAGTTAAAGAAATTAGATATGCTGTTGGGAGTGGAAAAAAAGGAATTTCTCTGTTAGAAGCGATCGATTATATTGCACTTGAAGATGAAAATGGAAATTTCAAAGGATATGCAAATCCAAACGGTACTTTATATTTTAAAGATTAGTTTTATAAAAGTTTTATAAAACGTATTTTTGCACCTTATTTTTCGGTTAAACCGATTACAGAAAAACGACAATGTTATAAATGACTTGAGCTTGCGAAAGCATGAGACCATTAAAAAACAATAAAAACGACGAATGAAATACCATCACGAAAAAATCGAAGCCAAATGGCAACAATATTGGGCAGAAAACCAAACTTTTGCTGCTAAAAATAATTCTGAAAAGCCAAAATACTATGTATTAGACATGTTTCCTTATCCATCTGGAGCAGGATTACACGTTGGGCATCCACTAGGTTACATTGCTTCTGATATTGTGGCGCGTTATAAAAGACATCAAGGATTCAATGTTTTGCATCCACAAGGTTATGATTCTTTTGGTTTACCAGCGGAACAATATGCCATTCAAACAGGTCAACATCCAGAAAAAACA
Organism: Flavobacterium channae; assembly: GCF_021172165.1. Lineage (NCBI taxonomy): Bacteria > Pseudomonadati > Bacteroidota > Flavobacteriia > Flavobacteriales > Flavobacteriaceae > Flavobacterium > Flavobacterium channae. The sequence goes on along the minus strand of NZ_CP089096.1, from coordinate 2,548,597 downwards.
ACTAAAGAGAATATTGCGCGTTATCGTGAGCAATTAGATAAAATTGGTTTTTCATTTGATTGGAGTCGTGAAGTACGTACTTCAAATCCTGATTATTACAAATGGACACAATGGATTTTTATCCAATTGTTCAATTCATGGTATAACAATGATACCAACCAAGCGGAAGATATCTCTACGTTAGTAGAAAAATTCCAAGCGGAAGGAAACGCAAATGTAAATGCGGTTTGTGATGACAATATTGTATCATTTACTTCAGCAGAATGGGATGCATTTTCTTCAGAAGAGCAACAAAAAATCTTATTACAATATAGATTAACGTATTTAGCAGAAACAGAAGTAAACTGGTGTCCGGCTTTAGGAACTGTTTTAGCAAATGACGAAATCGTAAATGGTGTTTCGGAGCGTGGTGGACATCCTGTTATTCGTAAAAAAATGACACAATGGTCGATGCGAATTTCAGCTTATGCAGAACGTTTGTTACAAGGTTTAGAAACGATTGATTGGAGTGAATCGATTAAAGAATCGCAACGTAACTGGATTGGGAAAAGTGTAGGAGCAAGTGTGACTTTTAACGTTCTTCCATCTTCTAACTTCCAACTTCCAGCAACAATCGAAGTATTTACAACGCGTCCTGATACGATTTTTGGTGTTACGTTTATGACGTTAGCGCCAGAACACGAATTGGTAGCTCAAATTACAACTCCAGAACAAAAGGAAGCGGTTGAAGCTTATATTGAAGCAACTGCAAAGCGTTCAGAAAGAGAGCGTATGGCTGATGTTAAAACCATTTCAGGAGTTTTTACTGGAGCGTATGCCGAACATCCATTTACTAAAGAACCAATTCCGGTTTGGATTGGCGATTACGTGTTGGCAGGTTACGGAACGGGTGCTGTTATGGCGGTTCCTTGTGGTGATGAGCGCGATTATGCGTTTGCTAATTTCTTCAAAGGAACAAACGGAATGCCAGCTATTAAAAATATTTTTAATCAAGATATTTCTGAAGCAGCTTTTGGTGAAAAAGGTGGTTTCGAACTAGTAGATTCTGATTTCTTAAACGGATTGGATTGCAAAAATGGAACGAAAAAAGTAATCGAAGAGTTAGAAAAAATAGGAGCAGGAAAAGCCAAAGTAAATTACCGTTTACGCGATGCTGTTTTCTCTCGTCAAAGATATTGGGGTGAACCTTTCCCAGTGTATTATGTAAATGGTTTGCCACAAATGATTGACAAAAAACATTTGCCAATTGTTTTACCAGAAGTTGAAAAATATTTACCAACAGAAGATGGTCAGCCACCATTAGGAAATGCAACGGTTTGGGCTTGGGATACAAATGCAAATGCTGTAGTTAGCAATGATTTAATTGACAATGTAAATGTATTCCCATTAGAATTGAACACCATGCCAGGTTGGGCAGGTTCGTCTTGGTATTGGATGCGTTATATGGATGCTCACAACGACAACGAATTTGCTAGCGAGGATGCTTTAAAATATTGGGAAAATGTAGATTTATATATTGGAGGAAGCGAGCACGCAACTGGTCACTTGTTGTATTCTCGTTTTTGGAACAAATTTTTAAAAGATAGAGGTGTTGCGCCAACAGAAGAACCATTCAAAAAATTAATCAATCAAGGAATGATTTTGGGAATGAGTGCTTTTGTTTACAGAAGTGAAGATTCAAAAACATTATATTCTAAAGGATTAATTAAAGATAAAAATGTTCATCCAATTCACGTTGATTTATCATGTATTAATGACATCACCAACGAATTAGACATCGAAAAATTCAAAGCGCATCCTTTATATTCAGATTATAAAAACGCTGAATTTGTGTTAGAAGATGGAAAATACATTGTAGGTCGCGAAGTAGAAAAAATGTCAAAATCGAAATACAATGTAGTCAATCCAGATGATATTTGTGAAGAATATGGTGCGGATACGTTGCGTTTGTATGAAATGTTTTTAGGGCCATTAGAACAAGCGAAACCTTGGAATACAGCAGGAATTACAGGAGTTTCTGGTTTCTTAAAAAAACTATGGCGTTTGTATTTTGATGACAATGGTTCTGTTGTAAAAGATGACGAACCAACGGCAGAAATGTACAAATCGTTACATAAAACCATTAAGAAAGTAACGGAAGATATTGAGAATTTCTCGTTTAATACTTCTGTTTCTCAATTTATGATTTGTGTAAACGAATTATCGCAATTAAAATGCAATCACAGAGCTATTTTAGAACCCTTAGCAGTTTTAGTTTCGCCTTATGCACCACATATTGCAGAAGAGTTATGGAGTGCTTTAGGTCATGAAGGTTCAATTTCAACAGTTGCTTTCCCTAAATTTGAGGAAAAATATTTAATTGAAAGCGAAAAAGAATATCCGGTTTCATTCAACGGAAAAATGCGTTTTACAATTAAATTGCCATTAGATTTAACAGCTGCTCAAATTGAAGAAATTGTAATGGCTGATGAAAGAACGCAAAATCAATTACAAGGAAGAACACCTAATAAAGTAATCATCGTTCCTGGAAAGATTATTAATTTAGTAGGGTAATCATAAAGAATATTTCTTTCAACCCCCAAACTTAAAAAGTTTGGGGTTTTTTATTTGGCATAGAAAATTTTGACAAAATCTGTTTGTTTTGGGTATAAAAAACATATTTTTTGTTAAATTTTTATATTTTATGATGTTAAACTCATGTTGTTTGATATAAAATGCATATATTTAGAAATCAAACAATTAAATAGGGTTTATTATTTATATAATTCACTAGTTTTATTAATCCCCCAAATCGATAAACTATGAAGAAAAATGTCAGTATTTCAGTAGTACTTTTTCTGATTTCTTGTTTTGTGTTCAATTTAAATGCACAAGTTTCGGACAGTAATTTGTCAAAAAAGTTTTCCACTTTATTTAATAATTCCTCTAGCTACAAAGATTATAAGATGATCAATAAGGCAGATGCTTTGGATTTTCAATCACATCTTCATAATTATATTCAACATCAACAAACTAATCAACTTGCGATAAAAGATAAACTGGTTGAAAACGAAAAAGAACTTTTGGTTTTGCAACAAGAAATGTCAGAGTTGATTAATATCAATCAAATGTTAATTCAGGATAGTGCAAGTGTTAGTCTTTTTGGGATGGCTATCAGTAGAGAAACATATTCTGTTTTTGTTTGGACAATATTTTTGGGGTTATTATTGTTTGGCGCAGCGATGTATTTCCGATTTAAAAAAGCAAATGAAGTAACAGAAAGTTCTAAATTGGTTTTGCAAGAATTAGAAGATGAATATGAAAATTTTAGAAGAGTTTGTATAGAACGCGAACAAAGTTTAAGAAGACAATTGTTTGATGAAATAAAAAAAACCAATGAGTTAAGAGATGCATCTTAATTAGATATGTTTAGTGTTAAAGCCTTCTTGCAAAAGAAGGCTTTTTTGTTTTTGGTAAATTTTACTTTTTATGTAACATTTTGTTTTTTTTACGTATAATAATAAATTTAAGTTATGAAAAAACACGAAGTACACGTTCTAAAGAAATCAGCTGGTTTTTCTGGAAGCATGAAAGAAGAATTGGCAAAAGAAGTAGAACAATTCTTGAATAAAAAAGCAAATGAAGGTTTTGAAGTTGTAAGTGTTTCATTTACCTATTACGAAACTATGGAGTTAATAGCTTTTGTTACGTTGTGTCGTTAGTATTTTAGAAATATTTAACTAATGCCAAATTGTCATTTTGTAAATTTGGCTTATAATTTGCAATTGATTTAATAAATTTTAAAATAAAAAATACAAGATATGTTTGATTTAGGTTCAATGATTATTGGTGGTATAGTAATGCTTGTGAGTTGGTTGGTTTCTAATCGACTTCAATCTAAGTTTGATTACTATTCAAAAGTTCATTTAAGAAACGGAATGAGTGGAGCTGAAATTGCGGAAAAAATGTTAGCCGATCATGGCATTCATGATGTGCGTGTAATTTCTACACCAGGTAGATTAACAGACCACTACAATCCAGCGGATAAAACCGTTAATTTGTCTGAAGCGGTTTATAACCAAAGAAATGCTGCTGCTGCTGCGGTTGCGGCTCACGAATGTGGTCACGCGGTACAACATGCACAAGCGTATAGTTGGTTAACAATGCGTTCTAAAATGGTGCCGGCAGTTCAAATTTCTTCAATGTTAGTACAATGGGTTTTAATCGCAGGAATCTTATTGATTAATAAATTCCCTTCATTATTATTAGTTGGAATTGTGTTGTTTGCTGTTACCACTTTATTTTCAATTATTACATTACCTGTAGAATACGATGCAAGTAATAGAGCGTTAGCTTGGTTAAAAAACAAAAATATGGTAAGTCAGCAAGAATATGCTGGTGCAGAAGATTCTTTAAAATGGGCTGCTCGTACGTATTTAGTTGCTGCAATTGGTTCAATTGCAACGTTGCTTTACTACGTAATGCGATATGTAGGAGCAAGTAGAGATTAAGGATTACTTATAATATTTTAAAACCCAAATTCGATAAGAATTTGGGTTTTTTATTGATTTTTGAAATTGTAATTGAAATTTACAACTGAATTTGTCTTTCTATTTGTTGTTCCAATGAAATATAAGTTTCTGTTCTGGAAACACCATCAATTGGTTGGATTTTTTTATTAAGTAATTGCATCAAGTGTTCATTGTCTTTACAAATTAGCTTAATTAAAATACTCCAGTTTCCTGTGGTGTAATGACATTCTAAAACTTCGGGTATTTTTTTCAACTCTTTTACAACATCTGGATTACTTGACGCTTTTTCTAAATAAATTCCAATAAAAGCCAAAGTGCTATAACCTAGAACTTTGGTGTCTACTACAAATTTTGAACCTGCGATAACACCAGCTTGTTCTAGTTTTCGCAAGCGTTGATGGATAGCAGCGCCTGAAATTCCAATTTTATTAGCAATCTGTAAAATGGGTTTTCGGGCATCTTCCATCAAATAACGAAGAATTTCTTTGTCGATGCCATCAATTTCAATTTGTAAGTGATTTATCTTCATATTGGATTTATTTGAAAGTAAAAATACAAAATTGGTTGTAATTGAAATAAAAAAATCCGAAACCAGTTATGATTTCGGATTAATTTTAGAATAATAATTACTTAATTCTTTATATTTAGTGGATTGTAGCCTAAATAAGGAACCTTAGTTTCTTTAAAAATCACACCATAATCTTCTAATTCTTTTAAGATAGGATCATAAACCTCTTTAGTAATTGGTAATTGAACTCCTGGTGTTGTAATTTCTTTGTTTAATATTTTTAAAGTAGCAATTGCTACAGGTAAACCAACGGTTTTTGCCATGGCAGTATACGTTTGGTCGTCTCCAATACAAACCATTGTAGAATCGATTTGTTTTTTCTCGCCGTTTAATTCGTAACCAAATTTATGATACATTACAATCATATCTTTGTCGTTTGGTTCCAAAGCCCATTTTTCAGATAATATTTTTTCTAAAATTTGTGCTGGAGTAGCTTTTATTAATCCAATTTTTTTAGTCGGATTGAATAAATCAATTTCTACTAATTTGTCCCAAATGATATCGTCTTGATCTATTTTTTGCGCATGACGTAATTTAATTTCAACTGTATCTGTTGGATGATATGGTAAGAATGAATTGGTAAACTCGCGATACGTCATGTTTTCAGAGTTGTCAATAGTATACGAATCATCTGTCATTCCAAGTTGAACTAAAATATCCCAAGCTCTAGAATATCCCACTCTTCTAATGGTCCCGCGATAACAAGTTAAAGCATCATCTAATCCGTAAACACTTCTGTATTTTAATGAATCACGATTTGCATAGGCTTCAAATCTGCCATAGCCTTCAACATGCAAAAATTCGGTTCTTCTGAATAATTTGGAATATGGAATGTATTTGTAAGTGCCTTCTTGGATAAATTTTGCAGCGCCACCTTGACCAGCTAAAACTACATTTCTTGGATTCCAAGTGAATTTGTAGTTCCATAAGTTTGTATCACTTTCAGGAGCAACCAATCCTCCACAGAATGATTCAAACAAAATAATGTTGCCGCCTTTTTCTCGAATTTCATCTAAAACTTTCATAGCACTCATGTGGTCGATACCAGGATCAAGACCAATTTCGTTCATGAAAATCAAATTTTTTTCTTTGGCCACCTTGTCTAATTCTTGCATAGCTGGGCTAATATAAGAAGCAGTAACCATGTGCTTTTTATATGTAATGCAATCTTTAGCAACTTCTAAATGCAAATGTGCTGGAAGCATCGAAACCACAATGTCGGCTTTTTGAATTTCTTCTTTTCGTTGTGCTTCGTTAAAAATGTCAAAAGCAATAGCTCTTGCGTTTTTGTGATTATTAGTCTTTTGTTTTGCTAACTCTTCAGATAAATCACTTATAGTAACTTGTAGATTTTGTTCTTCGGAATGATCTAATAAATATTTTATAAGAGATGATGCAGATCGACCAGCTCCAATGACTAAAACATGTCTCATTTTGTAACTTGTAAAATATCACACGAAGATAGTGAAATGTTATATTTATAAAAATAAATTCTTGATTTATGTCATAATTTAACATAAAAACTTTTGCTATCTTTGGTCTCAAATTTTATAAAATGGATAAGAAAATACTGTTGGTTGCGGCTATTTTAGGGGTAACAGCAATAATTTTAGGAGCATTTGGTGCTCACGGATTAAAGAAAGTACTTTCGGTGGAGCAATTGGCAACATTTGAAGTTGGGGTACGTTATCAAATGTATCACGCGTTGTTTCTTTTTTTTATAGGAACTTTTTCTTTTTTAGGAGAGAAAGAACGTTCTATCATTTTTTATTTAACAATTATTGGAGTTTTGTTTTTTTCAGGCTCGATTTATTTTTTAGCAACAAATACTGTTACGAATTTAAAGACGAAATTTTTAGGACCGATAACGCCAATAGGTGGGCTGTTCTTAGTTTCGGCTTGGGGATACTTATTTTACGCTGTTTTATCTAAAAAACACTAAATTAAAACGCTATCTCAAATTTAATTTATAATTTTGCACTTTATTTTAAACACAACATAACCTAATTTTATGGATACGAATGCTCAAACTACGAAATCGATTTCGTTAGAAAAGTACGGAATCGTTAATGTATCAGAAATCATATACAATCCTTCATACGATTATTTATATAATGAAGAATTAAACCCAGCTTTAGAAGGTTTTGAAAGAGGTCAGTTGTCAGAACTTGGCGCGGTTAACGTAATGACAGGTGAATTCACAGGTCGTTCTCCTAAAGACAAATACATTGTTAAAGATAGCGTTACAGAAAACACAATTTGGTGGAATTCTGATAAAGCAGCTAACGACAACAAACCGATCTCGCAAGACACTTGGAATGCTTTAAAAGAAACTACGGTAAAGCAATTATCAAATAAAAAATTATATGTTGTTGACGCTTTTTGTGGTGCAAACGAAAACACAAGATTGAAAGTTCGTTTTATCATGGAAGTAGCATGGCAAGCACACTTTGTGAAAAACATGTTCATCCGTCCAACGGAAGCGGAATTAGAAAACTTTGGTGAGCCAGATTTCATTGTAATGAATGGTTCAAAAACAAGTTTCAAAGATTACGCAGCTCACGGATTAAATTCGGAAGTATATATCGCGTTCAATTTAACTGAGAAAATCCAATTAATTGGAGGAACTTGGTACGGTGGTGAAATGAAAAAAGGATTGTTCTCAATGATGAACTATTACTTACCATTACAAGGAATTGCTTCTATGCACTGTTCGGCTAATAAAGGAAAAGATGGCGATGTTGCTGTTTTCTTCGGATTATCTGGAACAGGTAAAACTACGTTATCAACAGATCCAAAACGTGAATTAATCGGAGACGACGAGCACGGATGGGATAATGACGGTGTTTTCAACTTCGAAGGTGGATGTTATGCAAAAACTATCGATTTAAGTAAAGAAAACGAACCAGACATTTACGGAGCTATCAAAAAAGATGCGTTATTAGAAAACGTAACGGTTGATGCTAATGGAAAAATTGATTTCAAAGATGGTTCAGTTACACAAAATACACGTGTTTCTTATCCAATTTACCATATTGATAACATTGTATGGCCGGTTTCTAAAGCAGGTCACGCTACTAAAGTTATTTTCTTAACAGCAGATGCATTCGGAGTAATGCCTCCAGTTTCTAAATTAACTCCAGAGCAAACTAAATATTACTTCTTATCTGGATTTACAGCTAAATTAGCTGGAACAGAAAGAGGAGTAACACAACCAGAACCAACATTCTCAGCTTGTTTCGGAAAAGCATTCTTATCATTACACCCAACAAAATACGGTGAAGAATTAGTGAAGAAAATGGAGCAACACAATGCTACAGCTTACATGGTTAACACAGGTTGGAACGGAACAGGTAAACGTATTTCAATTAAAGATACAAGAGCTATTATTGATGCTATTTTAGATGGTTCTATCGAAAAAGCGGAAACTAAAACAGTTCCAGTATTTAATTTTGTAGTTCCTACTGCTTTACCAAATGTAGATACTAATATTTTAGACCCTAGAAATACATATGCGGATGCTTCTGAATGGAATGCAAAAGCAGAAGATTTGGCTTCAAGATTCATCAAAAACTTCGTTCAATATACAGACAACGAAGAAGGAAAATCATTAGTAGCAGCTGGTCCTCAATTGTAATCTAAAGAAATTTATATAGTAAAAAGTCCCGAAATATTCGGGACTTTTTTTATTGGTATTAATCAAACAAAAAGCAAAACCCAAACTCTTTCGAATTTGGGTTCTATATATTTTTGTTTGTTTTTATTTTCCTTTATTGGCTTCAGCTACATATTTCTCTAAAGCTCCTGTCATCGATGGTGTTCCAGGACTTGGCGCCATGATGTCAACACGTAAACCGTGTTCTAAAGCTTCTTTTTTAGTGGTTTCTCCAAAAACAGCAATTCTAGTGTTGTTTTGTTGAAAATCAGGGAAGTTTTTAAATAACGATTTAATTCCTGTTGGACTAAAGAACGCTAAAATGTCATAATAAACATCTTTTAAGTCTGATAAATCACTCATTACTGTTCTGTAGAAAATACCTTGTTTCCATTCTACTTTTAATCCATCTAATGTTTGTGGAACATCGGCGTTTAATTGGTCGGTATTTGGTAATAAGAATTTTTCGTCTTTATATTTTTTAATTAGCGGAGCTAAATCAGCGAAGTCTTTTTGACCCACATAAATTTTTCTCTTTCTATATACTACATAACGTTGTAAGTAAAAAGCAACCGCTTCAGACTGACAGAAATATTTTAAATCTTCTGGCACTTTGTAACGCATTTCCTCAGCTACTCTGAAAAAGTGATCTACAGCGTTTCTACTGGTTAATATGATGGCAGTATAATTATTTAAGTCGATTTTTTGAGCGCGAACTTCTTTAGCAGGAACACCTTCTACATGGATGAAAGGTCGAAAATCAACCTTTACTTTCAGTTTATTTTGAAGCTCAAAATACGGAGAATTTTCTACTTTAGGCTCTGGTTGTGAAACTAATATTGTTTTCACTTTCAAATTTGACATATTTCTCTCTAATTTTTTGTAAACCAATTATAAATAAAATAGTAAGGTGCTATTTCAAGGGTGCAAAGATATAAAATAAAATAAAATATTTTACGTAATAGTAAATTTTGATACAATTTCAATGCAACCAAGTAAGTAGTGATGTTTATGGTGATTAGGGTAATCAATAATGTCCAAAAAAACCAATCTGAATCAAATGAATTGTAGAATAAAATGATATTAACGGGTAATAAAATGAATCCAAAATAAGCTCTGTAGTTGACTTTCAACAAGTTAAATTGTTCGTTAAATTCTTCAATTTTAAATGCTGTTGCAATAATTTTCTCAATTAAGAATTTAGAGAGGATAAAAACACTCAAAAAAGTAAAGATTTGGATATAAACAATCAAATCGTTTTTCTCAGCTCTATGAAATTGATTTAAAACCAATAGCGTAAAAAACGAAAATGAAATTAACTGCAAAACAAACATCGAAATGGTAAAGCCACTCATCAAGTTACTACTATCGCGATAAATTTTAGTGTATTTATCGGAATAAGCCAATCGAACAAACTCATTAAATCGAACAGAAGATATGGTTTTGTTAATGGCAATTATAGCCAAGCAGATAATAAACAAGATGGTTGCCCAATCTTTGTTTTCGATGATTCTGTCGTGTAATTGAATTGCTAACATAATTGGCGCAAAATTACAAAAAATAGTGTCACTTTCATTATTATAAAATTATTAAGAATTGTCAGCTAGAAATACCTTATTTTTGCAGTTGAAATACAAGATTTTTTATGGCCCAGGGTATTGTTGTAATTCCAACTTTTAACGAAATTGAAAATATTGAAGCAATTGTAAAGGCAGTTTTGACTTTGCCTACTCCTTTTCATGTTTTAATCGTAGATGACAATTCGCCTGATGGAACAGCTACAAAAGTGAAAGAAATGCAAGAAGAATTTCCAAATCGATTGCATCTAAAAGTACGTATGAAAAAATCAGGTTTAGGTACGGCTTATGTGGCGGGGTTTAAATGGGCGCTTTCTCATGGATATGATTATATTTTTGAAATGGATGCCGATTTTTCTCACAATCCAAATGATTTAGAAAAGTTGTTAGCTGCTTGTGAAAATGGTGCAGATGTTGCCATTGGTTCCCGATATTCTAATGGAGTTAATGTGGTAAATTGGCCTTTGAGTCGTGTTTTGCTATCTTATTTTGCTTCCGTTTATGTTCGAATGATAACGGGCATGAAAATTGCAGATGCTACTGCAGGATTCAAATGTTACAGAAGACAAGTATTAGAAGCGATCAATTTGGATAAAATAAAATTTGTGGGTTATGCGTTTCAGATTGAAATGAAATATCGCGCTTTCGTAAAGAATTTTAAAATTGTTGAAGTGCCTATCATTTTTACCGATAGAACAAAAGGACAATCAAAAATGAGTGGAGGAATTATACGCGAAGCCGTAGTTGGAGTAATAATGTTGAGGTTAAGAAAAATATTTAATAGATTATAATGAGTACAGTTTTAATTCGAAATGCCAAAATTGTTAATGAAGGAAATGCCAAAATTGTTAATGAAGGAGCTATTTTTGAAGGTGATATTTTAATTGAGAATGAATTCATTAAAGAGATTGCCGAAAAAATAAGCCCAAAATCGTCGGATTGCGTTATTATTGATGCGGAAGGAAGTTATGTAATGCCTGGAGCAATTGACGATCAGGTGCATTTTAGAGAGCCAGGACTTACACACAAAGGAAATATCGAAACAGAAAGTAGAGCAGCTGTTGCAGGCGGAATTACTTCTTTTATTGAGCAGCCAAATACAATTCCAAATGCTGTTACTCAAGAACTTTTAGAAGATAAATATCAAATTGCTTCTCAAAAATCGTATGCGAATTATTCGTTTATGATGGGAGGAACCAACGATAACTTAGACGAAGTTTTAAAAACAAATCCAAGAAATGTTGCAGGAATCAAATTGTTTTTGGGTTCTTCAACAGGAAATATGTTGGTAGATAATCCAGAAGTTTTAGAAAAGATTTTCTCTTCAACAAAAATGTTAATTGCGGTTCATTGTGAGGATGAAGCAACTATAAAAGCTAATACTGAAAAATACAGAGAAGAATTTGGAGATGATATTCCAATGAAATATCATCACTTAATTAGAAGTGCAGAAGCTTGTTATTTGTCTTCTTCTAAAGCGATTGAATTAGCTAAAAAAACAGGAGCTCGTTTGCATGTTTTTCATTTGTCAACAGCAAAAGAAATGGAGTTGTTTACCAATAAAATTCCATTAGAGCAAAAACAAATTACTGCCGAAGTATGCATCCATCATTTATGGTTTACCGATGCTGATTATGAAACGAAAGGCTCATTAATCAAATGGAATCCAGCTGTAAAAACACAAGAAGATAAAGATGCGTTATGGAAAGCATTATTGGATGATAGAATTGATGTTATTGCTACTGATCATGCGCCACATACTTTAGAAGAAAAAACAAATCCATATACAACATGTCCTTCTGGAGGGCCATTAGTGCAACATGCTGTTGTGGCAATGTTTGAAGCGCATTTAAAAGGAAAAATTTCAGTTGAAAAAATTGTAGAGAAGATGTGTCATAATCCTGCAAAAATTTTCAAAATCGAAAAAAGAGGTTTTATCAAAGAAGGTTATTATGCCGATTTGGCAATTGTAAATACACATTTACCTTGGGTTGTAAAAAAAGAAAATTTACTTTATAAATGCGGTTGGTCACCATTAGAAGGAACAAATTTTAAATCTAGAGTTACACATACTTTTGTAAACGGAAAACTAGTTTATAATAATGGTAAAGTAAAAGATTTAAAAGTAGGACAACGATTATTATTTGAAAGAGAAATCTAATGAAAAACATAGTATTTTTATTTTTTAGTTTATTGGTGCTTTCTTGTTCAAAGAATCCAGTGCCTAAGCCAGATAATTTGTTAGACGAAGATGTGATGGTTGATATTATTTATGATATCTCAGTTCTTCAGGCTACAGATGGTTCTATGCCAAATAAGTTGTTTGAGAATAACATTAAAATGGATCAATATATATTTGAAAAATATAAAATTGACAGTTTAACGTATCGTCAGAATCAAAATTACTATGCTGCTGATGCTCGAAAGTATAAAAAGATATATAAAAGAGTAATTGAGAGATTAGAAGAGGAGAAAATAAAATTGGATGGTACTAATAAAGATAGTATTGGTGATTCAAAAAACTCTAATACTCCTTTAGAATAGATTTTAAATAATCTTCTTTTTTTTGAAAATCTATATTAATTTCATTTTTTATTTTTGAAGTGTCAAAATGATATTTTGAGTGCGAAGCTGCCACAGTATTTTTTGTTAGCTTCCTTTTTCTGTTCAAAATTTTCGAAATTAACCAATCAACTCGCCAAGCAATAGATGTCATCGATTTTGTAGCTTCAATACTAGGGTTCTTTACTTTTAACTCTTCAGCAATAAATTCTAGTAATTTCTTAGTTTCGATATTTTCTCCAACTAAAGTAAATCGCTCTCCATTACAATTGCTTTTCATAAGTTGTATCATGCATTTTACTACATCTTCAACTGCAACAATTCCAACATTTCCTTTTGTATAAAATGGATTGCCACTTTTTACAGATTGAATAATTACGCCACTTCCTTTTTTGGGAAAACCAAAACCAAAAATAACACCAGGATTTACAATTACAACTTCTAAGCCTTCTTGATGACCTCTAAAAACTTCCATTTCGGCACCATACTTCGTAATGGCGTAATCACTATGTAATTCTTCTGGGTTCCACTCAGTTTCTTCTGTAATTGTTGTTTCATGTTCTTTTGGATCGCCTAAAGCAGCAATTGAACTTACATGACAAAGTTTTTTTACGCCAAAGTCAATACAACAATTTACAATGTTTGCAGTTCCTTCTATGTTTATTTTTCTAAGTTCATCCTCATCATTTGGATCAAACGAAACTAATGCAGCACAATGATAAACATAATCAACATCTTTAAACGCTAATTCTAGCGAAGGAATATCAGTAATATCGCCTTTTACCCAATTGATTTTATCAAAAAGTGCTACTTGATTGTAAAAAGAAAAGACATTTTTTACGTTATCAATTTGTTTTTCAGAACGAAACAAGGCTTTTACTTCTTCGTTTTCTTGAAGAAGTTTAACCAATAAATGCGAACCTACTAATCCTGTTGCTCCTGTGACTAAAATCATGAGGTAAAAATAGCAAATCTTTTGATTTTAGATTTAAGATTAATGATTTTTGATTGCAGAAATTCAAAACTTTGCCACTTTTAACTTGAACACTTTGCCACTTTAAGACTAAAAACTATCTTTGCTCAAATTATTTTAAGAATCATGAAAAATTTTATTGAAGAAGTGACTTGGAGAGGAATGCTCCACGACGTAATGCCAGGCACAGAAGAACATTTGATGGAGCAGATGCGTGTGGCGTATGTGGGTATTGATCCAACCGCCGATTCATTGCATATAGGACATTTAGTAGGAGTAATGTTGTTGAAACATTTTCAATTAAGTGGTCATAAACCATTGGCTTTAGTAGGCGGAGCAACCGGAATGATTGGTGATCCATCTGGAAAATCTAATGAAAGAAATTTATTAGATGAAGCAACTTTGCGTCACAATCAGGAAGCAATTAAAGCACAATTATCACGCTTTTTAGATTTTACTTCTGCTGAAGCAAATGCGGCTGAATTAGTAAATAACTACGATTGGATGAAAGAGTTTTCATTCTTGGATTTCATTCGTGATGTTGGAAAGCACATTACTGTTAACTACATGATGGCAAAAGATTCTGTAAAGAAACGTTTAACTGGTGAAACTTCAGAAGGAATGTCTTTTACGGAATTTACATACCAATTAGTTCAAGGTTACGATTTTTTACATTTATACCGCGCTAAAAAATGTACATTACAAATGGGTGGAAGCGACCAGTGGGGAAATATTACTACTGGAACTGAATTAGTTCGTAGAATTGAATCAGGAAAAGCATATGCCTTAACTTGTCCGTTGATTACAAAAGCAGATGGAACTAAATTCGGTAAATCAGAAGGTGGTAATATTTGGTTAGATGCGGAAAGAACTTCACCATACAAATTTTACCAATACTGGTTGAATACATCAGATGTAGATGCTGAAAAGTATATTAAGATTTTCACATTCTTAGATAAAGAAACAATTGAAAAATTGATTACAGAACACAATGAAGCACCTCATTTAAGAGTGTTACAAAAACGTTTGGCTGAAGAAATTACGGTTATGGTACATTCTAGAGAAGATTTAGAAAATGCCATTGCAGCTTCAAATGCTTTTTTTAGCCCATCTATGGATGAGTTGAAAAAGTTAGATGAGAAAACGTTTTTAGAAGTGTTTGATGGTGTTTCTCAAGCAGAAATTTCGATGGAAGATTTGAATGCGGGATTGGACATGATTGCAGCATTAGCAGCAAAAACAAATTTCTTAGCTTCTAATAGTGATGCTCGTAGAGAGTTGAAACAAAACTCTATTTCTTTAAATAAAGAAAAAGTAGGCGAGGATAAAATCATTACTAAAGAAGATTTAATCAACAATCAGTTTTTGTTATTACAAAAAGGGAAGAAAAATTATTACGTAATTAAGGTTAAATAACCATCAGGTTACAACCACGAATATCAGAATTATCAAAACGTCCCAACACTTCGAAAGAATGGTTGGGATATTTTTTTCCCAAATCTTGCGTAGCAATAAACGAACACGAATTAATATTCGCTAAATCAATCACATTAATCCCACCTGTTTTCCCATCGGAAACATACGTTAAAGCGTCTTCGGTATCGCGAACAAGAATTTGCATCCATGGTGGGCATTCGAAAATCCCATCGCCTAAAGAATACGCTTGAGAAAGTAATTCTGTCATTCCGTATTCAGAGTGAATTTTTGAAACACCAAATCCATTACATAAAATGGTGTGCAACTCTTCGCGAATCATTTCTTTGCGTTTGCCTTTCATGCCGCCGGTTTCCATGATGATGGTGTTTTTTAATTGGAATTTTTGCTTCTCAATTAAATCCAACAAAGCGTACGTAACACCAATTAAAATCACGTTGTGACCTGAATTATCCAACTCAATGAGTTTCGAAATCAATTCATCATAATTGTTTAAATAAAATCCAGAAGCTGAATGATTACTACTTTGAATTAAATCTTCTACCATGTAGATTAATGATGAACCTTCGCGCTCTAGATAGGATGGAAGTAAGGCTAAAACACAATAATCTTCTATATTTCCATAGAATTCTGAAAAGCCTAAGCGGTAACTCATTTCGTACCAACTTACATCGGTAACCAAATGTTTACTGGTTTGCATTCCTGTTGTACCGCTACTGGTAAACGTTTGTTGAATAGGTTCGTCAGCACTTAAAACATCATGACTTTTAAAAAACTGAATGGGTAAAAAAGGGATTTCGGTTAAGGATTTCACATTTGTTTTGTCTTTCTTTAAGAAGTTGCAAAATTGTTGGTACACCAAATTGTTATCGTACTGATGACGAAATACTTTTAAAGTAATTTTTTCAAATTCTTTTTTAGAGCCAATTTGGAAAATATCTTCTTGTGAAATCATGGTGCAAAAATAGCAAACAAATTGGTCATAAATAAAAAAGCACCAACTTTCGTTGATGCTTTTCATTGTATTTTGAAACTAATTATTGAATAACTAATTTTCTTGTAGCAGTTTTACCTTCTTCAGTAACTTTTACAATGTAAACTCCAGCATTTAAACCAGAAACATTTACAGTGTTGTTCATTACTTTCGAGTTTACAACTTCTTTGCCTAATACATCATAAATTTGAACTGACATATCTGCATTAGCAGTTGAAGTTAAAAATAAAGTGTCTCCTTTTAATGGGTTTGGATACATTGTTAAACCATCGATTGAATTAAATGATGAAGATGAAAGAACATTAGAAGTCGCACTGAATGAAAAATCATCAATAGCTAATAAACTGTCGTTTCCAGCAGCATTATCATCAAGCCATTTAATCCATAAAGTTGAACCATTTGCCCAAGGAGTTGAACTTATATTTACAGTTCCATTTAGATTCGCATTATTCCCTGTTGCATTTCCATCTACAGCCGCTGAAGCAGTTGTTGAAGTAAGGATTTCATTTATGTTAAGATTTGTTGCGTTAATCCATGTGCCATCACTTAAATTAGTAGCATTAGTGCTATAAGAAAAAAGCATAACTTCGTTTGCTGTATCAAGACTACCAGTTCTCCACTGTTCTATTTTTAATGCGATATTAAATTCAGTAATTTGATCACCGGTGTTATTTGTAAAAGACATACCAAATGCAGGAACTGTTGATCCAGATGCTATTGACCCAAAAGCTCTATCTGAATTCCCTGTTGTTCCAACGTTATATACAGTTCCAGAGTTAGCAGTTCCATCAGTAATAGCCATGGTAAGAGTTTGATTTGCAGTTCCAGAGCCCGCCGCTCTAATTGCTGACCAATTTGTTGGGAATGTCGTTCCTGTTGGGGTCATTCCGTCAAAGTTTTCAGTGTAAGGGGTGTTAAGTGCAGTAATTGAAGCTTGTCCAAAAGCAACTCCTGTTAAAGCAACGAATAATAAAGTGTAAAGTTTTTTCATGTTTATATGAATTAAAATTGGGTACAAAGATAAAAACAAATTAAATTTCTTACTAATAAAAAGATGTTAAGTTTAAATTAATTTTGTGTTTTATGAAATATAACTAATTGATAATTAGTTTTCTTGTTGCGGTTGCATCGCCTTCTTTTATTTTGATAATGTAGACTCCAGCAGCCAAATTGCTTACATTTACTTCTTTAGAAGTAATAACCGTCTCTAATACTTTTTTTCCAAGTACATTAAAAATTTCCACTTTTTTATCTAATGAGGATTTTGTAGTGATAAATATTTTGCCAGAGTTAACAGGATTTGGGTAAATGGTTAAGCCTTCAATTGTAGGCTCTTGAGTTTTAGTTGCAATAGAAGATTTGCTTTCTTGCGCTTGTAGGCTAAAAGAAAACAAAAACATAAATAGAAAAATATATAAGTAATTTTTTTTCATGCAAAACTAATATTGAGTGTAAAGATAATTATTTTTAATTACAAATACAATGCCAAACAAAAAATCCCTCATAATGAGGGATTTTGATATTATTTTATTAGCTTCTTAGAAACCTGTAGTCCAACCTGTAGTCCAGCTAGGAGTGTTTCCACTATTACCAGCTCCTGTATTAGAACCAATTGTTAAATATGTAGTGTTTGTACCAGCATATTCAGATTGAGTTGTGATAGATGCTCCAAAATAAATTGGGTTAAAAGTTATAAAACCATTATCAACATTTAAGTTTGCATTAGCATCAGCTGTTGATGAATTGATTTTTAAGCCTTTAGTAAATCCATCAATATAGATATTTTGACAGTTCCATTTACCAGCACCTTCTTTTAAATACATTCCGTGCTCAGAACCAGCTAAACTTCCTTTCAAGATTGTAAAGTTTTTTAAAGTAGCGTTTGTTGTTGGAGTTGCAGCTCCGTTATCTCCATTGTTAGAACCTTCTACACCTGCTTTTGCAACATCTTTAATGAAAACGTTTTCAAGTGTTCCAGAAAATCCGTCAGCAAAATCAATTGCATCGTCCTCACTGTGTAATGCAACTAAATATTTAGCGTTAACAGCTCCACCAAAAAATTCGATTCCGTCATCACCACTTTTGTAAGCTTGTACATATTCGAAAACTGTTCCTGAACCAACAGCGAATAAAGATACACCGTTGAATTCTTTATCACCATTAAAAGCAGCACCAGTATATTCTACTCTTAAATAACGGATAACTCCTGAACTATCATCATTTTCAGTTCCACCATAAGTTAAATCTCCAACTTCAGAAATTGCAGTTTGACCTGTTGAACCTCCTTTGTTTGTGTATGCTCTACCGCAGATTACTAAACCACCCCAGTTTCCTGTTGCAGGAACTGCGTTTCCAGAAGTCATAACAACTGGGTTTGTTGAAGTACCATTAACGTATAATAATCCGTCTTGTGCAATTGCTATATAAGAAGAAGTTCCTCCTGTAGCTTCAATTCTTGTTCCAGCTGGAATTGTTAAAGTAGCTCCACCTCTTACGATAAATGATCCAGTTAAGTTGTAAACTTGAGATGGGTCTAAAGTTGCTGATTGTCCAGCTAATAATTCTCCTTTAAAATCAGCAGGGTTAATAGTTACAGCTCCACTGTTATTGTTTGAATCTTCATCTCTTGAACAAGATGTAAATGTTAATGCAGCTAAAGCTAAAGCTGATAATAATAAATTTTTCATGTTTTTTGTGTTATTTAATTTGTTGTTACAAATGTATTGTTGAAATATTTTTTTGTGTTTACCTTAGTGTTATGAGTTTATTAAAAAATATTAGGCGAATTTTACTAAAATCCGCCTAATATTAATTTATTGTTAAACAAACATTTAGAAAGAATATTTCATAGAAATACTAAAGTTTCTTCCTTTTTTGTAAGAGTCAACTACTACGTTTTGAATGTCTTGTCTTCTTTCAATTGTAGGGTCTGTTAAGTTTTTAGCACTTAATCCAAATCCAATGTTTTTATTGATCTTGTATTTTAAGATAAAATCTAAAGTGATTACTTCGCTATCTACTAAATCTCCTTTACTTGTTACACCTAATGCGTAAATTCTATCAGAAAAATAACCTCCAGCTAAAGTTGCAGTTAACGATCTGTCATTTTTAAATTCTTTGTTAAAACTGATGTCAGAATTAATTAATAAATCTGATGCTCCAGTAAGTCTTGAATCTTTGTTAGTGAAAGCAACACTAAAACCAGGATTCTCTTCTATAACTTTTTGAGTATTTAAATCTTGATCAGTAAATAAGTATGAAACGTTTAATCCAAAACCTAAGTTTGTTTTTTCTCCTGTAGAAATGTTTTCACGAGAAAAAATGTTTTTTCTCCATTCTCCTTCAATACCTAATCCAATTGCTTGATCACCTGAATTTACCCAAGAAATATCATTTGTAGCAGAAGCTACAGTAACTTGATTAATTGGATTTTGAATTAATTTTCCAAAACCTGTAAACGATAATACTTCACCATTTTTAGGGAACATTTCCCATTTTAAGTCAAAGTTATAATCTGTTGAATTATATAAATATGGGTTACCAAAGTAACTTTGTCCTACTTCTTCAAATAAGAAAGGCGCTCTTTCTTTAAATTGTGGTAAAGTATATGTTTTACTAACTGCGAACTTGATATTTTGTTTTTCGTTTACTTCGTACTTTGCAGTTAATGAAGGTAAATATTCCATAGTATCAGATAAATTTTTACCTGTTTTTAATGAAGTATTATAGAAAATATCTTGAATAATATACTCAGAACGGAAACCTGCAATTACAAATAATTTAGGTGTAAATTGATATTCGATTGCACCAAATCCTGCTGAAATAATTTGTTGCCCATTATAATTTTGTGGTACTAATGCATTCGCATTTGTAATATCACCTCTAAAGGTTCTAATAGAAAAGAAATTGGCATCTAAATTAGCTTGATTGAAATAGCCATCTAAATTATTCAAATCAACAGTTGGTTGAGTGTTGTATAAAGCTCTATTTACTGATAAGTTCAATTGCGTAGCATCAAAGTTGATTTCTTTATATCTTCCGCTATAACCTGCAATTATTTTTCCTTTATATGAATTATCGTCATTTTTTCCGAATTTGTACGATAAAGTAAAGTTTCCTGCTACTTCATCATCCGTCATTTCTTGATAATATCTGTGGTTGTCAGATTGGTTAATATCAGATGCTACAAGTCTTGAATTAGGATCATCCCATGTGAAAGGAATGATTGTGTTTTGCATACGATCTGGAATTACATTTGTCATCATATTGTATGAAACTCCCCAATCAAAATTTACTCTTTCTCCAAATTTATGCTCTCCTAATAATTGATTGATAAGTAAAGAAGTTCTGTCAAAAGTAGAACGACGAATAAAACCACCACCATTTTGAGCTGCACCAAAAACATCAATAATTCCTGTAAACTCTTCGTGTTTTTGAGAAGAAGAATTAATGTAAACTGAATTTATTTTGAAATTATGGTTGTTGTTTAACTTGTAGTTAATATTTGCCATTCCGTTAGAACTAGTGCTGTATTCAGATGCTGTTCTAAATAAGTCTTTTACTGCAACTCCTTGAGCATTAACACTTCCTCTTCTTGCACCTTCTTTATAGCTATAATTATTGTCAAAAGAAGCATTAACGAAAAAGCTTAATTTTCCACCTGAACCAACAGAATAAGAATCTCCACCTCTTAAATAGAATGAACTTCCAATAGGTGTTGCTGCTTGCTTATTCCAGCTTGTTGTGAAATTATATCCACTTAAAGGATTGTTAGGTATTGGTTCGTTACTAAATCCGTGAAAATTTGGACCGTCTTGTAAATAGAATTTATTTTGAGAAATAGCATTTGAATTAGCATTCATTCCACTTCCTACTTCAATCATTCCACTTCCTTTATATGTTTTAGAAACGATATCTACATTTGCTCCAGCAAAATCTCCGTAGTTTTTGTAGTTATATGTTTTGTCGATTCCAATATATTCAAGAATATCTGTAGAGAAAATATCTAATGAAATATTTTTTGTAGATGGATTGTTAGATGGTAATGGTAATCCATTCATTGTAGTAGAATTGTATCTATCTCCAAGTCCTCTTACATAAATATCACTTGATCCTTCTTGTTTAGAAATACCAGATGTTTTTGCAACTGCTGCAGCAACGTCTCCAATTCCTTTTTTAGAAATTTCTTCAGCACCAATACTTTGTTTAATTTCAACAGCTTTTTGTTGTTCTTGTAATAAAGCGCTTTCTTTTTCTTTAGAAACTACTTGAATAATTTCAACATCAGCTAATTGAACGCCACTAGCTTCTAAAGTGTAATTGATTACTTTTTTTTCGTTTGCTTTTAAAGTAAATGGAATTTCTTTAGTTTCGTATCCTAAATAACCAATAACTAAAGTGTAGCTTCCTGGTTTAAGTGTGATAGAATATTTTCCATTTTCATCTGTCGATGCTCCTTGTTTTGTTCCTTTAATTACTATATTAGCAAAAGGTAAAGGTTCGTTATTAAATTCCTTGTCTAAGATAACTCCTGTTACTGTACCGTTTTGAGCAAACATTGTTGCTGCAAATAAAAATGACAATAATAAAAAACGTAGTTTCATGTTGTGTTATTAATTTTGGTGCAAAGGAACTGCTGTAGTGTTATAGTAAAGTTACTTGCCTGTTATGAATTAGTTGCGAATGTGTTATGTGAATGTTAATAGATTAAATAATTGTAAACTACTTTGAACATTTTATTTTATCTTTACCTTTACAAACCAAAACACAACATTTTTTATAATGAAGAAAAAAGACATTAAGATCTTATTGGTTGATGATGAGCAAGATATCCTTGAAATTGTAGGGTACAATCTTTCTCAAGAGGGTTATCAAATTGTTACTGCCGAGAATGGAAAAGAGGCAATTGCAAAAGCAAAAAAAGAGCATCCACATTTAATTATTATGGATGTTATGATGCCCGAAATGGATGGAATGGAAGCATGTGAAAACATCAGAAAAATTCCAGAACTTCAAGATACAATTATTACTTTTTTAACGGCTCGTTCTGAAGATTATTCTCAAGTTGCAGGTTTTGATGCAGGTGCAGATGACTACATTGCTAAACCAATAAAACCAAAAGTTCTTATTAGTAAAGTACAAGCTTTGTTAAGAAGATTAAAAGGAGTTGAAGGAGTTTCTTCGAGCACGACGTTAACTTTAGGAACTATCGAAATTAATAGAGAAGAATATAAAATTATTAAAGAAGGTGAAGAGATTGTTTTACCTCGTAAAGAGTTTGAATTATTCTATTTATTAGCTACAAAACCAGGAAAAGTTTTCACAAGAGAAGAAATTTTAGATAAAGTTTGGGGTAATGAAGTTGTTGTTGGCGGAAGAACCATCGACGTTCATATCAGAAAACTAAGAGAAAAAATTGGAGATAGCTTCTTTAAAACTATAAAAGGAGTTGGTTACAAAATCGAATTTTAATGCAATTAAAATTTAAAAAATCTTATAAGTTCGCTATAAAGTCATCGGTATACATTACGTTGTTCTTTCTAGCGACTATTTTTTTATACCATTATTTGGTTCAGCCATTAAATATATTAGCGGTATTAGCTTTTTCGTTAATATTTAATTGTGCTACTTTTTTTCTTATTCAGTTCAGAGTTGAACATTTTATTTACAAAAGAGTAAAGAAAATTTATGATGATGTATCACTTTTAGAAACATCAACTTATGTAAATCAGCCAGTAACTACCGATATGGCTACTTTAACTAAAGAAGTAAAAAAATTCGCCAGAGATAAGAAATTAGAAATTGAAACATTAAAAATCCGAGAAGAATATCGTAGAGAATTTCTTGGAAACGTTTCGCACGAATTAAAAACGCCTCTTTTTACCGTTCAAGGTTATTTACTTACGCTTTTAGATGGCGCGATGGACGATAAAAATATTCGAAAAAAATATTTAGAACGTGCAGAAAAAGGAGTGGAGCGCCTTATTTATATTGTTAAGGATTTAGATATGATTACCAAATTAGAAGTTGGTGAAATCAATTTAGATGTTTCAAAATTCAATATTGTAGAAGTTATCCAAAATGTATTCGATTTGTTTGAAATGAAAGCGGCTAATAAGAATATTACGCTAACGTTTGACATGAAATATTCCAAACCAATTTGGGTAATGGCCGATCAAGAAAAAATACAACAAGTTGTTACAAATTTAATTGTAAACTCAATTAAATACGGAAAAAAAGGAGGTACAACTGAAGTTGGAATTGAAGATTTGGTTAACAACAAAGTGATTGTACGTGTTACCGATAACGGAGAAGGTATTGAAAAACAAAACATTCCTCGTCTTTTTGAACGATTTTTTAGAGTCGATAAAAGTGGCGCTAGAAGCGAAGGTGGCTCGGGCTTAGGTTTAGCAATCGTGAAACATATTATTGAAGGTCACGAAGAAAAAATCTATGTTGAAAGTCAAATTGGCGTTGGTTCAGAATTTTCATTCACTTTGGAAAAGACCAAATAATTCGTTCCAATTTGTATCAACCGAATAATCATTGAATCCTTTATAAAAGTGGATTTTTTCTAGTTTAGAAGCCTTAAACTTTTCTTGTTTACAACTAGGTGCAATAATTTCAGATTTAAATTTCTTTGCTAAATATTCTTGTTCGTATTGTCCTGGAGTTGGAATAAAAAAGGCTTTTTTCTCCAATTTAGCTAAATCCATTACAGTTGTGTAACCCGAACGACAAACTACTACTTCACTTTCGTTGAAAGCAGTGTTTAACTGTTCTGAATTCATAAAGTTGTAATAGGTAATTGAGTTTGTTTTTTCAATTTCTTGTTGCGATTCAACAACTCCTTTTACAAATAAAATTTCTTTGGTACTTTTTTCTAGTTCTTTTCTAAGTTTTTTTTCTAATAAAGTTCGTTGAGGTTCTGGTCCAGACAACAAAACCATTATATCATATTTAATAGGTAAAGATTTTTTTTCAATTCTACTTAACGGACCAATATATTTGATTTTATCTAATACTTTTTCAGGATGACCAAGTACGCCTGATAAGTTTTGTACTCCTGAAACATCAGGAACCCAACAAGATTGAAATTTTGAAATATATTTTAAATGTAGTTTTGTGGTTAACCAAGAAGTTTTTCCAGAAAGCACATTCAATTGATGTGTTATAAAAACCGAAGGAACTTTTGATGAATAAACGCCCAATCTATTATCGCTAATAATTCCGGCTATTTTATAATTTTCGACTATTCTTTTAATTCTTGATTTTTCTCTTTTAATTGCTAAAACCATTTTTGGCAATTGTAAAATCATTTTCCATTTAAAGTTTTCTCCTTTTTCAGCATATTGAATATTGTATGAAGGCAATTCAATGCTGATTAGTTTTGGAAATTCTTTTTTTAATAAAGCAAGAGCAGCACCGTCAGAAGCAATAATTGGTTCATAACCATTTTCTTCAAGCGCTTTGATGATTGGAATACATCTTGTGGCATGGCCTAATCCCCAATTTAATGGAGCTATGAGAATTTTATTTTTCATTACTTTTTTAGTGCTGTAATAAATTGCTCTGCAAGCTTGTTTTCATCATCAAAATTGTACTCATTATCATCATCAGTGCTCAAGCTTCTATCGTGTTTGTATAATTTCCATTTCTTTTTATTGTATTCAAGAGCGGTTAAATTTTCAATCCAATCGCCAGAATTTAAATAGAAAACTTCTCCTTTTTCATTTTCCATAAACTCAATTTTTGGTTCATGAATATGACCGCAAATTACATAATCATACTTATTTTCGATAGCTAACTCAACGCAAACATTTTCAAAGTTAGTGATAAATTTAACAGCAGATTTTACATTGTTTTTTATTTTTTTTGAAAACGAGTAAGGTTCTTTGTTCAATCTTGCTAATACCCAATTAATGAAACGATTAATAAGGATTAAAATATCGTATCCCCAACCTCCTAATTTTGCTAACCATTTTGCTTGTGTAATTGAAGAATCAAATACATCACCATGAAAAATCCATGCTTTTTTATGATCAAATTCTAACACAAGTTTGTCAATTAAACTAATGTTACCCATGTGTAAATCGGTAAATTTTCGTAAAAACTCATCATGATTTCCAGTAAGATAATACACTTTAGTTCCCTTAGTACTCATCGATATAATTTTCTTAATGACTTCTAAGTGTTTTGATGGGAAATATGACTTTCTGAATTGCCAAATATCAATGATATCGCCGTTTAAGACAAGAATTTTTGGTTTTACAGAAGATAAATAAGCTAATAATTCCTTAGCATGACAACCATATGTTCCAAGATGAACATCTGAAATTACAACAATTTCTACTTTTCTTTTTTTCAAAATAAAAACTTTATGCAAAAAAAGAGAATACATCTAATGTTAAGGTTATTGAAACATTATTAAAAGTTTATTTATGTTGCTAATTATTTCCTTAATTTTGCCCAAAATTATTTAGAAGTGGGAAGTAAGAATAAATTAAAGAGATTTAAAGAAAACGAAACGTTTGTTAATGTTTTTCAACCAACAAGAGAAGAAGTTGTTTCAGACAGTCTTCCGTTAAAAGGAAAATGGAGAACAGACTTTTTTAAGAACGATAATCCAATTGTACTTGAATTAGGTTGTGGTAAAGGAGAATATTCTGTTGGTTTAGCAGAGCGATTTCCAGAGAAAAACTTTATCGGAATAGATATTAAAGGAGCTAGATTTTGGCGTGGAGCGAAAACAGCCGTGGAAAACGGTTTGAATAATGTTGCGTTTTTAAGAACACAAATCGAATTAATTGAGCATTGTTTTGAAGCTAATGAGGTAGATGAAATTTGGATTACTTTCCCAGATCCACAAATTAAATATAAACGTACAAAACACAGAATGACCAATTCTGACTTTTTGAATCGTTATAAAAAAATATTAAAGCCTAATGGATTGATGCATTTAAAAACGGATAGCGAATTTATGCACGGTTATACTTTAGGTTTGTTACATGGTGAAGGACATGAAGTAATTTATGCAAACCATAATATTTATAAAAATGAAGGAGCGCCTGCAGAAGTTACCGGAATTCAAACATTTTATGAAAGTCAATATTTAGAAGTAAATAAACCAATTACTTATATTCAATTCAGAATTAAGTAACATAGCTTACATTTCAAGTTAATATAGTTTCTTATTTTTGAAAAAAATCAAATTATGATATATGTTTTAGCAATCTTTTTAGGGTTAGTAATTTCAATAGGCGGTATAATCATACCAGGAATGTTGAATATGACGATTGCTAAAATAAGTATTAAAGAAAATCAAAAAGAAGCTTTAAACTTTGCACTAGGAGCGGTTGTTATTGTTTTTCTCCAAAGTTTTTTTGGAACTTATTTTGCTAAATTTTTAGATGCAAATCCTGTTGTTAGTGAAGGATTAAAAAAAATAGGCACATTTATTTTTATTGGACTAACCATTGTTTTTATAATAATGGGAATCAATGCTAAAAAGAAAAAAGAAATCGAAGTTAAAATCGATAAAAAAAGAAATCGCTTTTTTTATGGTATGGCAATGTCTTCGTTTAATATGTTTGCGATTCCTTGGTATGCTATTACAAGTTTGATGATGTCTTCAAAAGATTTGTTCCATTATGATATAATTTCTATTCTTTTGTTTTCAATTTTTGCTGCAATCGGAACTTATTTCGTATTCTTTTTGTATGCTAAATTCTTTAAAAAGATAGAACATAAATTAACGTTTATTGTCCAAAACATAAACTTTTTAATTGCAGCACTTACTGGTATTGTTGCAATTTCTTCACTTTATAAAATTTTAGTAGCCTAATTTGAAAAAAGACGTTTCAAATAATGATAACTTTTTTGAACGAGTTTACGAAATCGTTCGTCAAATTCCAGAAGGAAAAGTAACGTCTTATGGTGCTATTGCAAAAGCTTTAGGAATGGCACGTTCTGCCAGAATGGTAGGATGGGCTATGAATGCTTCTCATAATAGGGAAGATGTGCCTGCTCACAGAGTAGTAAACAGATTAGGAATGCTTTCTGGAAAACATCATTTTGAAGGCACTAATTTAATGCAACAACTTTTAGAAAACGAAGGAATAAAAGTTGTTGATAATCAAATAATTGACTTTAAACTTCACTTTTGGGATCCTAAAAATTAGGATACATTTTAAAAAAAATATCTTTTTTTCTCAATGTTTATTTTTCGAAAACGTTTGAGTTACTGTTTTTTTAATCTACACCATTAATTCTGTAACAAATGTGACATTTATCATGTGTTACGTTTTTTTTTCAGCGGAAATTTGTCCTATAAAATAAAACGTAGTACAAATGAAAACTCTAAAAATAAATCTAAAAAATTGGCTTCTACTTATCTTAATGATAATTCCAGTGTTTAATGTTTTAGCTCAAGAATCAAAATTGGTCTTGGCTGAAAGTAAATTAACAGTATTTGGCACTTCTAATCTTCACGATTGGGAAATTGAAGCGAAAGCGATGAGTGGAAAAGCAAATTTAACTATTGAAGCAGGAGATTTAAAAGCTATTAAAAGTTTGGATTTTGCTCTTGAAGTTGAACAACTAAAAAGCGGTAAAAGCGGAATGGATTCAAACACCTTTAAAGCTCTTAACAGTAAAACTTACAAAACAATAAATTATAAACTAGTAAGTGTAACTAAAATTACTGAAGTTTCAAACGGTAATTACACAGTTGAAACACAAGGTGATTTAACCATTTCAGGAGTTACAAAAAGAATCGCTCAAACTTTTACAGTAAAAATGGTTGGTAAAAAAGCAGTCATCACTGGTAAAACAAAAATTGATATGACAGTGTTTGGAGTAAAACCACCAACAGCTTTAATGGGAACCATAAAAACTGGAAAAGACGTAACAGTAGATTTCAAAGTTACATACAACTAATAAAAATTCGGACTTATAACTAAATTCAGATATTAAATTTTAAAAATCATGAGAACATTTATTAAATTTACGGTAGTAATTGCTGCTTTAGGCTTAACAACAGCCATGGAAGCACAAAATAGAGATTTAGATAATTATAGACAACCAGATAAAAGAGGCATCAATGTTTTTGAATCACCAAAAGATACAGCTTCAACTTTTAATGGAGTTAAAGTAAGAATCGGTGGAGCTTCAACATTACAATACCAAGCTATTGATCACGAGAACGCAACTGGAGCGGCAGCTTTGATTCCAATTACAAATAACTTTAACTTAGCAACAGCTAATTTAGATTTAGATGTAGCAATTGCAAAAGGTGTAAGAATGCATTTAAGAACTTATTTGTCTTCTCGTCACCACAATGAAACTTATGTTAAAGGAGGATATTTCCAAATTGATAACTTGGATTTTATAAAAGAAGGTTTTGCTTCTGATTTAATGAAAAACGTTACAATTAAAGTTGGTCACATGGAAATAAACTATGGTGATGCACACTTTAGAAGATCTGATAACGCACAAGCAATCTTCAATCCATTTGTTGGAAACTATATTATGGATTCATTTACAACAGAAGTTGGTGGTGAAGTTTACTATAGAAAAGGTGGATTCTTAGCAATGTTAGGTGCAACAAATACTAAATTAAATCAAGATGTAAAAGATAATGTTGCTGGTGGGAATGCTAGTCCATCAATAGTTGCTAAATTAGGATTTGACAAACAAATTAATCCTGATTTAAGAGTAAGAATTACAGGGTCTTTATATAACACAGCTTGGGCAACTAGAACTTATTTATACGCTGGAGATAGAGCAGGAGCAAGATATTACTTTGTAATGGCAGAGCCACTAACAAATGGAGCTGCAACAACAGGAGCAAATAATTTTACAACAGGTCGTTATAACCCTGGTTTTGATAACAAATTAACAGCAATTATGTTCAATCCATTTGTTAAATTTAAAGGATTAGAATTCTTTGGAATGGTTGAATTAACTAATGGTAAAAAATTAGCTGAAACAGATAGAAGAAAAGCAACTCAATTAGGAGCTGAATTACTTTACAGATTTGGTAAAACTGAAAACTTCTACTTCGGTGGTCGTTACAACTCAGTATCTGCAGAAGATGCAACAGGAGTTGATGTAGATATTACAAGATTCAATATTGGTGGTGGTTGGTTCATGACTAAAAACATCTTAGCAAAAGTTGAATATGTAACTCAAAAATACGATGGTTTTACAACAACAAGTCCTTTTAATGGTGGTAAATTCAACGGATTTGTTGCAGAAGCTGTAATTAGTTTCTAATAATTAAAAATTCAAAAAAAGAGAAAAGCAATTTGCTTTTCTCTTTTAACAAAAATCATGAGAACAATAAGTTTTATATTAGCTATTATACTGTTTGGTTTTGGTTTTACAACAAATAAAACTAAGGTAAAAATCACGAATAAAAGTGAGGTAATTATCAAAGGAAAATCAAACGTAAACTCATTTTCTTGTAAGTACAATTCAGACTTAATAGAAGATGTGTTTTATATAGCGGTATCAAAACAAAACACCAAAACAACTTTAATAGGTGCAGAGATTTTAATAAAAAGTAATGGTTTTGATTGTGCGCATAGAATGATTACAAAAGATTTTAAAACCATTCTAAAAGCAGAAGATTATCCGCACATTAAAATAGCTGTTAATGAAATTGTTGCAAGTAACAACGCACTTACTGCAAAAGTTAAAGTTGAAATAGCGGGCATTGCAAAAGATTATATAATTCCTATTGTTTTCGATCAAAAAAGTAATAATGTTAAAGGGGAATTGAAATTGAATATTAAAGATTTTAAACTAAAATCGCCTAAAAAATTATTAGGCATGGTAGTAGTAGATGATAATGTTGATATCCAATTCAATTTGTTTTTACAATATTAATAATTCAATTTTCAAGTTAGTTTAGAAAGCAACCTCAAAAGGGTTGCTTTTTTGGTTTTGCAGTATAAAATTTTCTTATAGTTTCATTAGTAAAGTTTTAACTCTTGCCTTTTGCTGATTTGTTTTTTCAAAGTATCTTTGCAATCTAAAATCAGTCTGAATAAAAATGAATAAAATTGGTTTTCAGATGGATTGCGAATAAATTCAAGAAAATGAAACTAGATAGAAAAGAAATTTTAACTGCATTAGAATCAATATCTGTTGCAGGTGAAGGAAAAAATATGGTAGAAAGTGGTGCCATTCAAAATGTAATCACTTTTGGAGATGAAGTAGTGGTTGATGTTATTTTAGCTACTCCAGCTTTACATATTAAAAAACGTGCTGAAGTAGATATTATCAAAGTAATTCACGAAAAAGTATACGAAAAAGCAAAAGTAAAAGTCAACATTAAAGTTGAAGCTCCAGAAAAACCTGAAAATCCTAATCTTATAAGAGGAAAGCAAATTCCAGGAATTTCAAATATTATTGCGGTTGCATCTGGTAAAGGTGGTGTTGGAAAATCTACAATTACTGCAAACTTAGCTGTTTCATTAGCTAAAATGGGTTTCAAAGTTGGAGTTTTAGATGCCGATATTTACGGACCATCTATGCCGATAATGTTTGATGTAGAAAATTCAAAACCTATTTCAGTTGAGGTTGATGGAAAATCAAAAATGCAACCAATTTCAAGTTATGGTGTTGAAATTTTATCAATCGGATTTTTTACAAAACCAGATCAAGCTGTAATTTGGAGAGGTCCAATGGCAGCAAAAGCATTAAATCAAATGATTTTTGATGCTAATTGGGGAGAATTGGATTTTATGTTAATCGATTTACCACCAGGAACAGGTGATATTCACTTGTCTATTATGCAGTCGTTGCCAATTACTGGTGCGGTTGTAGTAAGTACTCCGCAAGCAGTTGCTTTAGCCGATGCGAAAAAGGGAGTTTCGATGTTTATGTCGGAATCTATTAATGTTCCTGTTTTAGGAATTATTGAAAACATGGCATATTTCACACCAGAAGAATTACCTGAAAATAAATATTATATCTTTGGTAAAGAAGGAGCTAAAAACTTAGCAGAAGATTTACAAGTACCGCTTTTAGGTGAAGTGCCTTTAGTGCAAAGTATTCGTGAGGCTGGAGATTATGGTCGTCCAGCAGCATTACAAACAGCTTCAGTTTTAGAAGGTGTTTTTGAAAGCATCACACGAAGTGTAGTACAAGAAACGGTAAATCGTAATGAAACTTTACCTCCTACAGAAGCAATTAAAATAACTACTATGGCAGGATGTTCTGCTGTAAAAAAATAATTATCAATTAGTCTATATGTCAATTAGCCAATTTAAAAATTGAAACATATTGACACATCGACACATTGAAAAATTGACACATTAAAAATATGACTACAACAGAAATAAAAGATAATGTTGAAAAAGCGTTAGAAGAAATCCGCCCTTTTTTAAATTCCGATGGAGGAAACATTTCATTAGTAGAAATTATTGATGACAAGCATGTGAAAGTTCGATTAGAAGGAGCTTGTACCAACTGTAGTTTGAGTATCAGTACTATGAAAGCTGGTGTTGAAACGACTATTAAAAAATATGCTCCTCAAATAGAAACAGTAGAAAATATAGCTTAAAATGTATTGTATGATATAAATCATATAATTGCTTTTTACAAGTTTGTTATTTTGCTATTCAGAAACTTATTATAATGATAGAAACAGATATTCTTATTATCGGCGCTGGTCCTACGGGACTTTTTGCTGTTTTCGAAGCCGGCTTATTGCAATTAAAATGTCATATTATTGACGCTTTGCCTCAACCGGGCGGTCAATTGGCAGAACTATATCCAAAAAAACCTATTTTCGATATTCCAGGTTATCCATCAGTTTTAGCTGGAGATTTGGTAACGAACCTAATGGAGCAAATCAAACAGTTTCAACCAGGGTTTACTCTAGGGGAAACTGCAGAAACAATTCAAAAGTTAGAAGATGGAACCTTTATTGTAACTACTAATGAAGGAACGCAACATCACGCAAAAGCTGTAGCTATTGCAGGTGGTTTAGGAACTTTTGAACCGAGAAAACCTATTCTAAAAGATATTGAATTCTACGAAAAAGAAGATCGCGGAGTGGATTACTTTGTTAAAGATCCTGAAAAATATCGCGGTAAAAATATTGTAATTGCTGGTGGAGGTGACTCTGCTTTAGATTGGAGTATTTTCTTGTCAAATGTTGCTAATTCAGTAACATTGGTACACAGAAGAAATGAATTCCGTGGTGCTTTAGACTCAGTTGAAAAAGTACAAGAATTAAAAAATGCTGGTAAAATTAAATTAGTAACTCCTGCTGAGGTTGTAGGATTTAATGGTAATGAGAGAATAATTGCAGTTGACATTGAAGTTAATGGTGCTAGAATGAAAGTAGAATGTGATTATTTTATTCCACTTTTTGGATTAACTCCAAAACTAGGACCTATTGCTAATTGGGGATTGGAAATCGAGAAAAATGCCATCAAAGTAAATAATGCATTAGATTATCAAACGAATATTGATGGTATTTACGCTATTGGTGATGTAAACATTTATCCAGGAAAATTAAAATTGATTTTATGTGGTTTCCACGAAGCTACTTTAATGTGTCAAAGTGTGTATAACAGAATCCATCCAGGAAAGCGTTATGTTTTAAAATACACAACAGTTTCTGGAATTGATGGTTTTGATGGAACAAGAAAAGAAGCTGAAAAAGCGGTTGTAAAATCGATAGATTAATATGAGTCAAGACGTAACTATTTTTATAACCGACAGAAACGGGGTTCGACATGAAGTGTTAGCGCCAACTGACATGAATATGAACATTATGGAGTTAATTCGTTCGTATGAATTAGCAGAAGAAGGAACTGTTGGTGTTTGTGGCGGAATGGCAATGTGCGCTTCTTGTCAATGCTATGTTTTAAACGATGTAGTTTCATTAGAACGCAATCCTGATGAAGAAGCAATGCTTTGGGAAGCCTATCATGTAAAAGATAATTCGAGATTAGGTTGTCAAATTCCAATTACTGAAGATTTAGAAGGATTGGAAATTGAAATAGCACCTGAACAATAAAAATAAAAGCGAGAAGAAATTCTCGCTTTTATTTTTATACTAATTCATGTTTGTGTTCTACTTGTTCTTCAATAGCATCCCAAAGTCCAATTCTTTTTTCTAAAGCTAAAACCGAAACTTCTTCTACTTCTTTCCAGTTTTGTTCCGAATCACCACAAAGTTCTGTAATCATTTGCATTGCCATTGGACCGTGTTCATCAGCGTCTAATTCAATATGTCTTTCGAAATAATAAATTAGTTTTGATAAATTGGTTTCAGGGAAGTTTTGCTGAAAGTTTTTCAAGATTTCGGTAAACATATTCGGAATCAAATCTTCTCTTCCAAAAGTAAAAGCAGCTGCAATCTCATGCGGTTTTCCTTGTTCAATCACACGGAAAGTAAAATCCAAAAACGCTTTCACACTCGGATGTAAATCGCTTTGTTTTATCGATACAAATATGTTTTTCGTTTCTTCTACATTTTTCAAAAACGCATTAATTTGATTTGTTGAAGCACCACATTGTGTCATCGCATCCAAATACATCTCAAAATGACTTTGACGTGTTCCATCAATAGTTAAATCGGTTTCTTCGGCTACAACTATTTCGTTAATTAAATAACGAATCTCTGGATTTCCAATTGGCAACCAAGGTGTAGTAGTACAAGTTAACTTATTTTGCAAGGCTTTTAGTAATGACATAAAATCCCAAACCGCATAAATGTGGTTTTCTAAAAAACAATGTAAATCGTCAATCGTTTTAACTTTGTTGTATAACGAATGGTTTAACAATTGTTCTTTCTGACTTTGAATCGATTGGTTTATGGTTTGAATATTCATAGGGCAATTTTTATTTCTATATACGAAATTCTAACTTCTTTTGGTTTCGAATCTGTACACTACAAATGTAAAAATGCTTCCCTAAAAAGAGAAGCATTTTGTATCAATTTTATCTATTGTTTAATTATTTGAATGCAGGGAAACCAGTTACATCCATACCTGTAATTAACAAGTGAATGTCGTGAGTTCCTTCGTAAGTCACTACAGATTCTAAATTCATCATGTGTCTCATGATTGAATATTCACCTGTAATTCCCATTCCACCTAGCATTTGACGTGCATCACGAGCAATCGTTAACGCCATATCAACGTTGTTTCTTTTTGCCATCGAAATTTGAGCCGAAGTAGCTTTTCCTTCGTTTCTTAAAACTCCCAATCTCCAAGTTAACAATTGTGCTTTCGTGATTTCAGTAATCATTTCAGCTAATTTCTTTTGTTGTAATTGAGTAGCTCCAATTGGTTTGTCAAACTGAATTCTTTCTTTTGAATAACGTAAAGCAGTATCATAACAATCCATTGCTGCTCCAATCGCTCCCCAAGCAATTCCATAACGAGCTGAATCTAAACATCCAAGTGGCGCTCCTAATCCGGATTTGTTTGGTAATAAGTTTTCTTTTGGAACTTTTACGTTGTCAAAAATAAGCTCTCCAGTAGCAGAAGCTCTTAATGACCATTTATTGTGAGTTTCTGGAGTTGAAAAACCTTCCATTCCTCTTTCCACGATTAAACCGTGAATTCTTCCTTCTTCGTTTTTAGCCCAAACTACTGCAATGTCAGCAAACGGTGCATTCGAAATCCACATTTTAGCACCATTTAAAAGATAATGATCGCCCATATCTTTAAAATTAGTTACCATTCCACCTGGATTTGAACCGTAATCTGGCTCAGTTAAACCAAAACAACCAATCATTTCTCCTGTGGCTAATTTTGGTAAATATTTCATTCTTTGTTCTTCGTTTCCGTATTTCCAAATTGGATACATTACCAATGAAGATTGAACCGAAGAAGTCGAACGTACACCCGAATCACCTCTTTCAATTTCTTGCATGATTAATCCATAAGAAATTTGATCTAATCCAGCACCACCATATTCAACTGGTATGTAAGGACCAAAACCACCGATTTCTCCTAAACCTTTTACGATTTGGTGTGGAAATTCTGCTCTTTGTGCGTACTCTTCAATAATTGGAGATACTTCTTTTTTAACCCAAGCACGTGCAGCATCACGTACCATTTTATGTTCGTCAGATAATAATTCGTCTAATAAATAATAATCTGGAGATTGAAATAAGTCTGGTCTCATAGTTTTTGATTTGAAAGTGACAAAAGTAAGTAAAGATTTTTAACAAATCAATTAACAAATGTTATAATTTTTAAATTACATCTTCAAATAAAAATCTTTCGTCAATTCTGTATATTCTGTAGTATATTGATGGCGTGAAATTTCAATGGTAAGTTCGTCTATTAAAGGAGTTTGTTCTAATCTACAGAAGGCTAGTAAACTTCTTTTAATTTCTGAAGTTGGTGTTCCTTTTACACGAGTAATTTTTAAAGGAAACAAATCGACTTCTTTACACATTGTAATAAATCGTTCTTCTTCTTTGTAAGGAATAATTACAGAAAAAATTCCGTTATCTGAAAGCAATAATGCGGCTGCATCAATCAATTCTTCAAAAGGTAGAGCGTCTTCAAATCGAGCTAAATCTCTTGAAGTGTTATCTGATTTATAATCATCAGTATAAAAAGGCGGATTAGAAATAATCAAATCGTATTCATCTTCAGGTTCGTCTACAAATTCATCTAAACCCGCATGAAAACAAAATAATTTATCACTCCAAGGTGAAGCTTCAAAATTTTCAACACATTGTTCGTATGCGTTTTCGTCAATTTCAATGGCATCAATTTGTTCGGCGTTGCTTCTTTGCGCTAACATCAATGACAATATTCCTGTTCCAGCTCCAATATCTAACACATTATAGGGATTGTTAATTAACGGAGTCCAAGCACCAAGCAAAACACCATCAGTGCCTATTTTCATAGCGCAACGGTCTTGATTAACTGAAAATTGTTTGAATTTGAACAAAATGAATAAGGAATGAATTTAAACAATTTAAAAAACTAAAAACTGTGACTGCGACTGTCAACTATTGTAAATAAAGGTCAACCAATCCTTCAGGAGTTTCTAAAGTAATGGTTTTGTTTTCTCTGTCAAGTGCAATGATGAAATCGTCGATAAGTGGAATTAGAATTTCGGTTCCATTATGATCAATTTCAAAAAGTGGTTGAGCACCGCTATCATTAATTGAAGTTATTTGTCCAATATTACCTAAACGAGTGTCAATTACATCAAATCCAATTACTTCGTGATAGTAAAATTGAGTTCCTTCAAGTTTGGGTAACATTGAAAGTGGAAGATATAATTCACTTCCCATAATTTCATCCGCTTCTTCTTCCGTTTGAATGTCTTCAAAACGAATACGCAAGAATTTTTCTTTATGAAGTGAACTAGTTTCAATAAAAAATGGAACCAGACTTTTGTTGATTTCAACAAAAACTGATTCCAAATTTTGATACATTTCGGGTTCGTCGGTGTCTAAATACGCCAATACTTCACCCTTGAAACTAAATTTTTTCGCGATTTTACCTAAATAGAAACAATCTTCTTTACGCATGGAATCGCTATAATATTAAGCTTCTGTTTCTTCGTTGTTTTCTTCAACAGCAGGAGCTTCCTCAGCAGCAGCCTCAACTACTTCTTCAGCAACTTCTTCTGTAGCTTCAGCAGCTTTTGCAGCCTCAGCTTGAGCAGCAATACGTTTTTCGTTTGCTTCTTTTTCAGCTTTTAAAGCTTTAGCTTTAGCATCAGCATCAGCTTTTGATAAACCAGCTTTTTTAGCATCAACTTTTCCAGCTTTTTCTTCTAACCAAGCAGCTAATTTAGCGTCAGCTTGCTCTTGAGTTAAAGCACCTTTACGAACTCCTCCATCTAAGTGGTGTTTTAATAAAGCACCTTTGTAAGATAAAATTGCTCTTGCAGTATCCGTTGGTTGAGCACCATTGAATAACCATTGAGCTGCTTTCTCGATATTTAAATCGATAGTTGCTGGATTAGTGTTTGGATTGTAAGTTCCTAATTTTTCTAAGAATTTACCATCTCTTTTTGATCTTGCATCTGCTGCAACAACCCAATAAAAAGGTTTCCCTTTTTTTCCGTGTCTTTGTAATCTAATTTTTACTGACATAATCTTGTGATTAATTTGAGGTTCTCGACCTCGGTTATTTAAGGGTGCAAATATATAAAACTTTGCAATACAAATTAATATGAATGCAAAAAATATTTTTTTAAAGAAATGATATTATATTCAATAAAAAAGTTATTTTTGTTACCCACATGTAAAACGAACTTAAAATTAAGATGAAAAAAATAGTTTCTTTATTGGCTTTGGTTGTAATGATGTCTTCTTGCGAGGAAAATCTTCAATCTAATAATCCTTCTTTTCAAGCAAAGCAAAATGATGTTTATTGGAGAGCAAATGAAGCAAGAGTTTCTGTAGATGCTAGCGGAGCTATGACAATTACTGCTTATAATCAATATGAAACGGTTACTTTAGAAACGTCAAGTACAAATCCTGGTACTTATGTTTTAGGAACAACTAACCAAAATAATTTTGCATCTTATTCTAATGATGTAGATGGTGTTTCGGATTATTATGATACAGGTTTGTATACTGGACCAGCTTTTAAAGTTTCTAACATGATTAATAGAGGAACAGGTTATCAAACAAATACAGGTGGAGCTCAAACTACAGGTGGAACTGGTTCTGGATTAAGAGTAGCGACTCAAACTACAAATGGAACGGTAACTGCAATTACTGTTGTGGCAAGAGGAGTTGGTTATACACCAGGTGATCTTATCACAATTGTTGGAGGAAATAATAATGCAACTTTTAGAGTGTTAAATATCCAACAAAGTAATGGAGAAATTAAAATTGAAGAAGTAGAAAATGGTTTGTTCACTGGAACATATAAATTCAACGCTGTTAATGAGAATGGTGATGTAATTACTTTTTCAGAAGGAGTTTTCTATAAAATCCCGCTTTCAAGTTTTTAAGGTATCATTAAAAATATTCAAAACCATCTGGAGAAATTCAGGTGGTTTTTTGTTTTTTGTTGATAACTTAAATTGTCATTCCGTAACTTAAAATGTATTTTTGTTTTCATGCAAAAACTGTTTTTGCAGTTTCTCTTTAGCTTAATATTCAGATAGATGTACTTAATTTTCGATACAGAAACCACAGGATTACCTCGTAGTTGGTCGGCACCTATTACCGATACTGACAACTGGCCACGTTGTATTCAAATTGCATGGCAATTGCACGATGAAATGGGAAATTTAATAGAGCATCAAGATTATTTGGTAAAACCTGAGGGTTTTAATATTCCGTATGATGCGGAACGAGTTCATGGTATTTCTACTGAATTGGCAATGGAGCAAGGAATTTCTCTATCTGAAGTTTTAGAGAAATTTAATATTGCGCTGTCAAAAACAAAGTTTGTTGTAGGACAAAATGTTGGATTTGATGTTAATATTATGGGATGTGAATTTCATCGTTTGAATATTGGATCAGATTTAGCAACAATGCCAGTTTTGGATACTTGTACTGAAGTTACCGCTAATTTGTTGAAATTACCTGGGGGTCGTGGAGGTAAATTTAAATTACCAACACTAACAGAGTTACATCAATATCTTTTTAACCAACCTTTTGCTGAAGCACATAATGCAACAGCCGATGTTGAAGCAACAACGCGATGCTTTTTAGAGTTAATAAAGCGAGAAGTTTTTACTAAAGAAGAATTAGATGTTGCACCTGAATATTTTAGAAGTTTTCGCGAAAGAAATTTAGGTGAAATTCAGCTAATTGGGTTAAAACATATCAATCTAAAACAAGCTTCTGATGAAATAAGAGCTCGTTTAAAGAAAATTGAACAAGAACAAGCTCAAACTATTATTTCTGATGAAGTAAAATCAGATTTAAAAGATGCGGCATTTGCTCATTTGCATAATCATACCCAGTTTTCGGTTTTACAATCTACTATTGGTATTAATGATTTAGTTAAAGCTTCGGCTAAATTTAAAATGCCAGCGGTTGCTATGACTGACACTGGTAATATGATGGGAGCTTTCCATTTTGTAAGCGCAGTTTTAAATCATAATAAAGCTGTAAAACCAGCTATTGAAGCTGCGATAGAATCGGGAGAGGAACCTACAGATGTTGAAATAAAGCCTATTGTAGGTTGCGAGTTCAATATTTGTGACGATCATAAAGACAAAACCAAAAAAGACAATGGCTATCAAGTTGTCCTATTAGCTAAAAATAAAAATGGCTATCATAATTTAGCCAAAATGTCTTCTATTGCCTACACAGATGGTTTTTATTATGTGCCAAGAATTGATAGAACTATCGTTGAAAAATATAAAGAAGATATTATTGTTCTTTCCGGAAATTTATATGGTGAAATTCCAAGTAAGATTTTAAATATTGGTGAAAGCCAAGCAGAAGAAACTTTAGTTTGGTGGAAAGAACAGTTTGGTTCTGATTTTTATTTGGAATTAATGCGTCACAAGCAAGAAGATGAAAATCGTGTTAATCAAACATTAATTGCTTTCGCAAAAAAACACAATGTAAAGCTAATTGCTACTAATAATACCTATTACGTAAATAAGGAAGATGCCAATGCACATGATATTTTATTGTGTGTAAAAGATGGTGAGAAACAAGCGACTCCTATTGGTCGTGGTCGCGGCTATCGTTACGGATTACCGAATCAAGAATATTATTTTAAATCGGGTGATGAAATGAAGCAACTTTTTGCTGATTTACCTGAAGCTATTATCAATATTCAAGAAGTTATCGATAAAGTTGAACCCTATTCCTTATATAGAGATGTATTACTTCCAAAATTTAAAATTCCTGATGAATTTGAAGTTGAAGAAGATAAAGTAGACGGAGGTGTAAGAGGTGAAAATGCTTATTTGAAGCATTTAACCATGGAAGGAGCCAAAAAACGCTACGGTGAAATCACACCTGAAATTCAAGAACGTTTGGATTTTGAATTGCTTACAATTTCTAACTCAGGTTATCCGGGTTATTTCTTAATTGTGCAGGATTTCATTGCAGAAGCTAGAAAAATGGATGTTTCCGTTGGGCCAGGACGTGGTTCTGCTGCAGGTTCTGCTGTTGCGTATTGTTTGGGGATTACGAATATTGATCCAATCAAATACGATTTGCTTTTTGAGCGTTTCTTAAATCCTGACCGTGTATCCATGCCCGATATTGATATCGATTTTGATGATGAAGGTCGTGGTCGTGTTATGGATTATGTAATCAATAAATATGGTGCTAATCAAGTTGCGCAAATTATCACTTATGGTAAAATGGCAACTAAATCGGCCATTCGAGATACTGCTCGTGTATTGGATTTACCTCTTTTTGAAGCTGACAGAATTGCTAAATTGATTCCAGGTATGATGCCTTCTAAATGGAATTTAGCACGATTTTTAGCAGAAGATGAAAGTGAAGTAAAAAAGGCACTTCGATCAGAAGAGTTTGACAAAGTTAAAGAGTTAATCGAAATTGCCAATTCAGAAGATTTAGCAGGAGAAACCATTCAGCAGGCAAAAGTGTTAGAAGGTTCTATGCGAAATACAGGAATTCATGCCTGTGGAGTTATCATTACACCAGATGATATTACCAATTTCGTTCCAGTTACCACCGCGAAAGATTCCGATTTATATGTAACCCAATTTGACAACTCAGTTGCTGAAAGTGCAGGTTTGTTAAAGATGGACTTCTTGGGATTAAAAACCCTTACCTTAATTAAAGACACCGTTAAATTGGTAAAATATCGCACAGGAATTGAATTGAATCCTGACGAATTTCCGATTGATGATATTAAAACATATGAGTTGTTCCAAAGAGGTGAAACAGTTGGTATTTTCCAATACGAATCACCTGGAATGCAGAAATACATGAAGGACTTAAAACCTAATGTTTTTGGAGATTTAATTGCTATGAATGCGCTTTATCGACCAGGACCATTGGAGTATATTCCTTCATTCGTTCGTAGAAAAAATGGTGAAGAACCAATTACATACGATTTGGATGCTTGTGAAGAATATTTATCTGAAACTTACGGAATTACGGTTTACCAAGAGCAGGTAATGCTTTTGTCGCAAAAATTGGCAAATTTCTCAAAAGGTGATGCCGACGTACTTCGTAAAGCAATGGGTAAAAAACAGAAAGATGTCTTAGATAAAATGAAATCTAAGTTCATTGATCAAGCTAAAGCAAACGGTCACGACGAACAAAAATTAGATAAAATTTGGACCGACTGGGAAGCCTTTGCAAGTTATGCATTCAATAAATCGCACTCTACTTGTTATGCTTGGATTGCTTATCAAACTGCTTATTTAAAAGCGCATTATCCTGCGGAATATATGGCTGCGGTGCTTTCAAATAACATGAACGATATCAAACAAGTGTCGTTTTTTATGGAAGAATGTAAACGAATGGGATTAGCTGTATTAGGTCCAGATGTGAATGAATCGTACTATAAATTTACGGTTAATGAAGATTATGCAGTACGATTCGGAATGGGAGCTATTAAAGGTGTTGGTGCTGGAGCTGTTCAAACAATTGTAGACAATAGAAAAGACGGGAAATACAAATCGATTTTTGATTTAGCAAAACGTATCGATTTACGTGCTGCCAATAAAAAAGCTTTCGAAAACTTAGCTTTGGCTGGAGGTTTTGATGGATTTTCAGATACACATCGTGCCCAATATTTTCATCATGATGGTGACGGAATTACTTTCTTAGAAAAAGCAATTCGTTATGGAGCTAAATTTCAAGAAAATGAAAATTCTTCTCAAGTAAGTTTGTTTGGGGATACTTCTGAAGTACAAATTGCTGAGCCTCAAGTGCCACCATCTGAAGAATGGAGTACAATGGAAAAATTAGCAAAAGAAAAAGAAGTAGTTGGAATCTATATTTCGGGTCATCCTCTGGATGATTATAAATTTGAAATGAAATATTTCTGTAATGCTAAGTTAGAATCGCTTAAAAATCTTGAACAACATTTAGGTAAAAACCTTTCTTTTGGAGGAATTGTTACCAATGTTCAACATCGAACAGCAAAAAACGGAAAAGGTTGGGCAACCTTCAATTTAGAAGGTTATGACGAAAGTTACGAGTTCAGAATATTTGACGAAGAGTATTTGAAATACAGACATTTTTTGTTACAAAATCAATTTGTATTCTTTAAAATAAATGTAAAAGAAGGTTGGGTTAATAGAGAAACAGGTAAAAAATCAGATCCGAGAATTCAGTTTTTAGACGCAAAGATGTTAGCTGATGTTTTACCAACATTTGCCAAGAAATTAATTTTAATGTTCCCAATTAATGAATTGAAAGAAAACTTAATTGCTGAATTGAACAGGGTGTTTTCAGAAAACAAAGGTGATAATTCGGTAACTTTTGAGGTAATGGAATTGGAACGAATTAAAAGAATTGTTGAAGATGTTCCGGTTGCTCCTGCAACAATTGAGATAGATGATGATGTTTTAGATGAAACTGGAGAACTTCCAGAAATGGAGATGGAAATTCCTGTAGAAAGAGAAGAAATTATTGTGAAAACAAAACTTTCAATGCCAAGTAGAAAACTTAAGGTTAAAATTTCTTCTGAATTGCTTCAAGAGTTAGAAAAAATGCAAATTAATTTTAAATTGAACTAATTGTTGTTTAGCTAACATTTTGTTTTCGTGTTAAACTCGAAATTTGTGTTATAAATAAATATCACTATGAAAAAAATTATAACATTAATTGTATTGAGTTTTGCTATAAACTCTTTTGCTCAAATTGCCGATGCTCCAGAAAACATTTCGCCATTATTAATAGGAGAAAAAATACCAAATATTCCATTGCATGATAGCAACGGAAAAGAGGTTACTAGCAACAAAATTTTTAATAAAAAAACTGTTTTAGTTGTATATAGAGGAGGTTGGTGTCCGTATTGTAATTCACAATTAGCGGATATGCAAGAAATAGAAAATCAGTTAATTGAATTGGGTTATCAAGTTGTAGCAGTTAGTCCTGATGCACCATCTTTTTTAAAGCAAACTGAAGATAAAAAAGAATTGAAATATCAATTGTATTCTGATAGTGAAGGGAAATTTGCTCAAGCTTTAGGCATTGCTTTTAAAAATGAAAAAGGGTTTTTAAAGAAATATTCGGAAGATAAAAATCCAGGATTTTTACCAGTTCCAACGATTTATGTTTTAAATGAAAAACAAGAAATTGAATTTTTATACATAAATCCTAATTATTCAAAGCGATTAGAAGGAAATGTACTATTAGCTGTGTTAAAAGCATTATAAATCAGTTTTGTATATACTCTAATAAATAAAAGCAATTTGAGTTTTTGGTTTAGTAAAAAATAAATAGCTATTTTTGTTACTCAATAAAGTAAATTAAAATTTAAAAATATGGCATTAGCAATTACAGATGCTACTTTTGATGAAGTAGTATTAAAATCAGATAAACCAGTAGTAGTAGATTTTTGGGCAGCTTGGTGTGGTCCATGTAGAATGGTTGGTCCAGTTATCGACGAAATTTCTTCAGAATATGAAGGTAAAGCAGTAGTTGGTAAAGTTGACGTAGATGCAAACCAAGAATTTGCTGCAAAATACGGAGTTCGTAACATTCCTACAGTATTAGTATTTCAAAACGGAGAAGTTGTTGGAAGACAAGTAGGAGTTGCTCCTAAAAAGACTTATACAGATGCAATTGATGCATTATTATAATATTTGAAAAAGAAGAAAAAAGGCTCAACGTATGTTGGGCCTTTTTTTATATTCTTAAAACAACTTTGGTTCCTTTGTTTTCCGATGTTTCTAGGCTAATTTCACAATCAATCATTTTAGCTAAATCACGAATTAAATGAAGTCCAAGCCCTGTTTTAATTCCAACAATTTCTTTTTCATCATAAAGTGCTTTAAATTGTTCTATTGATGCTCCTTTGCCATTATCAGTAATGGAAATAAA
The DNA here is from genome assembly GCF_021172165.1 of Flavobacterium channae. Classification (NCBI taxonomy): domain Bacteria; kingdom Pseudomonadati; phylum Bacteroidota; class Flavobacteriia; order Flavobacteriales; family Flavobacteriaceae; genus Flavobacterium; species Flavobacterium channae. Next base: position 2,504,365 of record NZ_CP089096.1, on the reverse strand, counting down.
TGTTCTGTTATTTTCATTCCAAGCTTTCCAGTTGATAGTTGGGTTATCAATGCCTTCAAGCGCTTTTATAGCGTTTCCGGTTAAATTTCGCATGATGGTTTTAAGGAAATTCTGATCGGTAAACAATTTTATATTTGAATTGTTTTCAAATTGAATGGCAATATTTTCAGCGCTAGAAAAATGATTTTTAATATCATGAAATAAATCAGAAATATTGATTTTTTCTGGTTGCGGTTTAAAGTTTTCCATTTGTCCTTTGCTCCACAACAAAATGTCTTCCATTGAGTTAAGAAGATTTTCCGCTCCATCAATTGTTTTTTGTTCCAAACGCGCTTTACTTTCCTCATCTAATAAGTCTGGACTTTCTTTTTTTAGATGTAAAAATTGAATTAACGTTGCAACCGGACTTCTTAAATCGTGATTTAAAATGTTTAGAAATCGCAGTTTAGCGTTGTTGGCTTCTTCAAGTTCGTTATTTAAAAGAAGCAGTTTTTGATTCGATTTTTTTCTGTTTAGGTTTTGATAATATAGTAAGCCTCCAATTATAGTTAATAATAAAAGACCTGCAATTAAATAGTATTTTTGTTTATTAGCGACGTCTATTTGAAGGTTTTTGTTTGCTATTTCTTGTTTTTTTACACTATTTTGGTACTTGGCTTCCATTTCTGCAAGATTCTTTTTTGTTTTTTCTGCTAATAAGGTTTCTTGTAATGCGGCATAATTGTTTAAATGAAAATAGGCTTGTTTGGTGTTTCCGATGCCTAAATAAGTTTGTGCTAATAATTTTTGTAAAACACAGTTTGCTTCTGGAGAGTCTTCTCTTATAATAGGTTCTGACGAAATCAAATATGGTAATGCTTTTTTATAATCTTTTTGGAATAAATAAATTTTACCAAAAGTTTGATTTACTTGTGCTTTAGTGAAATCACTTGCGTATTTTTCTACATTAGAATTGGCTTGGTTAGCGTAGAATAGCGCTTTTATAGGTTGATTTTTTTCTAAGTAATAATTTGAAAAAAGTAAATTACTCTGAATAAAATATTCAAAACAATCACCTAAATCAACAGTTTTTAAAAATAACTTAAACTTAGAATATCTGTCTTCTGCTTTTATTAAATTATTTTGCTTTAAATAAATAGAAATAAAATCGTTATGAACAGCAGCAATGCCTTCCTTGTATTTTGATAAATAAGGCTCACTTTCAATTAAATATTCCAAACTTTTTGGAAGATTATCCATAGTGTAGTAAAGCTCAGATATGTTAACTAACTGTACACCAAAATTAATTGTATCGTTATAATTGCCTTTATTTAAATATTTTTTTCGTTTTTCTAAACCTTCTATTTTATATTGTAATCCTTTTTCATATTGTCCTATGTGAATATAATAATCTGATATTTCAGCTAAGATTTTACTCTTCTCTAATTCGTTTTTTGAAGTGTCAATAACATTCTGTAGCTCATTTAAAACACGCTCTCTTTTTTTGGTTGCGCCATAATTTTTATAGCACACAAGCATTTGTTTTAATGCTTCTACAACTCTTTTGTTGTTTTTAGCTTTTCTTCCAAATAATTCTGATTTTTCTAGATAATAGGATATGCTATCTGTTTCACTGCCATAATCAAATGAAACACCTAGATAGAAATTGAAAAGTGACAAGTTATAAAAATCATTTTTTGAAGTTAGTTGTATGCCTTTTTTTCCAGCAATTCTTAGTTGCTTGTAGTTTTCAACGGCAAGAAATTCGTCACAATAATCTGCCCAGGCTTGAAGTTTTTCTTTTTGAGTTTTAAATTTTGTAAGATTTGGTTCATTTTGTCCAATAACAAAACATGAAAAAAATATAAAAATTAACAAAAAGTAGCCTTTCATAAAACCAAACTTAAGTTATTTTTGAAGCTTCGTCCAATAGGTATAGAGACATCGTTTTTTAAAACTAATTCTTGACTATTAATCTTTTGAATAAATTGTTTTTGAACTGCAAAACTGCGATGAATTCTTATAAACGATTGAAAATTTTCATTTTGAAGGATTTCGCCTAAATTTTGTAAAACACAATGTCTTTTGTTTTCAGTTGCCAAAATGGTATAATTTTTTAAAGCTTCTAAATATAATATTTCATGAAGTTTAATTTTAACTTGGCTATGACCAGATTTTACGTAAATAACATCACCACCTATTGAAGCTTCAAACAAACTTGCTTTTGTTTTAATTTCCATAAACTCCACAATTCGCTGTACAGTTTGTTCAAAGCGAGGAAATTTAAACGGTTTAACAATAAAATCTAATGTTTGTAATTCAAAAGTGTATGCCGCACTTTCTGTATGAGATGAAATAAAAACGCAAGCAGGAATTTCTTTTGCTTTTTCACGAAGCTCTAAGCCAGATTTTCCCGGAAGTTCAATGTCTAGAAAAGCAATATCAACTGAATTGGTTTCTAAAAACGCTAATGCAGTTTCAGCAGTTTCAAATATTCCAACTATTTGAAAAATTGAAAATCTTTTAACGTAAGAAATAACCAGGAGTCTGTCTATTTCTTCATCATCAACAATTATACAGTTAAATGATTGCATACTTTAATATTATACTCAAATATAGAAAATTTCTTCTAAAAACATTTATTCGTGTATTTATAATGTTGTTTGTCCTTTTTGTTTTGTTTTCATTTTAATAGCTATTTAGGTTTGTGATATTATTAAATATAAAAAATAATCTTATGAGTAAGTACAAATACGTAACTCCATATTGGAAAGATAGTCTAGGTATTTTTGGTGAAGGTCACAAAGCCCACACCGGAACTACTTTTTATGTTCATAATTATAATAATACAAGCGCAAGAATAGTTATTCATTTTTACGATTTAGATGGAAAATTATTTTCGGATATGGAAGTAGATCTTCTTACACCTCCAAATTCAGTTTTAGATATGAGAATTGTAGATATAATTAGTGTAAAGAATCCTAGTTATAACGTAACAGAACATTCAAGAAATGGTTCAATGCATATATTTTGCGATGTACCATTGGTAATTAGTGGAAAAATGTATAAAGGAAGAACAAACTCTTTTGGTACACAAGATGAAAATGTGTGGTCAATTCCTTTTCAAGAAGTTAAAATGGAAGAGCTTAATTTAGGTAGAATAGATGATGAAATTCCTATAAATAATCCAGACTTTAGTAATTTCTTTAAAAGAAGAAAACTAAGAAATAAATAATTTTTAAAAGCTCTGTAATTACAGAGCTTTTGTTTTTTTTAAAACGATATGTAGTTGGTGTATTTAAAATGTCGTTTGTCCTTTTTGCTTTTTATAAAGCAATTAAACGAATGAAATTTGCTGCATCAACTATAAAAATAAAAAAATGAAGAAGTTCTATTTTTTAATATTAGGTATTGTAACTGCAGGATATTCTCAAGTAGGGATTAACACAGCTACACCAGCAGCACAATTAGAAATAAAATCTAGTAATCAAGCAGTGCCAGCTAATACTGATGGTGTTTTAATTCCAAAAATAGATACTTTTCCAGCAATTAATCCAACTATTTTACAGCAAGGAATGCTAGTTTATTTAACTACAACTTCTGGAACAAATCAACCTGGGTTTTATTATTGGGATAATACAACTACGAGTTGGAAAGGATTTGGGAATGGTTCAGGATGGAGTTTAACTGGGAATACTGGAACAAATCCGACAACCAATTTTTTAGGAACTACTGATGATAAATCGTTGTTTTTTCGTGTAAACAATCAGCATGCAGGAAGAATAGATACCAATACTGGAGAAGGAACAGGAGGTAATGTTTTTTTAGGCATTACTACAGGGCAAGCTGTTAATTCTGGTTCTCACAATGTTGCGATTGGTGTTGAAGCTTTTATGAATAATAGTGGCGCCTTAAATACAGCTATAGGGTCTTATGCTTTGCAAAAAAACACGAGTGGGGATTCTAATATTGCTGTTGGATCAAGTGCTTTGTATGAAAACACCGTTGGTACAGAAAATATAGCTATCGGGAGATTTGCTTATTTTAATAATAAATCTGGATCAAATGGAGTAGCTATTGGAGTTAGAGCAATGCAATATGCTGATAATACTGCCACGGCTTATCAAAATCATAATGTAGCTGTTGGTTTTGAGGCTATACAAGGGTCTTCGACTCCTGCAAATAATACAGGTAATCTTAACACCGCAATAGGTTTTAGAACTTTATCAAAAAACACTTCAGGAAGTGGTAATAGTGCAGTTGGAGATCGTGCATTATCCTCAAACACAACTGGCGAATACAATAACGCATTTGGGTACTTGTCTTTATTTGGAAACACAACTGGCACGCAAAATAATGCCCATGGTTCAGAAGTTTTATTAGGAAATTCATCAGGAAGTTATAATTCTGGTTTTGGATATAGAGCATTAAATGGTAATAATGGTAATTACAATTCTGCATTTGGTAACGGTTCAATGTTTAATAATAAAATGGCAAGTAATAATGTAGCAGTTGGATATAGAGCCTTGTCTAATCAACAATTTAGTAATGGAAATGTTGCTTTTGATACTAATAATGTAGCAGTTGGTGTTGACGCTTTGTTGAATAATAACCCAACTTCTACAAGCAATGGTATTCAAAATACAGCTTTAGGTAATTATGCATTAAATGCGAATACCACTGGTTATAGAAATACAGCACTTGGTAATAGGGCATTGTTCAATAATACTACGGGCTATCAAAACACAGCTGTTGGCTATAATGTTTATCCAACATCGTCAACATCTTTAAATAATTATACTGGACTTGGTTACAATGTAGGGGGAGGTACTTCTACTAGCAATATGGTTGAAATCGGAAACACTAGTGTAGCTTCTATTCGTGGGCAAGTTAATTTTACAACCTATAGCGATCAGCGAATAAAAAACAATATAAAAGAAGATGTTCCGGGGTTAAATTTTATAACACAATTAAGACCTGTAACTTACAACCTTGACATTCATAAACAAAATGCAATTATTTACAAAGACAAACAAGAAGCTAACGAAGACTGGGAAGGAAAATACGATATTGAAAATATTAAACAAACTGGTTTCATAGCTCAAGAAGTTGCTCAAACAGCAAAATCTTTAAATTTTGATTTTAGTGGAATTGATGCGCCAAAAAAAATAGATGGTCTTTATGGTTTGCGCTACGCAGAATTTGTAGTTCCTTTAGTGAAAGCAGTACAAGAACAACAACAAATCATCGAAGAACAAAATGAAAAAATAAAGCAATTAGAAGCTATAAATAAAGAGATATTAAATCGATTAGAGAAGTTAGAAACTAAATAATTTGAAGAATATTATGAAAACAATTAAAAGAGTAAGTTGGTTATTAGGAATATTTATAACACTTTGTTCTTGTACAAAGGAAGAGATTGTTGATAGAGAAACTATTTATACGCCATTAGAATCTGTTGCAATTAGTGATGGAGCTAATTGGGCAGTATATTCGAATTACGGTGAAGTAAGTGATAATTTAATAGTTTCAGGGTTAGAAGGAAGAACGAATGAAATTGAACTTAAATTAAAAGCTTCGGTTTATAATTTAAATAATTTAGATTTTTATTTAATTTCTCCATCTAATCAAGTTTTGCCTTTGATGGGAAATATGATTCAATATACCCCTAGTACAGTAGAAATTGATATTAAGTTAACAGATAATGGTCCGCTAACTTTTGATGATTGGACACAAAGTAACAATATGACAGGAAATTATTTTTCGTTTGGAGATATTAGTTCTGCTTCAATTTTTGCGAATCAAGTAGTATATGATTTTGATGGGTTTAATGATCAAAATCCTAATGGACAATGGAGGGTGGTAATTAGAGAAAAAGCTTTAAATACGGCTATTGCCGAAATTAGATCTGCAGAATTATTTGTTTCTACAAAATACTAAAGATTTATTGATTTTAGGGTGGGTTTGTTAAGTAGAATTAGGTCTAACGAAAGTTAGGCCTTTTTTGATAGATTTCACTATCTTTACGATATGAAGTTAGAGGCGCATTTAGAAAAAATATCCAGTTTTGAGCATTTAGAATTATTGGCCAATCAAATTGTTGAAGGGTTTATTTCTGGAATGCACAAATCACCTTTTCATGGATTCTCGGCTGAGTTTGCCGAACATAAAATTTACAATCCTGGAGAAAGTACCAAGCATATCGATTGGAAATTGTTTGCCAAAACAGACAGATTGTACACAAAACGATACGAAGAGGAGACCAATTTACGTTGTCATTTGATAATTGATAATTCTTCGTCGATGCATTATCCTAAATTGAAGGAAAATCAGCTGTTTTACGAGAATAAAATAGGTTTTTCTGTCTTGGCTTCGGCTGTGTTGATGAACTTGCTTAAAAAACAACGGGATGCTGTTGGTTTGAGTGTTTATTCGGATATATATGAATATTATTCTCCTGAAAAAGGGAGCGAGCGTCATCATAGGATGATTTTAAATAAGCTCGAAGAAGTTTTAATGCAAAACAAAACAACTCGTAAAACCGATACTGTTACTTTTTTACACCAAATTGCAGAAAATATTCATCGTCGCTCTATGGTAATTTTGTTTACCGACATGTTTCAGAGTGAAGACAACGATAAAATATTTAAAGCTTTGCAGCATTTAAAACACAACAAACATCGAGTAGTTGTTTTTCATGTTTATGATAAAAAAACGGAGTTAAATTTTAGTTTTGATAATACGCCACGTAAGTTTATTGATGTGGAAACGGGAGAAGAGATCAATTTATTTGCTGAAAATACCCAAGAAATGTATCAAAAAGAAGTACAAAGTTATTTCAAAACGATAGAAGCAACCTGTATGCAATATCAAATACGATATGTTCCGGTTTCAGTTGATGAAAATTTTGAAAAAATTTTATTAACGTATTTGGTTGAAAAACAAAAGTTTGGCTAAAACAGGTAAAAAAAGTTTAATTTTTTTTAAAAAAATATTTGCAAGATTAAAAAAGCGTAGTATATTTGCACTCGCAATCAAGCACTGGTTTGGTAGTTCAGTTGGTTAGAATACATGCCTGTCACGCATGGGGTCGCGGGTTCGAGTCCCGTCCAGACCGCCAGTAAAAGAGGAAGCCTTTCGAAAAGAAAGGCTTTTTTGCCCTCTTACAATATTTAAAATAGTTGTGTTGTTTAGGTACGAAAGTACCAAAAGGTTTAGTAGTTAGACCAATGAAAAGCTTTGCATTTGATGCAGGGCTTTTTTATTTTATAAATATTATATATAAAACTATTGAAATAAAAAAGCCGACTTATAAAGCCGGCTTTAATTCTAATCAACTAATAAAAATATTTAAGGGGATTTATTCTTTAATTACTTTATAAATTTTACTTTCTCCGTTAGCAGATGTAGCTTTGAAAATATAAATTCCTGCTGCATGATTTGAAATGTCGATTTTGTTGCTTCCAGCTTCTAAATCTGAACTCAATATTAATTTTCCTAAAACATCCCAAGCTTCTACTTTAATTGACTCAGGAGTGTTTATTGTAAGTAATCCGTTTGAAGGATTAGGATAAATCATAATTGAATTATTTGTATTAGTAAAATCAGAATTACTCAATGTAGCACAAGTATTTCCGGTTGTTACTGGCGAACCTGCTGCCCAGTTTGACATAGCGCCAGTTAAAGTAAAGTTAGTTAAGGTTCCATTATAGTTGCCTAATTCATCAGCTAATGTTGTGATAGGAGCATTGTTAGCATTGTCAAATCCCTGATTAAATTTATAATATGCTACTAACTCTGGTTGTGCTTGTGCTTCACAATTCATAGTGTTTTGAATATCAGTTTGATTTAATGCAATATCCCAAATACGAACTTCGTCTATATCTCCATTAAACATTTCAGGAACAGCTTGAGCATTTCCTCCAATAACAAAAGCTGTTGTTTTCAATGGGATTACTCCTGTTTTTGCAG